>JAOZFI010000005.1 GCA_027491395.1 Thermoproteota archaeon | reverse complement strand
GGGACCACGATCTCTATTACGGGCCTGAATCCATTTTGATCCCCGCTGTTGGACGGGGTGAGGCACTGGGTAACGGTCTTACCGGGAAATGGATTGTAGTTCAGAACATCAGTTGACAGGACCGGCTGAGGAAGGGCCATTACAGGCATCAAGGAGGTAGAGGAGATTTGTAGGGCGAGGAGAGACAACATCCAAATGAGAAGAAGCATGCGACGAGGAGTGGAGGAAAGGATGCGTGCAAGGATATACCTATAGAGATACATGAGGAACCTTCCTAGATGCTTAGCTTTTTTTTAAAAAGTATCCCGTGATGGCTCCCATAACCATCTAAAATTTCTATTTATTTCCCGTTGAGGGGTGTGGTATAATTTTCCTTATAAATGATGGAATGTCTGTTTGATAAAATATACACTGTTGAGAAACACGCCACATTATTTAGATGAGGTTAGGGAGATGGGTCCTACAGGCTGAGATCTGATCGAGAGTGCAAGAGAGAGTGGGAGACCCTACCCACCTTATCATCCCTTTAAATGACGCTCCAGAGCCTCAGCCAGTTCCCATATACCATCAATGATAATTAGTGCCCCGTGCGTGAGGAGTCTCTCATCCGGCTCCAGTCCCGTCCTTACAGCTATTGCCTTTATACCAGCTCTTCTGGCCGAGTCCATATCCACCCAGTAATCCCCCACGAACACCACTTCATCCGGTGACAGACCTTGATCCTCAAGTATCCTCCTGAGGAGGGCATCCCTATGCCACACACCGTCGTGACCCTCCAACGTCCGAACCTCGTGGACGTAGGACGATAGGCCGAACTCTTCCAGCTCCCTCCAGACCTCTTCAGGCGGTACCCTCCTCCCAGTGGTTACCACTATGCGATACTTCTTGGAAAGATGCTTCAGCACCTCTCCAGCTCCCTTTATTGGCCTATCCTCGGGATGCCTTGCCTCGGAGAACCTCTTTGTGAATTCCTCCCAGAATCTAGCCCTGTCTCCTTCTATAAGATCGTCGAGCCTATCCTCCCTGAAGAGCTCAACGAAATCCTCCCAGCTCAGACCGCCCACCATCTCACTGAAGACGGCATGAAATCTGTGCAGAGTGTGGAGTAGGGTCTGATCCAAGTCGAGTATTATTGCCTTGATTTGCATCAGGGTTTTGGGTAGGAGATACTTATTACGGTAATCCAAGGATATTTGCAGGTGCAGAATGAGGAGGTGGCTTCCCTTCGTGGGCTCCTTCCTAGTGCCCATGGGAATAGCGATCGGGAGATTTGTCTGGGAACATCCTAGTCCCTCTCTTTGGACCTCAGTAGCTGGCCTACTTAGCTTCCTCCTGATCATAATAGGCTCGATGTCGTGGTTCCTTCACATCTTCGCAATAGAGTATGAGGGGGGAGGAGATGAGCTTCTTAGGGCATTTATAGTTTTCTTGCTCCTATCATATCTCATCTTCACTCTCATAGATTGAACATTCTTAACAGCTGCTTGTTGAGAGGAATCTCAATATTCAGCCCCACCAAGAAAAGTACTTCTATGTGCAATAGTCAATTCTGCATTAAAAGCTGGATCGGACATATTTCAGGGATCCAGGAAGTGGAGTGCAGGATGGAGGGTAAGGAAGTGCCGAGAGGTCCTATCGTGGACCAAAATGGGAAAAAGATATATTACCCCAACTTCCCATAGGAGTGTATGTCCATATTAGAAGAGCTCTCGAAAGAACTTGAAAAGAATCCAGAGCTTGCTAGGAGCTTGGCTAGGAAATTAATAGAATACATAGAACCGGAACTCACTTTAGCCTATCAAATCTCAAAGATGGTCGAGCAGCTTGTTAAGATATCGGAGGAGCAGACCAGGCTGAGGGAGGAGCAGACCAAGATCTGGCAGGAGATAAGGGCGATCAAGGAGGAGCAGCAGAAGATCTGGCAGGAGATCAAGGAGCTCAAGGAGGAGCAGACCAGGCTGAGGGAGGACTTCAATAAAATGCTCTCCACCATAAAAGAACTGCAGGTTCAGCAAAGAAGATTAGAGAGGAGAATGGATAGGATCTACGAGGGGCTCAGTGCCTCCATTCTCTACGCGTTCGGAGAGCTCAGCAAGTTTGCCGGGATGACTTTTGAGGAATTCGTAAGGAGATTTCTCACGGACAGGATGGTGAGAGCTGGAGAGATACCACAGGGCAAAGAGCTAAGGAGAGAAGTGGTAGACGGTGAGGAAATAGATCTCTTCTTGGAGGAGCCTCTCATAGTAGGCGAAGTAACCGCGCACGCTGAGTCCCCAGAGGAGGTAGATAAGCTCCTCAGAAAGGCCGAGAAGGTGAAAAAGATCTACGGAAAGGAGCCGAGGAAGATTCTGGTAGTTGAGACTGCAAGCAAAGATGTAGCTAGGGTCTTGAGGGAACGCGCCGAGGAAGAGGGCGTTGAGCTCGTGGTTGGTAGGGAGTACTGATTTCACCGCTTTCCCCTCGATTATCCGCTGGAATATCCTAGCACATGAGAAGTCACCTCATTAGCCCGGATTTAGTATGTATTTTTGCTAACTAAGTTACAACAATCCTTTAAGCTCCTCGGGTATCGATCTCTTCCACATTTCCTTGGCTAGCTTTCCAGTGTACTTAAACTGCTTCACTAGAGGCTGCGCCCTATTCCTCCTCTCCTGGTGCTCCTTCAGGAATTCCTGCACCTTTTCTATGAGGTAGTTCTTGCACTCCCCACATAGCAGCTTCCCCGATTTACAGTCCTCGTACCTCTGCATTAGTTTATCGTCATCGGGCTCGAAGAACATCTCGAGCCACTTGAAAACCACGCATTTCTCAGGATTGCCCCCTTTCTCCCTCTGTTCCTGCACCGTCGCCTGTCCACCGGTTAGAGCGAACTTCCATATCTTTTTCCTCACCGTTTCGGGATCGTCGGTCAGGTATATCGCTGTTTCCGGCATGCTGGCGCTCATCTTCCCCGACAGCCCAGTGAGGGGTGGGAAGAACTTCCCGTGTATGGCGGCAGTTTTGTAGTAGCCGAGGCTCTCTGCCACATCCCTCTGTATCCTCCAGTAGGGGTCCTGATCTATCGCGGCGGGTATGAGGCACCTCCTCTTCTCGAAGAAGGTCGGAGCCGCCTGAATTGCAGGGAAGAATATCATACCTATCTTGCTGCTCTCAGTGAAACCGAACACGGCCTTTGCAGTGGAGAACGTTATCTTCTTGGAGATGGGAACGGCCATCTCGTATATCTTGGTGTACTCACTATCCTGGAATATGAAGGTCCTGTCGGGATCGAAACCCACCGCTGCTATGTCCAGAATGTTCTCGTATGCCCATCTCTTCGTGTCGTCGAAGCTCAGCTCCGGCTTAAAGACGAACTTCTCATCGTCGGTTATCTGTATGTACAGATTGACTTTGAACTTCTCCTGAAACCACTTGGTCATGTAGAAAGGGATTATGTGTCCTATGTGCATTGGACCCGAGGGTCCCCTACCAGTGTAGAGGAAGAAACCTTTTCCCTCCTCGTAGTCCTTCAGCACCAAGTCGTAGTCCCTGTGGGAGAAGAAGAACCTCCTCCTTAGGAAGAGCGGGAGCTCGCTCTTGGTGAGCTCCTTCGTCTTCTCGATGAGGTCCTCGGTTAGGGGTTTAGTGCCGAACTCCTTTATCAGGCGGTCGTAGTCCACTAACCCCTCGACTTCCCAAGGCGTCACTCTGAACTCCTGATTCAGAGACATGCGATTACCCTCCTTCAAATCAGGGCCAAAGGAGGTCACCTGTCATAGGGCCATCATCTTGGGGACTAATTTAAGGTTGACGAGGCGCCAGCCTTTTATCTGATGTGAGAGGTGCCTTACGGTCGTTTCATGATAAGGACAGTTGCTATAGTTCTGGTGATAGTAGCGGCCCTCCTGCTAATCGCCCTAGCCTACTCTTCGGTCAGCGGACCTAGGAAGGCCGATGTGGAGGAGCTTCCCATAGCGTGGCCTCCGGCGGAGGAGCTGCTTACCAGATGGTGCAGTTCAGGGAGCAGGAGTGCTTCCGTCGAGACCGCTATGATATCGTGCGAAGGTGAGTGCTACGCTCTCCTGAGATACTGGGTTTTCTTCCCCGCTGACGTGGAGATCAGGAGGGAGATTCCCGTGAAGATAATGGAGGGAGATGAGGTAATCCTTGAGAAGGATGTGACCTTTTATAAGAGGGTAATGGACATGTACATCCACACGCCTGTCCTGCTCCTCAGGATGCCTGAGGGTACTGCGGTCAAAGTAGCTAACGAATCCGTGGAGATCCCCGGTTGCTCTAAGCATAGGCTGGTCCCTCCTCAAGTAATATATACGAAGGGCATATTTACCAGTTGGAAGCAACCTGTCCAAGGCCTCAAGTACATCCGATTGATGGATGGCGTTTACGCCCTGAACTGGGCGGGCACGGCTAAGCTCTCCTGTGGCACGCTATCGTTCTCTCTGAAGGAACTTGGTGAGAACGAACTGGCCATCGTGTCTGTGAAGAAAGGGGGGTGTGATGTGGAGGTCGCGGGCAGAAGAGCCCATCTGGAGGGGTAGCCTTCATCCAATGCATTCGCCCAATTTCAGGCCTCGTCTAGGAGTCTCTTCTCCCCCTTTATCTCCTTTATCTCTGTAATGTCCTGAACCACCTCCACAGTTCCAAGGTACTCACCATCATCCCCTCTGACGGGGAAGTACCTTATGTATACTTTCCTTCTCCCAATATCTATCCAGAACTCGGCCACATCTCTCTTGCCTGCCCTGAACTCCTCCACGATCTTCTTCACTATGTGGACGCTGCCCGGCGGGTGGCAGAGTTCCACCTTTCTCCCCAATACCGTCCTCGAGCGATAGAATATGAGCCCCGGCCTGTAATTGTAGTAGCGGAGCCTGTCATCAGCATCCACGAAGGTTATCTCAAAGGGTAGGGTCCTCAGGAGGGCGTCCATCTCCTTCAGGGAGATGTAACCGTTTTTCAGCTCCAAGTCGCCAGCCCTCACCAGTACGTGATCGTCCCTTTTTTCCATGAGGGAGGTCATAGCCTTCATCTCCTCAGGCATGCGAGATATCTGCTCCTCAGTTATGCCCGACTTCACCTCGTGAGGGTACACCGGATCCTTGGGCTCCCACCCCTCTCTAGGCTCGACCTTGTAGTAACCCACTTCGGACTCTTCCAGCTTGATGGCGGACCACTCTCCATCGCTCAGTAGGATCCTGACAGTTGGATAGAGTATCCTGTTCTCCCTGAACACCATATCGACCAGAGCCCTAGAGAGCTCGTCCGAGAAGGACCTGAGTTCCGATAGGTACTCCGTATCCTCCAACTTTCCCTCGGATAGTATCTGGTTAAGCTTCCTTATCTTCGCCATTACCTGATCCTGTTTCGTCCAGAGGACTCTCGGAACCGCAGTTAGTCCTCTCCTCTCTATGTAGGGGAAGAGGAGAAATTGTAGTCGAACGAAGTGCCTCCTTATCCCCTTCAACTCCAAGGCGAGTTTCCTGAGTTGATCGAACACCTCCTTTCTGCTGTCCACCTCTACCTTAGGGAGAGAGCCCGCGTAGAGCATGAGCTTCTCAGAGTCCTTGAGTATCTCCTCGTTCTCCCTGAGGAATGTGTCCAGAGGGTGGCCCGGTTCGATACCCTCCAAGCGGGAGTCCATAAGAGATTCTCTGAAGAGGGCGACGTGGAGATCACAAAGGGCGGCTATCTCAAGGGGAGAGACGCCCTGAGCCACCAGCTCCTGCTCCACCAAGGGTATCTCCCAAGGAGATACGCCGCGAAGTACCTCCCTGAACCTCTCTTTGAGCTCCTCGAAATCCACACCCTTGTGCAGCTCTTTAAGGATCTCCCTCACCTGATCCAGCTTCTCTTCCATCCACTCCTGCCTGCTCATAGTCATCGTTATGACATGTGTCATATTCCCTATTAAAGTTTAGGTTAACCTAATTCGATGATCGTGCTAAGAAGCTGGCGAGATTTGGCTCCAAGAACTGAGGTTGACGGGTGTCATGTTAATAAGGGTTCATCGGACAATATAGGGGATGTCATGGACGGTCTCAGGCTTCACTTGGCCCTCTCATCCACCCTGCTAGTTCTGGTTGTCGGTTTTCTAGTTATGCTTTCCCCCCAATTTACCGAGTTGAGGACTGGTCTTGGCTTGCCAGTCCACTTACCTAGTGGGAGGTACAATCACAGCGTGGGTGCGGCCGAGATAATATCCAAGAGTGGTGGGGAGGTTTACCTAGGTAGGTTAACCTTCATCTATCACAGCGTCTTCGCCCTACTGATCTATGCCACGATGATACCCCTGATAGCTAGGAAGGAACTGGGGAGGGAGCTGATGAACTTGTTAGCCGTGGGCTCAATCATGACCGTGGTGGGCGGCCTAGCTTACTCCTACGCCCAGCACTTCCACCTAGGGCACGGACTGTTCGTCACCGGCCTAACAGCTATCTTCCTAGCGGGGCTGATGGTGATCCTCAAAATGCGTCCCAAGAACCTTCTGGAATCTAACATCAGGTTAACGGGAGTTCTGATGCTCGCTGGATCGATTATTGGAGGCTATCTCGGATCCAGCTTCATGGAGGGGAGGTCTGAGTTCATTAAAGCCCTCATAGAGGCCAGGTTCAACCCGGATCTGGCCGAGGAGAATTCTCTGTGGAGGGCTCTGACCGCTCACGAGCACTCGATGCTCCTCCTTGCCCTCACCTTGGTCTTCCTGATAGCGGTGGGTCTCCTGAGGGCGGAGGAGAGGGGGCTGTCGAGAGCGGCCCTGCACCTTATATGGTTCGGCCAGCTCGTGGCTGCCGTGGCTAGCTTCGCCGTTTGGCCCTTCGGCAAGGTGGCCCACGTAATCATAACGCCAGCCGCCCTCATCCTGCTGGTGGGGACAACTCTCCTGAGCCTCGAGGCGGGGGGAGACAGTTTGAAGTGGGGGCTCGTAACGGGTAATGTGATCATGTGGCTATCAGTCACGATCCCCGGTGCCTTGGTAGCCATGAGCCTGAGGAAGCCCCTCTTCTTCAACCCGCCCTTCAGGGATCCCGCCTGGGATTGGGCCGAGCTGGCCTATAACGTGGGACACTGGCACATCCTGCTGGGCATGTGGGGGATCACCGTCCTCCTAGTATATCTAAGCTGGCCCGTCGATCTATTTGGGACATCTAAGGTGGCCAAATTGGGTGGATGGTTCTCCTTACTGGGTTTCGGATCAGCAGCCATTTCCGTGAACCTGTACATGCTCGGGAACCCGCCCGGTCCTTATTCTCCCAATCCATACGGGAACATGTGGCTGACCTATCTAGTGGAGCCCTCACTGGTGGTCATGAGCTTGGGTATCTTCATCTCATACGTGTGTCTGATGGGTTCACTCAAGGAGGGCCTGCTGTGGCCCTCCTCAGAGCTAGGGATGGGAAATGAGGAGGGGACTACAGGGCCTTCCTCCCACTCACAGTGAGGAGAATCGAGTTCACGATCCAGATCGCTGCGAGGGTGATCAGGGAGATGGTAGCTTGGAGTTCATTCGGTAGGAAGAGGGAGATTATTCCGACGGCGAAGTAGGCCATCCCTTCTATCAGAAAGAGTACCGCCACGAGAGTCCTGCCGAAGGTCTCGGTGGACCAGTGAGAGGGCTCCTTCGGTAAGAGAAGAGCATAGATCAGTGAGTTAAGCAAGGCTGATCCAGAGAGAGCTGCCAAATATATGAGAGCGGATATCGTACCCGTGGGAATTAGCACGGCGAGCGCCACCGCTATCAGAATCGCGACGGGCATGTTCACCGTTAAGAAAGTGTAAAACTTCACCAAGGCTACCCTGCACCTCGTGAGGGGGAGCGAGTAAAGCGTTTTGGCCCCAGCAGCTTCCATTATGTAGAGGTAAAGGATGGAGAATCCACCAAGACCCCCGACTGCGAGGGCTAGAGGAGTGAGGAACCCCGGGAAACCCTGAGACAGGCCCTCGCTGAAGAAGGGGAATATGAAAGCGAGTGGAAATATGAAAGAGTACATTATGAGGGACGCGAAGATCCTCGGAGTCCTTGTGGCCACCTTCACCTCCCTCATCAGGGCGGCGGCGAAGCCGAAGCTTAAGCTCCATTTGGCTGGCCCCTTGGGCAGAGGGACCTCTCCCTTTGTGGCCACCCTCCAGAACCTAGATGTGCCGATCCTAAGGAGGACGTACGAAGCTAATGTTAGGAGAAGAGAGGATGAAAGTGCCTCCAAGCTCTCGAACATCATCGCGAAGCTGATCGGAGGCACCACATACAGGGCTTGAATGGTTCCACCCTCATAGAGCCGGGAAATAGCGTCCATAAGGGGACCCATGACGAACCCCACACCCAAGACTAGGAGCCAGACTAGGGTGGAGATGGCCCTCCCTCTCAGGCTCCTCGTGTAGTTCGTGACCAGCGAGCCAGCGAGGTATCCGAGGGCCATGGACATGACTAAAGCGACGAGCGAGCCCGCTATCGCCCCCACCAGTATCATGGGATCCCCCAAGAGATAGGACGATATTGCCGCTCCAGGGATCAAGACGAAGGGCAGAGCGGCGCCTCCCCAGTAGATACAAACCCATAGGAGCGCCCTCCTTATCTCGGATTCGCTCACCGGGAGATGGAATATCGGGTCGAGGAGCTTGTCGGAAACGAGTACCTGCAGATTGAGGGCCATGAAGAGGACGCCCATCATGATCTCCATGACGAAGAGCATTATCAGGGTTGGATACGCAACCTCAGGTCCGCCGAATGCGCTAAGGCCTACCATTGAGGACATGAGGGTGAACACGGCCAAGATAAAGGCGTTATACCTGAGCATGCTTCCTCCACTTATCCTGAAGAAGCGGAGACTCCTCCCTGCCTCCTTCCTTGACCTGTAGACTGCTTCCTTAGCGACGACCTCCGCTATCCTTCTCCAAGACATCAAACCACCTAGAGGGCCTTCAACAGCTCTTCAAGCTCAGAGGTGAGACCAGTGACCTCCAGGAAGTATGTTTCTAGGTCTTTCTTCCCTCTGAGTTCCTCCATGGGTCCCTTGGCGACTACCTCGCCACGGTGCATTATGGTCACCTCGTCAGCTACGGCCTCGGCCAGCTCTAGGATGTGCGTCGAGAAGATCACCACCCTACCCTCCTCGGCGTACTTCCTCATCAGCTCCTTAAGGACCCTCGCCACCTCCGGATCGAGTCCTGAGAAGGGCTCGTCCAGTATAAGCACCTTGGGGTCATGTATCAGAGCAGACATGATTAGGAGCTTCCTCCTGTTGCCGTGGCTGAGTTCCCCTCCCAGCTTCCCCATATGCTCATCCATCTTGAAGATCTTGATCAGGGTCTTCAATCTGGTCTCCAGTTCATCCTTCGGGATGGTGTAAACGTAGCCGAGGAAGCTGAGGTACTCAGCCGGAGTGAGGCTCTCGTATATCACGATCTCCTCTGGTGCGTACCCCACTATCTTCCTCGCTGATATTGGATCTTCCACTGGATCTATCCCGTCCACCCTGACCCTTCCAGAGTCGGGTTTCACGAGTCCTATGGCCATCTTCATCAAGGTGGACTTACCCGAGCCATTCGGACCTAGGAGGGCATGTATCCTACTAGGCTGGAATTCTACTGTCACGCCCTTGAGTGCTTGCACATTCCCGTATCTTTTAGTCACGCCCTCATAACTAAGCATATGTCAATCTTGAGGACAAAGTGAAATAATCTTTACCGTTTTGGAGTGTGAAAATGCACCTTGATAAGGAACCCCGCCCTGCATTTTTTAGCGATCCCCGATCGTCTTAGATTGCCAGAGACTTTGCATCGATGAGAGAACAGGAATTCAATTACGACACATTGAGATAGAGTCGTATACCGATTTAGGAGTTGTTCACAGGCTGGTCACCTCTCCAGCGGTAGTAGCTAATGAATGACAGAATTATTGCGGTGATGGAGATGCTCAACCCCGAAAGGATATCAAGCTATTAGATAAGAGAAGTTGTCCTAGTTAGACACTTGGATAGATGGAGGGGAGGGTAATCATTCCCAATATAACCCGGAACAGAATCAGACATTTAAGCGTCTTCCGATCTATATCCTCTCCAATAAATGTCCAGACCGCTGCCCTTAGATAAGGAGACAAAATAGGGAGGTTCTCAAGAGAGATCCCAAGGTTAAGCATAACAGGAAGTCTATCGGGTTGACAAAAACCGCAGATGATAAGAGGAGCTCGGAGATGATGGAAATTGCCAACAAGTTTCCTCTCATAGACACAGAGCCTCCGTCCAAAGACCCATAGGATTGTTTCCATTGTCAGGATTATTGTCGTGGGAAATGGGAGTTATATTATGAAAATTCTTTCGTTCTTTGAGCGAATAAATATTAACTTCCAACACTTACAGCACACTATTCTACACTCAAAGGGTAGCAAACTCCTTGAAGAGGGTCTTACAGACGTTGCACTTGTCCGGATCTATCCTCGAATCTATCTTCTCGTGAAATTCACAGACATAACCCTTGGCCAACGAGTAAAGGGCTATCTTCGTCAGCTCCATCTGGATCGTGAAGGGATCCAGCTTCTCCTCGACTATCCTGCTGGCCAATGACCCGATCCTCTCTATCACATCCCTCCTATCCGAGAGATCCACCACGCTACCTCTCTTCATGTTGGCATAGCGTGAAACCGCTGACTGGGTCATGACGAGTATGGAAGCTATCTTCACCTCGCTTAACCCTCTTTCCACGAGCATCCTGACTAGGGTGGCCCTGAGGAAGGGCATCAGGTACCGATAACCTATCTCGAATACATCCTTCACTATTATCCGCGTCATAATACAGTAGAAGATATTAATCTTCACCTGCTCCCGTGTCACCTTGACCCGACCCGGGCATCCCCTTCCCTGTGTCCTGCCTCCTTAAGAGGCGCGAGATTATCAGGAAGGAGAATACCGTAACTACCGATCCCAGAAGGAACGACAGCGCTGGGTAGGGTGATGAGGAAGTTCCGATGCGTTCAGGCGTTACGGTGATCACCCTCGTAATAGCAGGGGGTTTTCGAGGTCGACTGCTTGTGGAAGTCTCCATCGCCCCCTTATCACCCTTCACCTCGGTCGCGGTCTCAGGAGAGCTCACTTGGACTGTGTAGGTGAAATTGGATGAGAGACCGTCGCTCTGCTCTGCTATTACGGTTATCGTGTACTTACCTCCCTTGCTGTACGTGTGGGACTTGGGAAATTCACCTTCGTCCTCTGTTCCGTCTCCCCACATCCATCGGAGGATAACTGTCGCGTTAGGAGTCCCCGGTTCCACCTTTCCGTTCACAGTCACAGTGAGCCCGGACACGGAGATCCCATTCACCTCCAGTATTGGGGGGTTCTCCTCGACCGGTAGGGTGATGAGGAGGCGGCAGGTGTCGAGCTCCTTGCCATCGTGCAGTAGTTTCAGCGTGATCACACCCTCCTGAAGGGCTTCCAAGTAAACATACCTCACCTCGTTGGCCTCCAGTTTACCCTTGAAGAGTACCTGCTCTCCCCTAGATATGATGGCCTTAAGCTCGACTTCAGCAGTGGAGTTGATTCTAAGCGCGACCCTGATGGGTTTCAGTGGGGGAAAGGTCCCACCGGGAGTCCCACGCCCCCTCCCACCTTCGTCGGTCCACACATCTCCACCCACCACTTCCTTCGTCACGTAGAAGTTGCAGGAGTCGAGGACTTGATGGCTTCTAGCTCCTACGAGCTGGGCGGTCCTAAGACCCTCGTCTATCAGGAGTATGGGTGGTGTCTTGTACACGACCCCTGGACCAGTCATGGAGATGTTCATGAGCCTGATCTTGCTCCCATCGGGCCTTATGATGTAAAGCTCTATGTACATCACTTTGGAGACTTGGAAGTAAAGAGTCACCTCCTCCCCAACCCTGTAGTGCCCGCAGCTGATGTTGAGTCCCTTCCCTCCCCTGTCTGACCAGACATCTGCCAGTTGGCTTTGGGAGTTCGTCTCGGGATTATTGGTCTCTGGATCGGCTCGGACCGAGCCCATCACAATTAAGAGCGTTAAGAGTAGTGCGGGGAGGAGATACCTCATCATTGGTTCCTACCTCCAGAGGAGAAAAAGATGATACGACTATCGGTTTACGACTTTACACCTCAAGTAGATCCCAAGGCCCGACACCAAGGAGGTTGGTATCCCATCTCCCTCTCTACCACGCGGCAGTAGGCTTCTAAGAACGACTGGGCGAATCTGTCAGCTTGCTTCTCCGTACCCCTATGCCTCCCAGCGAACATCCTGATGTGGTGATAGGTCTCATGCAGGATTATGAAGGGATTCCTGAGTAGATCCCCTCTAGAAACGAAGATAGTTTCCCTCTTGGCATCATATACTGCCAAGGCCTTGTCGTGTCCCTTCACCCTGCCAACCTTCACCCTGGGAGGTACCTTCTCGTAAGCGGAGCACACGAGCTTCAAAGCTTCCTCCACCCTTCCTTGGAGTATCAGGGATACGACGACGGCTTTCTCCCTGTCAGTCAAGCTCATTCCATTTCCTCACCATCTCGTCCACAGGGGGTTCCCTCCTCTTCCAGCTCCTCTTTATTGGATATCCGCCCACCATCTCCATCGCTACTTTAGAGGCCTCATCTGCCTCCCCAACCTCGTGATCCTCCCAAGAGGGATCGTGCCTGAAATCTCTCGGTGAGGTCCAGGATGGATCAAAGTTATCCAAGCTTTCGGGTTTGAAGCAGACCGCAACTCGATCTATCCTTCGATGTAGGCTAAGCGGAACTGTGAAGAGGGATCGGGGTTTGATCTGGTTCTCGACCTTCATCCCGAGGGCCTCATGTCTCGCCCTTATCTCAGCCACTCTCACCTCGACCCTGATCCTAAGGTACTCGGCGAGGGCCCAAGCGTGATCCAGATCCCTGAGCTCTTTAGAGAGGGCATGCTCATGCACCCTAACATGAGCTCCATTCCCGGACCACAGGATGTAGACCGACTTGATCACACCGAGTCTCTCCAGCTCTTCAGTTATTGCCCTCGCCGCTTCTATCGTCGCCCTCCAGGCCTCTAGATCATTATCGATGTCTAGGTAGGGTGTGACCGCCACAACGTTAGAGTCATCGTAGGGATCCCCACGAGATTTGAGTCTCCTATAAACGGATGTGGTCGCGTAGATGGACCTAGTTCCGGTGGCCAGCAGGGTGCCCGGCAACTTCAGGGAGTCTATGGTGAGGGGCGCTCTACCGAAGTGTCTTATCCATCTCTCGCCAGCCAAGGCCAGCCAGCGACCTCTGGAGAACCTCACGACCTCGCTTTTAACATCAGGTCTGGAGTAGTGCTCCCTGACGAGCTGTGCGTCGTGGTCATCTAAGTATTCGGAGAGGTCGGGCACCTGAAGCACCTCTTACAGGGGTGGTGTGATTCGATAAAACGGTCACTCCCTCGGATTCACGAGAGCCCCTCCTCCGACCTCTTCTTAGCTTCGAGTATCCTCTTGGTAACACTCTGGGGTAGTGCGAAATCTTCAGCTCTCAGACCTACGGGTCCCACGAGCCTCATCCCCCTGCCAGGCTCTATCACCACTTCATACATCCTCAGATCGTGGGGGGTCTGTCTCATCTTCTCCACCAAGAGGAACCTCCTCAGCCTCCCTCCCCTAACTACTCTCCTGAACCTGATGATCCCATCGGCTATATGCTCTAAACCAAAGCCAAACGCCTCTGAAGTGGTTATAGCGTATTGAGTAGTGGCCAGAATAGTGAAATCCCACTTATGGAGCACCTTCTTCAGGTAGTAGGAGTACTTGCGAGCCATTGCTGGCTTATCGAGCCAGAAGGCGCTCATGCTGTCTATGACCAGTCGCGCCCTCCCGTAGCCTAGTTCCCTCTTTGCCTCCACTACCTTCTCCACCATATCCTCGGGGTTCAAGGACCTGAGACTCCATCTGTCGCTCCCCAAGAGGGCGTCGATTACTATTGCCTTCCCTCTTGTCACCGCATCGCCCAGCCTCATGCCCAAGGTCTCGGCTTGCCTTATTACTGATTCCCTAGACTCCTCTGTGGTCACGTAGATCACCTTATCACCGTCCAAGATACCCTGCCATGAGAAGTGAATGCAAAGTACCGTCTTCCCAGTCCCTGGCTCTCCTGCGACTGCCACGAGGAAGCCCCTCGGTATTCCGCCTCCAAGTATTCTATCTAGCTCCTTGACTCCAGTTGAGAGCCTCTCTATGTCCATCCTTGAATTTACACATGGAGGCCTTTTTTCCTTTCCGGTCGTTGGGATTCCCCCATCCAAAGATCTTTAACGATTTATGAGAGTCGCTCGCGGGAACTCTTAGTTCCAAGAGAGGCTCAGCTAGCTAGGTCCCGCTAGAGGCTACCTGTATTTGAATACATCTTTACGCTTAAGATCACACGTAGGCCACAAGAACCCCCTTCTACTCCTTGAGAGGTCCACTTGACGAGCAGTCCATGCTTGGATATCCAAGACCTGTATCCTTCCAACCCGGGAATGTATAAAGTCGCTTTGACGCACTCGCCAGTCGCCTTATCGTAACAGATCTCCATCTCACTCCTCTAAGGGTCCTCTGCGGTGACATGGTCGGGGGCTGGTTTCTGTTTAGGCCCCAGTTTTTGCTTCGGTTTAGCTTAGGCCTGGGTGTGAAGGGCTGCGAGAAAGATGTTGCTGGTCTCTGTTCTCACCTCGAGAGTAAATAATCATAAGTTAAATTATGTAATAAGATCGGGACTGCTATGACTATGAGAACGATGGCAGCTGCCTCAGCACTGCTCATCGTCCTACCTTACTCTCCGGGTCTCGTAACTTAAAAGTATGATAATTATTTTATTGTTCTAACTTGTTTCATTGACCGATAGGTCGCGACACCTAGAGAAGAGTTCCACTATGGCACTTAACAGCACAACCTCCATCGCATCAGTGGGTGGTTCGACCGAGTAGGCGTCCAGAAGTTTCTCACCAACCCTGAGAACCTCTTCCAAGGACCTTCTAATTTCGGGATCCCTCTCCACTTTGGAGATCCTCCTCAACCTCTCCAGTTCACGTCTCACAGCCATTCTAAGAGTGGGCGCTGACCTCCCCATTCCCCCATCAGCTCCCTCATCGTGATGTAGGTCGTGGAGCTGGGAAGAGAGGGGTGCTTCACCAGCTCGACCCTCACAACCTCTCCCAACGAACTCATTCTGATCAGAGCGTGGACCGTGTGAGAATGGTACCTCCCTCCCCTAGGGTGGGTTGAGCCCCTGTTGATAGACACCACGGTAGTCCCCTTGATTAGATCCCTGATCTTCCAGCTGAGATCTGGGCCCCCTCCGTGGAGGAAGGGGTCGAATATCAGCACCACGGGGACGCTCAGGTGAGCGACCGCGTCAACTAAGGCCATCACATCCTCGACCTTGAAGCCCCTAGCTATCCTGAAGTTCTCCTCCACCAGATTCCAGTCGACTCCCAGCCTCCTACCTATAGACCTGAGCAGGTAGGGATCCAAGCCGGAGAATTCCTGAACATGGACCGAGATCACTCCATACCCCACCAAGGAGAGAATGAGCCTGTGGTAGAGCAGCTTGAGAACGTTGAAGCTGGAGGAGTAGAACTCCGTGAATGAGTTCCTCTCCACGCCACCACCCAGCAACTCGTCTAGACCCAGTATGCCAGTAGACAGGCGGTCCACGCACTGAGGGCTCACCAAGAGTTGAAACATTACACATCGACGGAATTAATCTAGACACCTAGGGAAACTTTCACTACAGGATCCTCCTGCCCATCATTAGCAGGATGACATCGGCGAGCCAGATGGCCGCCAATGTTCCCAGCACGATGTTTCCCTCCCTCGAGTCCAGTAGGAGGGGGGCTAGACCTAGGAAGAAGTAGAAACCTGATTCCACGCTGAAGATCGCAGCTATCAGGTTCCTGCCGAAGGTCTCGGAGGTCCAGTGGGACGGTGCATCGGGGAGCATCACCGCGTAGACGGAGGAGTTGAGCAGGGAGGATCCCGAGAAGGAGGTCACGTATATCAGGGTGTTGAGGATCCCCTCCCACCCAGACGCGATCCACAGGACGAGCGCGACTGCCACGAGGAGTGGCAGGTTAAGGAGGAGGAAGGAGAGTGTCTTGATGGCTGCTACCCTAGATCTGGTCAGGGGAAGCAGGTACAGGGCCTTGGCCCCGGAGGACTCGGATATGTAGAGGTAGACTACTGAGAATCCTCCAAGTCCTCCAACCGAGAGCATGAACAGCGATGCATAGTTCGGACCAAGGAAGTTACCCAGAAAGGTCTTCTGGGGCGATATGAGAGATACCGGGAAGACCAAGGAGTATATTATCAGGGAGGCGAGGACTCTCGGCGTCCTGGAGACTATCCTCATCTCTCTGAGCAGCGCCGCCCACGGTCCATGGGTCAGGCTCCACTTCGGGGGACGCGGGGGTGCAGAAGCCTCCTCGACCGATATCTTCCTCCAGAATCTCATGTAGCCGAGGATCATGACAGTCACCGACAGGAGGAGGAGCGCCGAGGATGAGATGAGGGCGCGGGGGGAGGTGAGGTAGCAGAAGCTCAGGGGGATCATCCATTCAGGTATGCGGGCTCCAGTCTCGATGGAGCTCAAGAACCATGATGCGACGGGACCTATAGCGAATCCTAGGCTCAATAGAGATAGCCAGGCGAGGGTCGATCTCATGAGCCCCTTCCTGCTCCTCGTGTAGTCAGAACTGTACGACCCAGCCAAGTACCCCAGTCCGAGGGAGAGGTTTAGAGACGAGAATGACATCAGTACGCTTGCTAGCAGTGTAATCAAGTCCCCCAATATGAGGGAGGAGATCAGGCCAGCTGGTATGATGAGGAAGGGAAGGGCGGCGCCTCCCCAATACAAGCCCATCCAGAGCAGGATGCTCCTGACTCCCCCTTCATCTATGGGGAGATGCTTGAGGGGATCTAGTAGTCTGTCCGAGATGAGCATCTGGAGGTTCAGGGCCATTGTGAGGACTCCCATGACCACATCCATCATGAAGAGCACGGAGAGGAGGAGATATGATACTTCCCTTCCGAGGAACGCTCCCAGTCCGAGGGAGGACGATAGTAGGGAGAACATGAGGGTCAGGAGGATGTTATACCTCAGGGCACTTTTCCCTGTTATTCTGATGAACTCTCTACCCTTTCCGTGCTTTCTGGCTGATCTGTAGGCTGCTTCCATGGCTATGATCTCTGCAGCCCTCCTCCAATGCATGCTTCCAATCGAATAGTCGGTGAAGCCTTATTAACGTTGTTAGGAGCTACGAAAACTTTCCCGATACACGTGAAAATGTTCCTCCTGAAGTGTGATCGCCGATTGTGGAATGTGTGCGAGTGGCTGCTGGACGCTAGGTTAGGTGATGAGTTGGAGCTCCTCTTCGTCGACGGGGATAAGCGTAGGATCGAAAAGAGGAGGGTCTCTTTACAGATCTACGCCTCGTATGAGAGGTGGCTGGAGGAGTTCGTTGATGCCCATGATCTGGACATGAGGGTGGAGGAATGGCTCAAACCCCCACTTTACAGGAGCCCGCTCCCTGTGGCCATCATCGAAGTGGAGCCAAGCCTCTACAGGCGCGTTTTTAAGACTCTTCGCAGCTGGGTGGAGCTGTGGAACACCTTTCCATCTCCGCTTCAGCAGGTCTTGTGGAGATCTGGCCTCATCCCCTCCTCGTGCGATGGAGATATACCTGAGCCCAAGTACGTGAGGATGGGTTTCAGGGGATGGGCCGGTCCTCCCAACGTTCCCTCTTGGAGGTACATCAGGGAGGTGGAGGTCTCCATTAACGGCGATCCCATCACGCTGGGCCCAAGAGAGGTGGGTGATGTCATCGAATCTCACTCGCCTCATGTGATCGTTCTGGAGGGCGCTAAGTGGAGGAAACTGGCCCTCTCGATTCCTGGGGTCAGGTCCGCCCTGAAGAGAGGTGTGCTAGTGGATTTTCTGCCGCTGGGCATTACTGTGAGGGGGCTCATGGAGTGGAGCTCCCTCTCCCACGCCCCGATGAGGCTGGCATCCAGCTACACGATAGGGAAGGTGCTAACCAGCGTGGAAGCCTTCAAGGCCATGGAGAGGAGGTACTTGGTACCGAACGTGGCCGTGAGGGTAGAGAGATGGAAGAGCGTCGGAGAGCTGGTGAGGGCAGATAGAGGAGGTCTCATCCTCACTCCCAAGGCGGGGATCTACTGGGGCGTAGCCCAGCTGGACTTCGACTCCTTCTTCCCATCAATAATAAGTCAGGAGAACATAAGCCCGGAGACAGTGAACGATCCCTCCTGCTCTGACTGGTTCGAGGTCCCTGGAGTGGGACACAGGATATGCAGGGAGAGGAGGGGATTGGTCTCGGAGGCAGTAAGCGAACTGGTGAGGAGGAAGAGATTATACAAATCATTGGGCGACTCCGACAGGTTAGAAGCAATAAAGTGGGTATTGGTGGCCTGCTTCGGATATCTAGGGTACAGAAACGCGAGGTTCGGTAGTATAGAGTCTTATGAGAGCGTCACCGCCATGGCGAGGCACCTCGCATTTAGAACCATGGAGGTTGCATCCAATAGGGGCGAGGTGGTCCACTTCCTAGTGGATTCCCTCTTCGTGAGGACCTCCGATCCCCATTCTCTAGCTGAGGAGATAGAGAACGAGCTAGGATACAAGATAAGGGTCGATTCTGTTTACAGCTGGCTGGTATTCTTCCCGCCGGAGGAGGGAGGTGAGTTTGGGGTGCCCTCTAGATACTTGGGGAGGTTGGTGGGGGGCGGCATCAAGGCCAAGGGGCTCGTCAGGAGGGACATGCCTCCTCTGCTCAGGAACCTCGTGGAGAGATCGCTTGACCTGTTAGGAGAGGCAGGAGATCCCAGTACCCTACTATCGGCTCTCATGAAGATTCAAAGGATGTTTGAAAATGCTGAGCGCTCTCTGATGCGTTACGAGGTGCCTGAGGAGTTCCTAGTAATGGAGAAGAGGCTTGATCCTCCCTATAGTAGTGAGATCAGCCACTGGAAAGCAGCCTCCTTGATCAATGCGAGCAGTAGATCAATCAGGTACGTTGAGGCGACCTTTCCCTATCCGGTGGAGATGGGGAGAGGAGGATATGATGCGCAGAGGTATGTGGATATGGTGAGGCGAGCCTACGGGCCCTTCGACTTCTTGCGCTCCCTGCTCAGTAACAAGCGGGGGTTGAATGATTAAGAATAGGGCTCAGTGGATAGTTCTCACGCTTCGTCCCCGCTTGAGGTCTTTTTACAGCTGATTGACCACTTCCTGAAGATCCCCGACCACATCTCATTGAACTCAAACTCGAGAGCTGAGACCATCCTCTCGTCCACTATAACCACCAAGTTCTCGTCATTCTTCTTATCTCCGGACCAAGTGTAGTTGAGGCCGTCCATCAGCACCACGCTCCCGTCATTTACCGTGAACTTATTGTGCATTAGGTAGCTGTTCTGATTGAGCTTTACTTCCGCGCTGACTACCCTGATCCTCCCGTATTCGCTGTAACTGTCGATCCTCTCAGATTCTAGTATCACCCTGATCCAGATGTCCCTCTCCTTCACCCTCATCAAGACCTCTCCTATGGAATCCGGTGTGAAGGAGTACATCGACGGACATATCGACTTGTTAGTCCTCTCAATCTATCAGAATGACTACCTAGCTGTGATCGTCCTCCGGACAGAAGTAAGCGCTAACCCTCGCTTGATCGTCGCCCATATCTTCTCACTTGGGCAGCAAATGGTTGAATTGGGCCGATATTATAGCGATCGCTGTATAAGCAACGGCAGCTCCCCTGTCTAAGCGCACCTAATAAGTAGGACCAATCACTAGCCTCTTAACGATGAATGTTCTCCGACCCTTCGATCCTTGGAAGAGCCCTCTCTGCACATGCCCTCCCAAATACTCACTACATCCCTACACTGGCTGCTCCCACTATTGCCTTTACTGCTACGCCACATCCTATGTGGGTCGAAAGCCTAGCAGGCCCAAGAAAGACTTCTTGAAGAGGTTGAGGAGGGACCTTGCGAGGGCTGATCCCTCCCTTCCAGTCGACATGTCCACGAGCAGCGACCCCTATCCTCCAGAGGAGATGGTCCTAGGGTTGACTAGAGCCTCTCTTGAGATGCTCCGCTCTAAGGGATTCAGGGTCCTCCTAACCACGAAGGGAGTGGGTTTCACGAGAGATCAAGGATTATTTGACGGGTTGATGGTCACCATTACAACATTGGATAGGGAACTGGCCTCAAAACTTGAACCTTTCGCCCCTCCACCCAGTTCTAGGCTCGATGCTCTAGCATCAGTGGAGGTGAGGAAGGGGGTTCGCGTAGACCCCATAATACCCGAGCTCACAGATGATCTTAGAGATCTGAAGGAGTTGCTCAGGGAGATAAGGGATTCAGGGGCCGAGCACGTGGTCTTCTCCACGTATAAGGCAAAACCTGATAATTTCACGAGGATGGTCCTCTCCTTCCACGATTTGGCCGATGTGTGGAGGCACCTTTACTACGATGAGGGGGTTATGGTGGGGGGGTATAGGTACATGCCTACATCGAATAGGTATCGTCTACTGAGATTCGCAGTCGAAGAGGCCCTTAAACTCGGGATGACCGCCTCTGTGTGTAGAGAGGGATTTAAGGACCTGATGAGAGCCCCTTCATGCGATGGAACTCATCTACTCCCCCAGCGAAGTGAGCACCTGTCAGACATTATGTGACTATTATGACTATTTTGGTTCCCTTTTTATTAATAGAGGGTCCTGAGGAGAAAAAATGGAAGAAAAAAGATTAGGACGGCGCCGTGGGGGTGTTACCCTCGCTAAACTGGCGCATAGGTCTTATAAAGGGAACTACCCTCTTTTTTCATACCAAGTTTTTCATAAATTAGAAATCCTAACTTCGGGTATTGAGGGTAATTATTTTGGGTAAGAGTGGAAGAAAGTTCCCTCAAAAACCTCAGCCGCCGTCATACGAGAAACGATTAGACGACCTCTTTTTTTGGGGAACTATGAATCTCACTCCATCTTACTTACTAATACGCCGCAAAAGGATTAATAGAGGTTCCCTAATACTTCACATGATGAACCTAGCGAAGGTGGCGTTCCTAGCATCCCTCCTCATGATACCACTAATCACCACCCAAGGCTCCTCCACGGTAATCTTCAGGGGTCACGTCGGTGCTGTGGGTAAAGGTTACGCTATTGTATGGGTTGAGGAAGTGTTGGAGGGTCCTCTCACTGAGGGAGGTGTTATCGAAGTAGTAAGAGGCAAGGATAGCTGCTCTGGAATCTCTCACCTTGATGCCGTAGAGGTCGGGGATTTCGTTGAGGTCAAGGGATACCTGAAGACCGTGTGCTGCAGACATATTGTGGTCTTGGAGTGCGGTGATCATTACCTCAAGAGATTGGGGAATGTGCTGGAAGCCGGAATACGGATCCCCCAAGGATGTGGTAGCGAGTTCAATATTGGAAGCAACGTTACCTTCCTGTTCTTCGTGAACAGGGACTCCAACGTCACCATAACACTGGAGCGAGGGAATAATGGGCTTGTCCTATTCAAAGGACCCCTAAAGGCGGGGCTATACTCCATCTTCCGTTTGGATGATGGACCTGAGGGTGAGAGGAGGGTCTGCATTCTAGCTGAGAGCATGGGAGAATCGGCCATCAGCTGCTGCGACTACACAGCGGTCTCACGGGATAGGAGGACTCAGCTTGAGTACAGGAATCTGACCGTCAAAGTAGTCACTGAGGCGGGTTATCCGGTCAAAAACGCCTCAATTTATGTGGATGGGGTGTTTTACGGTTTCACCGATAGGAAGGGAATCCTAGAGACCAACATAAGCGAGGGAGTGCACGAGGTGAGGGTGGAGAGTGAGTACTACAGGACCGCCGTCGCTAGGTCGGGACCCGGTCTGGTCGTGGTGGAGGTGAGGGTGAAGGCCCCGGAGGTGTCGCTATCGTTCAGCCCCGAGGAGATAAACGGTAGTGGGAAGGTAAAACTCGTGGTGAAGAGGCTGGGAGGGGCTGACATCTCAATAAGGGTGAAACTGATCCCCTTCGGTGATCTGCGCGTGAACGCCACCGAGGTGGTCGGGGTCCCACCCTTCAATGCGACCTTGGAGGTGAGAGGAGAGGGCAAGCTTGTGGCGAGCTACGGTAAGATAACTGCTGTTCTGAACAGTGAAATTCCCAAGAAGAAAGTTGGAGGAACGCAAACTATTAAAAACCAAGTTACTCAATCCCCAACACGGACTGAGATCACCTCACCGATCTCCACCAGCGCTCTTACATCCACTTCCGCTCCCACTACCTCCGAGGGCACAGCCACAGAGGGTAAGGAGGTTCCTGAAGTGATGGGATGTTATTGGATCTTTCTGCTATTGATAGCACTCATAGTGGCGATGCTCGTGGTGAGAAAATGGTGGAGGGCTAGGACAGGTACTTCTCCTCCAAGTAAAGAAGGAAGTGCTCCGGATTGAACTCCTCGCCAGTGGCCTTGACTATTAGTTCATCGGGTGGATAGATGGCCCCCCACCTGTGTATCCTCTCTCTCAGGACGCTCATCAGGGTGGAGAATTTCGCTTCATCCACAGCTTCCCTCAGGCCGAGCCTCCTGTAGTACTGGGCCGCGAGCATCGTGCCTATAGCGTATGTGGGGAAGTAGCCTATGGAAGCGTGAGCCCAATGGATATCCTGCAGCACACCCAAGGAGTCGTTGGGTGGCCTTACCCCGACGAGCTCCTCCATCGTATCGTTCCATATCTCAGGAAGCTCCTTTACGTTCACGCTTCCCTCAATCATAGCTCTTTCCAGCTTGTACCTGAGGTATATGTGGAGAACATACTGCACCTCGTCAGCCTCCACCCTTATCAGCTCGGGCCTAACCAGCGTGAGGTACCTGTATATCTCCTCCTCATCGTAGCCCTTCAAGAACGGGAGGGCCATTATCATCTCGTTCCTGAACCTCCTGACGAAGGACCTAGATCTCCCCACCACGTTCTCCCAGAATCTAGACTGGGATTCGTGAACCCCAAGTGAGACGCCCGTCTGCACGGGAGTCATCCACAGATCCTCGCTTATGTTCATCTCGTAGGTGGCATGGCCGAACTCGTGTACAGCGGCCATGAGGGCCCTCCTGAAATCCTTTCCCTCGAACCTCACGGTGATCCTGATGTCATATAGGCCCATCTCGACCGTGAAGGGATGGGGTGACGTGTCCACCCTGCCCCTGTTGAAGTCGAACCCTAGAACCCCCAAGACGTACTCTATTAGCCTCCTCAGGAAGGTCTCATCGTAGGATTCATCCTCTAGGGGATGCCTCTCCGGATATCGCTCCTTCACCCTCTTGAACAGGTCCGATATTTGAGGAACCTTCGAAAACATCCTATCGCATTTCTTGACTGTGAGACCCTCCTCATACAGGTCAAGCAGGGCGTCGTAGGGGTGATCCTCGTACCCCAAGTAGTCGGCCTTCCTCCTCTCCAGCTCAACGATTCTCTCAAGGACGGGTCTGAACCTCTCAAAGTTCGACTTGGCCTTCGCTTCCTTCCATATTTGGAAGGCCTCAGCCGTGGTACGCTCCTCTTCCTCTATGAACTCCTTCGGTATCCTAGTGTAGTACTTTATCCATCTCTTCAGAACCCTTATTATACCTCTCTCAAGGTCGTTCTGGGGTTTTGCGGACTCCACAAGAGAGACGAACTCCGGGTGGGTGTACAGCCTCTGTACTTGGGTTCTGAGGATTCCCCTGACCTCTCCCCTCTCCCTGAAGGCACCCGGAGGCATATAGGTCTCCATATCCCATCCTAAGAGGGAGAGAGCGTAGCCGAGGGATCTGATGTCCCTGTACCTTCTAACGAGCTCCTTCACTTCTGGAGAGACGATCTGATCCATAGGGCTATGCGGGAGGAATAAGTTAAAATAATTGAAGAAGGGATCAGGTCCTCTCTATTCTCTCGATCCTGTCCCTCAGGACCCTAGCTCTCTCTTCCATCGATTTTATCGCTTTATCCTTCTCTTTGAGTACCTTCTTTCCCTCTCCCCTGGTGAGATCACCCACCTCCATCTTGGCCCTCACGACTTCCCTCTCCTCCTTGAGCCTCGCTATCTCCTGCTCTATGTTCGACAGCATGGACTTGAAAGGTTCCAAGTAAGAGTCCAGCTTGGCCTGCACCTCCTCGAGGGACCTCTCATACTCCTCCTTGAGTCTCCTGTACTCGGTCTCCCCCAACTTCCCCTCCTTCCTCTTCTCCTCAAGTCTCCTCATCAGCTCTAAGATCCTCTCCTTCTCGGCGAGGAGGGCATCAACCTTGCTCACCCTCCTCTTGAATCTCCCTGCGCTGGAGAGCCTACCTCTGACCATCCTGATCAACGCGTAGACCACGAGCATTAATATCAGCAGGAGGAATAGGAACACCCCGATGGAGGTGTTGGAGTGCTTGAGATCGACCCTGAGCTCAGAGAAAGCGCACCCACCTGTAGTCTCCACCCTGATCTTGAGGAGGAATTTGCCGAAAACTGGCACATTGGGGACCTCGATGGTCTTGTGGATAACCTCCTCCCCGCCAGGCGCCACCTTAGTTGGCTCATCGAAGGGGATCTGATACTCGCCGAAGT
>JAOZFI010000004.1 GCA_027491395.1 Thermoproteota archaeon | reverse complement strand
TATACGGTAAAATTAAGGGAATGGTAGAGGAGGAAATCAAGAGGAGAAGGGTCAAGAGGGATAAGAGGGGATGGATCCCAGTCAAATAATCACTTGGCCACGAGCTCCTCGAGACGAGACCCATTAGTGGGACATTTCCTATTTCCAATATGTGGGATTATACTGATATCTACCCACATCGTGGAGATGGACGACAGGGGGAGCGCGCGATCCATTTTTGCTCTTCCTTATTGATTTTATTATTTCCTCGGAGGTGATCCTGCTGAGAATCTCGCTAGTCTTCCTCAGTTTAGAGCTCTTCTCTCCTTTCCACTCTCTTTAAAGCTTCTCTCATAACTTCACTACTTCACTTATTTCATCCATCCCCCCGGCTCTTTCCCCATGTGTTTATATAATGTATACAGTTAGAATACACAATGTCATCCGATGTGATAAGCGTCAGAATTCCCAAGAGGTTGAGGGAGAAGGTGAGGAAGTACAGGGACGTGAACTGGAGGGAGGTCGTTCTAGAGGCGATAGAAAGTAAGATAAGGCAACTCGAAACTCAGGAGATTTTGGCCGAGATAGATGAGCTCAATAAAGGCTTGAAGCCGAGTGAAGCACCCTCATGGAAGTTGATAAGAGAGGACAGGGATGCTGGTCATTGATTCCAGCGTATTCGCCAGCGTGATAGTGAAGGACGAGTTCTACGAGGAGTGCAGGGAGTACCTATTGGAGGACAGGGCCACGGTCGATATAGCCTTTGCTGAGGCGGGAAATGTGCTCTGGAAGCATATGAGGATGGGTAGGATAGTGAAGGAGGATGTTGAAAAGAGGACTGACCTGCTCAGGGCCCTGATAAGATCATCCAAAGTGTACGGCTCTGATGAGCTGCTCTTGCATTCAATGGAGCTGGCTGTGAATCTAGGGATAACGTTATATGATGCCCTCTTCTTGTCTCTAGCTTTACAGCTGGACACTAGCCTGGTCACGACGGACAGGAAGCTGTACGAGAGGCTCCCACCGAACCTGAAGAGGAGAGTAGTTCTGGTGGGCTAGAAACGGTTGTTCGATCGGAGATGTGTGAACTTATCGCTGAACTTAGGATCTCCATGCTATAGCTCTACAAACGATGTGGAGGCGATGTTAGGGTTATTCGATGAGTAAAAATCTAAAGCTGGTACTTGACGACGTCAGAAATCGCATTAAGAGGAATGGGATCGCGCGTAAGACGGATCCGAACATCCTAACCTAGCACACCCGGTATCCCGTGCAAGGTGCAGGCGGCCCTCTCAACAACCACCCTCCATCCCCTCAGGGCATTCAGCCCCCTCATCCGAATCATTCGAGATCACCCGAGATGTCGTGGAGCTTCTCGCATGTCTCTAATGAGATCCTAGCCATCTCCTCATCGATCTCTAGGTCGCGCGCTTACTTGAATTGCCGGGACCATGTGGTCCTTCAAGGTCCTTCCGCCCTAAAACTTCCATTCCTTCCGCCAACCCCTATGAGAGATAGCATGGATAGGACTATCTTCACCGCCTCCCCCTCCTGAACGCTCTTTATCGCAGAGTACATCCTGATTCCTAGGGTGAAGAGTCTCAGCGCCCTCGAGAGAGACTCCACCTTGAAGGGCCTCCCTGAGTAGGCCCTCACTCTAGTCACCCCATCGTAATCCTCCATGAGTTCTAGTCCCATGTCAGAGAGGAGCTCGTTCACGGAATCCTGACCATGAAACCAGATCAGTGGACCGTAGGGCACCGAGACCCATCCGTCCGCACCGAACTCAAGACTGACCTCCCTCCAGGTCTCCACCAGTCCCCTCCAGGCCCTCTCGAGCCCCTCCATTTCGGCACCTAGATGGGGGAGTGCCTCCATCAGCTCGTGGATCACCTGGCCACTTGAGTGGGGTGAAACATGTATCACGGCCGCTCTATCACCGATCACTCTCACGTACCTGAGAGTGCCGTCCCTGTAATCCTCCACCCACTCGTACCGTGCCCTCTCCTCGTCTAACTCTCCTCCGACATCTCTAATGGGTATCCAACTGAACCTAACGGGGCCAGTCTCATCCAATGAAGATCCGATTTCCCTCGACATTGGCAGGTAAAAACGATTTCCGTTAAGATCTTCAACTGAAACGCAGATGCGTTCGAGAACGGGGCCGCTCAGAGACCAAACCCCTTAAAAAGAATGGGCATGGAGTGGATCGGATGGAAAATGAGGGCGGCCCTCATTCCGGCCTACAATGAGGAGTCTAGGATAGCGCCCGTGATACTCAAGGCTAGGAAGCACGTCGACATGGTGATAGTGTGCGACGATGGGTCCTCGGACATGAGATCCGAGGTGGCCAAGGATTTGGGGGCCGTGGTGGTGAGGCATGAGAGGAACATGGGTTATGGGGCCGCCCTAAGGACCCTCTTCCTCGAGGCCCTGCGCAGGAACGTGGACGTGGCCGTCACCTTGGATGCGGACGGGCAGCACGATCCAGATTTCATCCCGGCCCTAATCGATCCCGTGGAGAGAGGAGAGGCCGATGTGGTGATAGGCTCCAGGTTCGTAGAGGGCGGTGGAGCCCCTGGCATGTCCTTCCTGAGGAGATTAGCTCTGAGGTTCCTCAACCGGGTGGGGAGGAGGGCCGTGGGACTGGATATAAGGGACACTCAGAGCGGCATGAGGGCTTACTCGAAGCGTGCGCTGAAGGTGGCGGCGGATGCGATGGAGAAGGGGATGGCTGTGAGCTACGGAATCCTGAAGGAGATTGCGGGGGCTGGCTTGAGGGTGAGGGAGGTTCCTATCACAGTCTCATACGGGGGGGCCAAGCCCTCCAAGAATCCTGTCCTCCATTTCTCGGAGTTGATCGCCACCCTACTAAGGATAATACTGGAGGAGAGACCCCTCCTCTACCTAGGAATGCCCGGAGCCGTCCTCGTGATTGTGGGTCTTTTCTTCGGATGGTGGGCCCTCGATCTCTACCTCTCGACCAAGTACTTCAGCGTCCCGATGGCTCTGATATCGGTCGGTTCCTCAATAGCGGGTTTCCTCCTCATCATCACCTCATTTCAGCTATACGTGATAGCCAAGATAAGGAACGAGATAAGGAGGCTCAGGGAGTTCCTCCCCTCGAACTGAACGTTTAAGAGTTTAACCCATCATTTTTAATTATCTGGTTACTAAAACGAACGTGTTATCATGTCTTCCAAGCTGGTCCTCCTGTTGTTCCTCCTGCTCCTGCCCTTGGTCGCAATCCGGGCGGCTGACTTCTCCATCGACCTGCAACCCTATTTACAGGAACCGGATTTCGATATAGACTTGGAACCTGATGAGCTAGAGGTCATTCCGGGAGAGAAGGCGGAGTTCGACGTGATCGTCACCACCACGGGGGGATTCACTGGTACTCTCAAGTTCGACGTCCTCAGCGTCCCTCCCAACTGCTTCTACGAGATCAAGCCCGCTGCGGGGAAGCTCCAGCTCAAGATATACACAACGGAGAACACACCCCCTGGCACATACGAGGTGAAACTCAAGGCCTCAGCCGAAGGGAGGAGCAAGGTGGCCTCCGCTACCCTCATCGTCTCGGGTGGCGGTGGAGGAGGTGGGCCCGATTTCCGCGTAAAGCTGAGGCCCTCAACGGTATCTATAGATCCCGGCCAGACAGCCAACTTCACTATAGTTCTCATACCCACGGGCGGGTTCGCTGAGACCGTTCACTACAGCGTGTCCGACCTGCCTCCCTATTCCTACCAGCAGATGGAGGTGCGTTCCGGTACTGACATCATCCTCAAGGTGGTTACCACCCCAAACACCCCTCCCGGCACCTACGAGATAATGGTAACTGCTAGGGGAGGTGGCAAGGTCAAGAAGGCCACGGCCAAGATCATCGTCGTCGGTGGTGGCGGGGTGACCACCACGACGACTGAGACGAGGACCCGGGCTAGAGGGAACCTGTCCGTCTCGGTCCTCCCCAAGACCCTCAAGGTCAGGCCCGGCGGGACGGGCATACTCACCGTAAGAGTGTACAAGGAAGGCGAGTTCGACTCTCCCGTGACCGTAATGATTAGGGGGCTGCCTGACGGTGCTACGGCCAGTATCGACATAAACAACACGGTACCTAACTTCGTAGCCCAGGCGAAGATCTCAGTGGGGCAGAATGTTCAGCCCGTGAGCTACATGCTAACAGTGACCATCTCGGGAGGGGGTAGAAGCGAGCAAAGGACCATCACCCTTCTGGTGGAGGGTCAGCCCACCTCAGCCCCGGCAACGACCTCGCAACCTCTGACATCAACTCCCGCTCAGGCTGACTTCTCGATAGAGCTCGTCCCAAGCTCTATCTTCCTTCAGAAGGGGGGCAGCGGTTCAGTGGCTGTAACGGTCAGGGGTAACGGGCTCGCGCAGCCGGTCGTCCTGAGAGTCACTGGACCTCCGACCCTGTCATTCGCCTTCTCGCCCGACAGCACGGTGGAGCTCGGAGAGACAGCTTCCCTTATAGTGAAGGCAGGCAACGAGCCCGGGACCTACACGGTGGTGGTGGAAGGAAGGTCAGGTAGCTTGGTCAGGTCCGCCACGCTCACCATCACCGTTGAGGCCGGTGAGTCCAAGTGTATAATCGCCACCGTCACTTACGGGGAGGATAGCGGAATCGTGGAGAAGCTGAGGAGTTTCAGGGATGCAACGGTGATGGCCACCTACTCCGGCTCCAGGTTCCTTAGCGTATTCAATGCATTCTACTACTCCTGGAGCCCTGAGGTGGCGGAGTGGCTCAGGCACAACTGGGCGGCGAGATCCGCCGTGAAGATAGCCATCACTCCTCTGATAGCGATCCTAGGCGCGGCCAGCACCCTCTCAAGCTTCCTCCCGAGCTCTGAGCTGACCGTCGTATCCATTGGCCTGATCTCCAGCTTCCTGATCGGGCTAATCTACGTGGGTCTACCTCTATCCCTCCTCAGGAAGCTGGAACCTAGACAGCTGGCGATCGCTGAACTCGCGGCGATTATCTCCTCGATGGGAATGCTAGTATCGTGGCTCCTCAGGTGGGACCTTCTCATGCAGATCAGCAGTTCCTCGGCTGTCCTCTCCTTCATGGCCTTGGGAGCCATGATGGGTCCGGTAGTGAGGAAGCTGCTGACCTGAGCCCTCCTTCCCTTTCCCCTCTAGCTCTAGGGGAAGATCGGGGGGACGGGGCATCGGGGCCCGCTGAGGGGATCAGGTCACACACCGATCATAGGGATGAAAAAAGCTCCCTAGCCCTGACCCTCAAGTAGCTGCTCCGGTCGATCTCTCTCAGGGGAGCCCACGCCCTCGCCTCCTTCTCATCTGAGAAGACATCTATCTCCACGAGGGAAAAGAACTTGCACTCTCTCAACACCCTGTCGCTCACCTTCCTCCTCAGGAGCTCGCTGACCCTTCCACCTATGGTCCTGTTCATGACCTCCTCCACCTCCTTCGCGGCGGCCCTCGCTTCGTCTAGGTCCCCATCGACAATCACCAAGTAGTCTATGTCTCTCCCCATGATCGGCCTTCCTGACCTCAACCCCTCACCGCCCACCCTGTCGGCGACGAATATCTCCGTCACCCTGACTCCCCTGAGGGACATGAGCCTCCAAACGAAGTACCAGACCCTCTCCTCCAAGTACTTCTTGAAGAACTTGAAAAATTCCTGGAAGGCTGTCTCTTGGGCCGAGGGGAAGTGGCTAGGGCTCCTCTCCATCATATCGAGGCAGGCATTCAGGAGCTTCTGAACATCTCCATCGGACAGAGCAAATCCACTGGATCTGAGGCGCTCCACTGAATGATCGATCGCCTCGTCGACGAGCCTCTCGAGCTGTACCAAGAGGAAGGTCTCCTGTATCTCCCTGAACATCCTCGTGTACTGGATGGAAGGGAATATAATCGTTCAATGTGGAGCTGGGTCACCTTCGAGGCTTTATGTTTGTGATGTCTCCTAAGGCCCGGGACTACAACATATGGTTAGCATAACCTGCTATACGATTATATTAGCCTACCATGATATAATATACAGTGATGTCTCAAGAAGTTCAGATGAATGTGAGGGTGAGTAGCAAACTGTTGAGGGAGATAGAAGAGCTTGTCAGGAGAAAGAGGTTCAAATCGAAGAAGGAGGCAGTCGAAGAGGCGTTGAGGCTGCTTATTGCTCGTGAAAAGGTTAAAGAGATCGATTCTCTCATAGAGGAGATCCGAAAGGGGACTGAGGGCATGCCTAGCGTGTCCGAGAAGCTATTGGAGGGCAGGGAGGAGGAAGATGTCCACTCCGCTGGTCCTTGATTCCTCGGTGGTGGTCAAGTGGTTCAAGGTCGGGGAGAAGGGGGAGCGGGAGGCGCTCCTCCTCAAGTCCAAGGTGCTGAACATGGAGGTGATCGCGTTCATCCCGGAGATCCTTCCTTTGGAGGTGATCAGGGCCCTTCAGAAGGCCTCGTATCCTAGGGAGAAGATGAAGAAGGCTATTATGGTTATGGAGATGATGGAGGACCATTATGTGTGGAAGGCGGTCCCGTTGAGCAGAGTGAAGTGGAGGGGAATCGAGCTGGTAATGGAGTTTGGGCTTTACGCATCGGACGCTATCGTCCTGTCCACGGGACTGGAGGTCGGGGGCGTTCTGGTCACTGAAGATTATCACCTCTTGAGGGAGAGGGTCGTGAGGTACGCCGGGGAGAGGGGACTCGATGTGGTGGATCTGAAGGGATGGAAGGAGAGGTACGGGTGAACTGATATCACTGTCTCACCTCGGGCTCCTTCACGTAGAGGGCGAAGATCACGGTGGTGAGGACTGTTATAACACCGGCAGCCCAGAAGGGTATGACGTAGCCCGTCAGCTCCAGCCCGAGCATGCGTACGGTGGTGGGAGCATAGACCGAGACGAGGTAGCTACCCGCCATGGCTCCCACAACAACGCCAACGTTGAAGAAGAGTTGCTGAACCCCGAAGACAGTCCCTCTTATCTCCTGACCAACTAGCTCAGATTGGAGGGTCCTCATTATGGGCATCCCTATGCTGAAGGCCATCATGAAGGCTATCAGGGCCAAGGCGAAGGAGGTCACGTCAGCTAGGAAGGGCATGAGGAATATCACGGGCCTGCTGACCAAGTAGCTCGCCAGAACGAAGGGCTTCCTCCGCTCGAACCTGTCGCTCAGCCATCCCGAGAGGAAGGTCGTGGGGAGGGCGGAGAGGCCCATGATCGTGAACGCGAGCCCGATTATGGCGGGATCCTTCACTATCCTCTCCACCGCGTAAACTATGAGGGCCGTGTTCATTATTCCCATGGCCAGACCGTTCCCGACCCCGTTCACGTAAATTGCCTTTATGCTTATGGCTACAGACCTGGGAAGGCTTCTGATGATTGATGCTATCTCCCTCAGGCCCGAGGTGACTCCCTTCACCGTGGGGACCACCTTGGGGAGCATCACGGCGAGGGCTGTGGCCACGAGGCTCAGCCCACCCATCACCAAGAAGGGGGTCTTTAGAGCGAACAGGTAATCCTGGGGGCCGAACATCTGGACATAGAGCTTGTAAATCGCTGCCCCTATCCCCGGACCCACCACATCGCCCAAGTTCTGGGTCATTATGTACAGGGAGATGGCCCTTCCCCTCTCCTGAGGCGTGGTGACGTCGGCCAGGTATGCCTCTGCAACCGGCCACGTGATGCCCGATGCTACGCCGGTGAGGGCCCTCAGAGCTATAAGGCCCAAGACATCGTCCACCAAGAGCATGCCCAGTGAGGTGATCGTGTAGATTATCATTCCAAGCAGTATGAGGGTCTTCCTCCCCAGCAGATCGCTCAAAGTTCCGGAAAAGGCTGCTATCGGCGCCCTGAAGAGCATGAAGGCAGCCATCAGGGCGCCGAACTCCACAGCCCCCTCGTGAGCGGCTATCGCTCCCTGAGTGAGTTCCGGGAGCTGGGTCAATATCCCCTTGAGGGCGAGCACCAAGTAAGGGAAGACTGGCATGGCTGCGGAGAACCCGACGCCTATGACCAAGCTTATCAGTAGAGTGATGATCAGGGCGAGCCTCTCTTTTCTCATGTGGGTCTAGCCCCCCTCCATCGATTATAAATTGAGCGGGCCGGGTGGAAACTTGGGAATGCCTAGCTGAAGGAATTCGGGCTCACCATCGAGCAGCCCGTCAAGTCGGGTCCTTCAAGATAGTCGCGCTCCTACAGCTGGTAATCCCCCAGCGGGAGGCCACGCGGCCCCTTCATGATCTTGGACGAAGGTCGTTGCAGGGTGGATGGCCGTTGCCTTTATCCAAGCTGTACGACGCATTTCTCACCAACCGTGCGTGACCAACTGGACTTCAGAGAACTGGAGTGCGAGAAGCTGGCGAACCAGCGAGTCCGGAGGATCTGAGGGGAACCTATCGGCGGGATGTAAAGAAATAAAGAATGATGAAGCTTAAGTTGGGGGCCGGGAGAGAGTCTCGATGAGGGCCTCTCTCATCGCGATCCTCTTGCTGCTGTACCTTCCACTCAGCACCGCGCTCGCGGGTCCGCTGGGAGGTATAGAGGCCGGCGTCATCGAGGGGGAGTCACTTTACCTCCTCACGAGGGGGAGCGAGGGTAGAACATACCTGATCTCATTCTCCCTCAACGACTGGAGCACGACTTGGTCTGTCGAACTCGAGCTGCCCGTTAAGGGATTGAGTTACAGGATGTGGAGCTCGGGTAGCGAGCTGTTGATAGCTGCTCAAGATCCGGAGAATGCTTTTCTAGTGGATTTGAGCACGAACGGGAGCGTCAGGTGGGCTTACCGCCTGATCCCGTCGAGCTGGCCTCTCGAGATAAGGGACGCCGTGCCCGCTGGTGACGGCTTCGTCATAGGAGGCTCGGTTCCCGTGGAGGGTATTCGAAGACCTTTCATTGCTAAGGTGAACGGAAAAGGAATGGTATGGGCGAAGTGGCTCGATCTAGCTGGAAGCTTGGCGGATGTCTCCGAGGGAAGTATACTGGTGTCCGGAGCCTCTTGGGGTGGGAGGATCTGGTACATCATCGAGTTCAGGGGAGATGAAGTTGTCAGGGCATACGAGCTTGAGCCGCCCCTGCACGTGACTTCCCTCTCGGACGGCGGGGTCATCCTAGCGGGATCGCTCGACCTGCCCGAGGTAGAGAACTGGGGTCCCTCCCCGGTTTCCGGCTTCTGGCTCCCCTCGGGGGAGGTCGTTGGCGTCCTGTGTGCTCCCCTAGCCCCTCAGCATGCGTACGATGATCTCTTCTCCTACTGGGGGGAGGACGGATGGGCTCTCCTCTCCACATCGCCCACTTGGGCGGTGAGGGTCAGAACGTCCCCCGTTGAGAGGGTAGTTGCTGCGCTTCGACACGGTCGGGATGCGGTGGTCGTGACTGACAGGAGGGTCTGGATCCTCGATTCCGGGGCCGTGAAGGGAGTCCTCACACCCTCCCCGCTGAGGGCTCCCCTGAACTACTCGAAGGAATTCCTGAATGCGGTCAGATACAGGCTCGATGTGGAGATGAGGACTAGGGAGGTGCGCGTAGATTTGGAGAACCTGACCTTATCGGTCGAGAGGGTCAATGCTGTGGTGAGAAGGGCCGATGCCCATCTCCTTAGGGAGTGGGAGCTCAGCGGGGGTTCGGAGGTCAGGCTAAGTGAGGAGGACGCTGTGAAGCTGGGCGCCTTCCTGATCGTGCTCGCTGTTGCCCTCCTGATAATAGGCCTGATGAACTACGGGATGGGCAGGCTTAAGAGGAGTGGGGTGAGGAATGGGTGATGACCTCTGACTTCGAGTCGCTGGTGGAGGAGCTGGGAGGCAGGCTCATAACCACCCGGGGAGAGGTGAAGACAGTCAGGCAGGCCGCCAGGGAGTTAGGGGTTGAGGAGGAGCAGATAATCAAGACGCTGGTGGTGATAACGGATGAGGGACCCGTCCTGGCCATACTGGACGGCAGATCGAGGCTCGATCTCTCCAAGCTGGGGAGGGGGGCCAGGCTTGCCTCGCCCAGGGAGGTTGAGGAGCACACCGGGTACAGGGTAGGGGAGGTCCCTCCCGTCGGCATACCTCTCCGAACCCTGGTGGATGAGAGGGTGCTTAGGTGGGACAGGGTCTACGGCGGTGGAGGCTCCATAAGGAGGCTCGTGGAGCTGGACCCCCGCGCCATTGTCCGCTATCAGAAAGCTGAGGTAGGGAGGCTGAGGATCTAGATGAGTTCCGAGGGCACCCAGCCGCCCTCGAAAGCTGTGGTCTCTTCCCGCGGTGGGGCGAACCTGAATACGGATCCGGATTCAAGCGAGCCCTCCTGCTCCCTGAGGCAGTAGAGGAAGCCGTCCTCGCACGCCAAGTACGCGTGCTTCTCACTGACCGCTATAGCCTTCACTCGGGATGGCATCTCGTAGCTCCACCTGACCGTCCCGTCGGGGTTCAGGCATGTTACCGTTCGACCGGAGGAGGCGCATATTCTCCCACCACCCTCGTCCACATCGAAGCGTTCTATCCCCTCCAAGGAACAGATCTCCCTCCCTTCCTCGATGCTCAGGCAGGTAAGGCCGTCCGATAATGTCAGGAGCCTGTCCCCGAGGATGGAGGCATCACTCACTCCCTTCAGGCTCCACTTGACAGATCCAGATCCAAGTGAGAGGCACCGGAGCTCCCCATTGCTCAAAAGCAGAACGCAGTCATCTGAGGAGTGGAGTAATTTGATCTCCCCAGCCAACCTGTACTTCCAGAGGAGAGATGCTCTCATACGCATCGAGGTGTTCTGAGGTGGAGAGGTATAAGGATAAGGATTCCAACCTCCGCCGTCACCTCCTAATACATCAAACGGTGCAGTAGGAAGGGAGTTAGGCTAAGTTATGAATGTGGGGATTACCTAATAGATCTCGGACAGCGTGTTCAGACCTTCCAGTTAATGGCTTTCTTCCTAATATTCAGTCACTTGAGGTCCCGCGTCCCATCCATGCTATCGTTAAGGTTGCTAGTCCCTCAGAGAGTCTAGCGACGATGCGGGATCGGGAGAAGGGGGAGAGGAGCATAGGACCATTAGAGGCTGATTGGACGATCCGAGCGATCTGGGATTGCTGCACCACAGATACTGAGCGCTTCCGCTTGGGGGATCAAAGTGAGCGGCTCACCACCCTCCCCATCCGCCTCCCCAACCTCCTCTTCCCTTCCTCCCTCTCCTTCTCCTACCCCATCCGCCTCCACCTCTACCTCCTCCCCAGCCTCTACCCATCCCCATGCCCCCGCCAGGCCCCATCCCCATGCCACCCGGACCGTACCCGACCGCTGGCTGACCAACAGGTGCGAGCTGTCCCGCGCGCAGCATCTCGATCACATCCCTAACCCTCAAACCGGGGGGACAGGAATATACGTAGATTCCAGCCGAGGTCAGTGCGCCGAGGGCGTTGGGTCCAACTGAGGGGGCGATCACCGCATTCACGCCCAAGCTGGCGATCCACTGGGCCACCGCCGGCCCGATGCCTCCACCTCCTTGGGCGTACTGGTTTGGATACGACCTGGCGGAGAGCGAATCCGTGTCCACCACGGTGATGAAGGGGGCCCTGGCGAAGTTAACGCTCACCGAGGCATCGAGGCCGTTGGGATCGTCGGTAGGTATGGCGACCATCATCTCATACACCGATCTTGGGACCGACAATAGGTTATAATGATATGGGTATCTTTATCACCTTTCTATCGCCTTCTGCTCTCCCGCCTCCTCAGGGCTAGGAGAAGCACCAGAATCGCTGCGAGAATTGGTATGACCGCAATCCATCTGGGAGTTTCGCGTTCAGGAAGTTTGATGGGTGTTTCCGTTCCGGCGCGCGGCGTTATGATTTCGGATCCGCCCTGAGTGTGAGTGCTTGGCTCGGTAAAGGCGGGTGTGGAAGCAGTTTCTGGGCTCTCCCTTACTAGCTTGAGTACCGCTACCCCCTCGGGAGGCAGGCTCAGGTTCAGCTTCACACCCCCACTCAGCTCTGCGTCGCAGATCCCCCAGATCACCTCAATCGAGCTCACGTTCCACTCCCTAGGGAGGGTCAAGTTGGCCGCAGCCCGGGATTCTGAGGGATTGAATACCGTCAGGTAAACGGTCTCGGAGCCGAACCTCTCCACCCTAACCCCTCCTTCCACCTTCACCCCGGTGATGGGTCGCCATCCGGCCTCGAGCAACTCGTAAATCACGTCAGCGGTTCTCTCCAGCTTCTGGCCCAGCACCTCATCGAAGCTCTTCCCGCCAACGACATCCCACTTGGCGGTGGGCGGGAAACCATAGAAGACCGAGAGGTTTATGAACTCGTTAAGGAGCTCCAAGTCTTCCTGATCTCGGGGATCAAGGTCGGAGGAGAGCACCGCTATAACCGGCTTACGCCCAGCCGAGAAACGCCTGTAGCTCAGGTTCCCCTCCCCCCAGTTGAAGCCCGTAGGTGAGCATTCGAAGGGGAGGGCGTCAAGGTAGATGGCCCCGAAGCTGGCCATCCCCTCCGAGACGAAGTTCCCCGTGAGCGTGCCCCCTATCTCTCTAGACACCCACTCCCTGAGCCTCTGCAGGTACTCAACCGCAGCCGATGAGAGGTGAATTGCTGGCTTGAAGGTGTTGGTGTCATATGTAAGGGGGAAGCTGAGGTATCGTAATCCTTCCGTCCTCAGATCGACACCCCTAGAGCGTTCCATGAAGTTGTCCAGCTCCACACCATCCAAGGAGGAATTCCTCTCCCTGAGCAGGCGCAGGGCCCTTCCCACCACGTCCATTGTATAGTTCCAAGCGTTATACCCGGGCAGGTCCGGATCTGGGTTCACCGGCATGCCCGCCATCCAATCCCTTGGCCTCCACTTGGGTCCTCTCAGTACTCTAGCCACCTGCAGCATCTTGTTCTCGTCCCTAGCACCGACCTGCAGTACCATCCTCGCCTTGTACCCCTGATTGGTGGTGTTAACTCTGGAGAGGTTTCTCACCGCCCCAATGAACTCCCAGTAGGAGGGAGCTGGATCGTCGATGCTCCTGTTCGCTGAAGGTTCGAATTCCCATGGAAGCACGTACTGAGCTATGTGAACTCCCCTGTCCCTCAGGTTGGCGGCTATATCTGCTTCTCCGGGCGTCAGCACGCTCACCTGGGAGAACCAAATCCCGTAGCGTGAATAGGGCCAGTTCGCCATCCTCCTCGTCACATTAACCTTAGGGATGAACCACTTGGGGTGGAGGGAGTAGTACCTGCCGACCGCCTCCCTGAAGCTGGTTGCTTTGAACATCTCAACGCAGACGCTCGCTACGGAGTGAGAGGTACCAACCCCCGTCAATCCCAGCTTAAAGGATGTCCCGAACCCCCTGTGATCGCGGAAATGCTGGAAGACCACCGGCCAGTCGAGGGGAACCGACAAGGCAAGCCCATCCGAGCCGTCACTCGAGACCGCCAGGGGGTAGAGGGAGACGGGCATGTACCCCCAATAAAGCGCGTTCACCAGGGAGGGTCCGTCATCATCCGAGATCGGATCGTCGTCCCAGGACCAGGATTCAGGTACAGGGAGGGCCAGGGCGACCTCCATCGCTCTCTCATGTGATGAGAAGTTGGTGACGGTCAGGTTCATTCTCACTACTCCCCCCCTTTCGACGGAGAGCTGGAAGTGGAGGTCATTCCGGTAGGCTGTGAAGTAGCCGCTGACGCTGCTGAGGTTCAGTGGGTGCCATTCCGCTTCCCTCGGAGGGGAGATGAGCCCTCCCTCGGAGATCAATAGCGAGACGGGGGACCTCTCGTGAACGCTCGTGACGACGATCCCCGCCTCGGCGTAGGCCGCCCTAGGGGGAGCCACCACCTCCGCGGTGAACCTCCTTCCCTGAGGAGCGCTTCCCCTCACCCTGAACTCGCTTATGGTTATGAGTGAGCCCGAGGCATCGAGCCACCTCACCCCCACTATGAGGTTCGGGGCTGCGGGCTCGCCCACCAGTCCCGATGATGAGGAGATCAACCAAGTGAGGAAGTAAGACCGACCGCCAATGACTGAGACCCTGTCCGAGAGGAGCGCGCACCTACCGGTGCCCTCAATCGAGATCCTCATCCCCTCATCTGAGATGTTCGCCTCGATCGTCGGATCGGAGAACACCTCCCTCCAGCTGGCGTTGCCCAGCAGATCAACTCCGCTCAGGGTGTCCGTGAGGTCCCTGACCCAGATCAGTCGATCGAGGGGGATTGAGAGGGAGGTCCCATCGAGGGCCAGCGTCACGTTGGGTGAAACCCCGTTTCCGCCCTGGGACGTTGAAATTCCGTTAGAGGCCACAACCGGCTGAGCGAGGGGTAACAGCAGGATAATGAGGATTTGGAAGGCCGCGCGATTCACATGGGATCGCGCCAGCAATGGGACTTAAGGATGATTGATGGAACTCTGATGAAACGCTCTCACACAGAAATGCTTGCAGCGGAAAACCGTATCGTCTCCTTTCCGATCAAGACCCGTGTTGGGAGTACCCGTAGATATCGTTCCACTCTTCAATGGGAACGTTTTAGCCTACGAACTCGGGTCGATCCCCGCCATTCGTACGTTTCAGAACAGTTCTTCCGGGCAGTGAAGCTTCTATCGCATCCGTTGTCACAACCCCTTCGCGGCCACATATCCTCCACACCGCCTAGATCGGTGGAGGCGCCTTAACTGGTCTCGCCTAGATGGTCGCCCCCTCACTGGATCAGGTCCTCCAATGGGGTTGGTCAGTTGAATAACTATTATTAGCGATGGTGAGCCTCCTCTAGCGGGAAATGCTTCCGATAATAGTTGAGATGAGAGTACCAGAGGGATGGAGGAAGACTGTCCTGAGGTTCGCCTCCGAGCTGAGGGAGCTCTTCGGCGACAGGCTGCTCAGGGTCATAGCCCTACCCAACCCGGAGGACGGGGTCTACGAGTCGAATGTGCTGGTGGTACTGGAGGGGGCGGATCAGGAGGATGTGATGAGGGTCATGGAGGTCGCAGTCAGCGTGGACGAGAGGCTTAATCCATTGGTCGTGGATGAGGAGGACGAGGAGGCCGTGAGAATGTTCCTGAGAGCGGGTGGCCGTGATGTCAAAGTTACTGAAGGCTGAAATCCTACTAGAAGAGGCGAGGATGGATGTGGAGCATGGTTCTTACAACGAGGCCGTGTCGGCATCCTACTTCTCCCTCCGCCTGACCGCCGAGCACCTGATAAGGGGTCTCATGACCACCAAGGACGATAAAATAGCCAACGCCCTCTACAGAGAGATTAAGAGGAAGTGTGGTGAGGAGAGGGCTAAGAGAGTAAAGGAGACCTACCTCTTCCTTTATAATGAGAGGAAGAAAGCCGATCACAGGCCCCACCTCTTCACTAAAGACGAGGCGCGTAGGATACTAGAGATCTCCGAATCTCTGAGGAGAGAGATAGTTGGGTGCTTAACTGAGAGAGGGGATCTTCCCACCGGTTGAATCCGGACTCCCAGTGGAGAACGATATTTCCCGAGACCGGTCCGGGGTGAGGGGATCAATGCACATGGGGAGATGTGGAAGTACATCGCGAAATTAGGGCTGGAACGTCGCCGCAGTAGATGCCAAACTGCCTGAGATGGACTTGCCGTCCAATCTTCCTTGAAAGTTGACTTGGCATCTCATGAGGTGATCTCACATGAGGGCCATGAAGAGGGGTATGTCCTCCCTATCCAGCACCGTCACTCCCTTCGGATACCTCCTGTGAGGTTTTCCAGCCTTTACCTCGATTTTGAGCCCATCCGCCAAGACATCCACCTCGTGGGAGTTCCTCCAGTAGTAGACGGAGCCGAACCTCCTGAGCAGGTGCTCCTGCACAACCCATTCATAGAGGGCATATTCCAGGAACCCGGAAGCGGCCCAGATGGACATGGTCCTAGCCAAGAAGGGGTCCCTGAAGAACATCTTCCTCTCCTTCCTGAACTTGGGGGACCCGTCGAAGAAGAGGGCCTGTCCAAGGATCATGAGCCCTGTCAGGAGATTCGACGTACTCCCTGACGGTCCTGTGCGATATGGAAAGGCTGGAAGCGATCGAGTTAAATGATATGGGCGAGGAAGCTGCTTTGAGCAGCTGTGATATGGTCCCCATGGCTATGTCGAGGCTCCTCCCTGCCCTCAGTATCTCGCCCTCGAACGACCTGATGAGCTGCTCTTCAGCTCTGGGATCCTCGTTGATGGGAAGGGGAAATCCCCTGGTCTTCAGATAATCGTAGAATATCGTTCTTATCTTCGGAGCCTCCGGGAGGATCGAGCTCATATCCGGGATCGTCCCTCGAACGGTTCAATCGAGACCCCTCTGACCGCGAGATACTCCCTGAATGAGAGAAGGAGGGCTTCGCGCGCGATCTCCCTTCCCCCGCCCATCCTGCCTGGGAAGAGCTCCACCCCATCCTTCAACCTGAGGGAGGATGAACCAGTCACTATAAGGGCATCCCCCCTGAAGACCCCCGCATCTACTTACCCCTTCACCAGCCTCCACCATCCAAGGACGCCGGTCACCTCGTCGAGGATTATCAGGCTGCTCCTCGATGAGGGGGTGAAGGCCTAGTGGTCTTTCCCACGAGCCTAGGTCCGATCACCATATTCAGGGAGAAGAGGGTGAGGTTGAGCTGATCGAGCCAGCCAGGTCTCCATCTAACCCTTTTGCTGCGTCACTCCTCAACTACGGGGGCTCCCCTTCCCATCCCACCATGGGTTGAGGAGTGCGAGGATCTCCTCCGAGTTCATTGAGAATTAAGCTATCTTGAGAATTGAAATATCCAATACATCAGATGCGCTGTGAGAAATCTGAGCGCGTGGGGGACTTCCTAATGGGGGTAGGGAACGAGACTAGCTCTAAGGTTGAGGGGTGAGCCAGCAGGTCCTCAGAACCTCATCAATTCTTTACTAAAACCTAATACCGACAGGGCATCACCCGATGAGATCCGCGGTGACTTAAAGTAAGAATCACCCATAGACTTCTCTGCAGAAAGCATTGTCCAAGATTAGCATTAACACTTGGGGATCCTCGATCCTGAAGGAGTAGGTGAGGTTCACCAGTCTCTCCACTCCGCCCTCCCTAACCCTGACGCTCACCCTCAACCTGTCGAACCTTCCCCATCTATTGAGACGTCTGAGGAGCCTCTCATATATCCTCTCCAATCGTCCTCTTGCCGATATTGCCTCTTCCCCTAGAATCGCAGTGGCCTTACCCTCCAGCTCATAGTCAGGCTTCAAAAATTTCCCAAACCTCTCACGAAGCCTGTCTAGGGAACCTTTCGAGGAGTACACCCTCCCCATGGGGGTGTGAATGTATATAACGAGGCCCCTCTCCCCGAGCCACCTTAGGGCCTCCCGTACCCTCTCCTCTGGAGCACTGGAGGCCCTCGCCAGCACATCAAGAGGCATGGGTTCCTCCAGCAGCTCCAAGTAGCGCCTCCTCCTGCTCAGGCTCCAGAGGTATTCCACCACCTCAGGATCAACGTTCAGGGCAACTCCGGCCCTCCTAGCCTCCATGAGCCCGTCTAGCAGGCTGTCCACATCCACCGTATCGGGGGTTACAAGGTAGATCACCCACCTCGGCCTCCACTTCTGCCCGGTAACAGCCCTTAGAACCCTACCTAGCCTCTGTATGAACCTGAGGGGGCTCGCTATGTTGCTCCACACGACTAGAAGGTCCGCCTCTGGGAGGTCTATTCCCTCCTCCCCAGCGCTCGTGGACACAAGTATTCTGCTCTCCCTCTGCTTAGCCCTCCTCAGAGCCTCTTCAGGATCGATCCTGCGCCTTCCCAGTATGAGAACGGGGTTTAAGCTGGAGAGGTTCCTGTGAAGCAGTTCTGCTATCCCAATCCTTTCTACGAAAACAATTGCCTTCTCAAATCCCTCATGATCCGATAGAGCTCTCTTCAGGGCTTCGAGTTTGTGAGCTGGCCTCACCTCCCTGCTGAAGAT
>JAOZFI010000058.1 GCA_027491395.1 Thermoproteota archaeon | reverse complement strand
TGGCAGGCCCGAAAGTAAGCGGGGCGTAGGTCACTGCCAGCGGGGGATCCGCTCTCTAAAGAGTAGAAGGTTCTCTTTCTTCTCCACATGACAGGCCCCCTACTTATAACCAGCCTTAAGTTAAAAGCACCCTCCGCCCCCTGCTCTCCAGCCGATTCGCCGCGTCTCTGATGGGACCGCTGGCGCGCATTCTGAGGGCGGCATACGTCAGGATGGAGCCCATCCCAAAGGAGGCCGATACCTTGAGGATCTTCAAGAGGCTCTCCCTGAACACGCTCCTGAACTCGTCGACTAATGCCCCCTTATCTCATCCTCGCTCAGATCGGGCCATGTTGACCCGGGGAGGGGAACAACCGCCCTTATAAGGTTACTATACCATCGCCCGGGCGAGATGGGCACTTCACTCGGGCCGATTTGGGATGATGTCACTCTATAGAGGGACCTAGATGATCACATGGTCTCTCCCGTTTCGATACGGTTTCTCGTTGGCGATAAGAGCGTACCATCACCATTTTTCCTCTTTTTGAAATAAAGGATCACTGAGTTATGCCGCTCGCTTATGGAGACCCGGGAAAGCGAGTATTCAGGGCCGTCCCGCCTGACGCGCGCATCCTCCCAGACATCTTTAAGTAGGAGGAAGTTGCAATTACCCGGGATGTCCCTCTCAGCCGAGGAGAAGAGGAAGTTAATCAAGGCTTTGGAGGAGGATCAGGAGTTCCGCTACGCCGTAGCTGGGCTGCTGGGCTACAGAGAAATACTGGATAGGATAACGTCGCTGGAGGAGAGATTCGCTACGCTAGAGGAGAGGTTTGCCAGGCTGGAGGACAAATTTGCGAGACTGGAGGAGAGGCAGACAAGGCTGGAGGAGGAGATGAGGGATACTAGGAGGGTCCTGACGGTGATAGCCCACAGGTTCGGCATTATATCCGAGTCCTCCTTCAGAGAGGGCATGAAGTACGTGGTGGATGAGGTGCTGGGGGTAGCTGAGGTCTCGAGGCTGACGATGAGGGACGAGGAGGGCCTGGTTTACGGCCACCCCTCCGACGTGGAGGTGGACGTGGTCGTGAGGGACGACACCCACGTACTGGTGGAGGTCAAGTCCAGGGTGTCGAGGGGGGACGTGGCGGAGCTGTACAGGATAGGCCTTCTATACGAGAGGAAGTACGGGGTGAAGCCGAAGCTACTCATCATAGGTGGCTTCGTGGATCGCAGCTCCTGGGAGACAGCTAGCAGGCTGGGGGTTGAGATAAGGCCCGTAGTTGAGGACTAGCTAAAGTACAGATTGACTTGACGGCTTAATAGAGTTGTAGCGTCGCAGTAACTGAGGGGGCAGGCGATTACCAAGCCTACCTAAAGGGCGATTTGTCGGTTCCCCCTACTCGTTCAGGGATCCTTTTATATCTGGGATCCCTTGAGGTCAGGGATTAACTGAAACAGTTGCTCCGGTGTGCCCTTCGGCACTTTCTCCTACCTCTCCATAGCTATCTACTGATCCCCTAATGAGCACGTAACCGCATAGTTGACGATGCATCTGATCCTTTCGAACGTCCCCTCATCTCACGCATGGGCCTCGGAGGGATAGTTGCTGAGCCAAAAGGCCTCTCAGGGATCCAGCGTACGATATTCGGCGAAAATTCCTCCCAGTGGGGGCATTCCCGATTGTGCTACCGATAGTATAGAGATGGAGCTGCCAGCTGGTCGGAGTCGCTGATGGAGTTCGCCCGGAGGCTGAGGGAGGCCTTCGGGAAGAGGTTCGTAAGGATGCTTTACCTTCCCCGGGTCTATCAGTCTACGATTCCAACGTGCTCGTGGTCTTGGATGGGTTCGATAGGGACGGCGTGAGGGGGGCGCTGGAGATCGCCCTGAAGGCAGATGAGAGGATAAATCCGCTGGTGGCGGGGAAGTGGGAGAGGGATGCCGTTGAGGCATTCATCTCGGAAGGAGGAGAGGATATCGAAGTTGGAGAAGGCTAGGTCCTAATCTCCGAGGCCAAGGAGGATCTCAGGCACGGGTCCTACAATAAGGTGGTGTAAGCTACTTACTTCTCCTTGAGGCTCACCGCCGAGCATTTCCCCTCCCTGAGGACGAGCAAGGACGATAAGATCGACAATGCCGTCTATAGAAAGCCTCAGAGAGGTTATTAGGGAGAGAAGGGACAAGCAGGTGAGACTGGAATTTCTCAACCTGTTCAACTTGAGGAAGTATGCTGATCACAGGGGAGTGTTCTTCACAGAGGAAGAGGCCAGAGATATTGTAAGGACGGCCGAGGAGCTCGAATTTTATAATAGAAAACCTCGGCCGATCGGATCAATGGCTTCATTCCCACGAAGGAACCGCCCTCCCAATAGGGAGATAGGATTAGTGGGGCCCATGGTTCATCAATTCGATTAACCTTACCGCTTGTACTAACTGCATTCGCTCACTTCTTCGAAGTCGTTGGGGGGATTGGCCCGTAGCGAGGCCTTAATTGGTTCGTGTCTAAAAGCGGGAAACCCAGCTAGATTGACATGTTTGGGCAGGTAGCCTCCTTAATTAGGGTACTGTCAACTTAAGGCCACCTCCACGCTACCACCAGCGTGAGCACCTTCGTCATCAGGTTGATACGAGGTACCGCTCTCTTAGTCACGTGGCTGACGAAGTTGGAAGACGTGAAGTCCCAGCCGTTAGCAGGTAACGCTTGCTGAATAGACGTCGAAACTCCCTAAGCCTCCTTATGGTCTCTAGACTAACGTAGCTCCCTCCTAAGCTGTAAGGCCAAGCTAGCTGGCACGCCTAGCAGGTCCGAGAGTAAAGAAGGGCTATCAGCAGGGGGAGCTCTCTAAAGAGTTGAAGTCCTCTTTCTTCTCCTATGACATTAAGAACCCCCTGCTTAAACAGGTCTTAAGTTGACAGCATCAAATGGGGAGGCCCTGCGAGGCCCTCGCAGAATGGATTATCCCAAGTCGGCCCGAGTGAGACATCATCTTCCCCAGAGCATGGAATTGTAAATTATAGCATTGTAACTTACAGGGGCGAGTTGTTCCTCCGGGTCAACGTGGTCGATCTGAGGGGTTAATCCCTTTTCAGCCCCGCTTTATCAGGAGATCTTTAAACCTTAGTTAGTAACACCTCAGACTTGAAATGGAGGGGGTAAATTAATGTTTACAGTGAGGGAAAAATCTTG
>JAOZFI010000053.1 GCA_027491395.1 Thermoproteota archaeon | reverse complement strand
CAAGCATATAATCGAGCTGCTGAGGGATGTCTTATGACCTTTCTAGCCAGATCCTTGCTCTTTGTACCTGCCAATAGCTGGAGGTTGATGCTGAGCTCGTTGAGGAGCGGGGCTGATGTTGTGGTACTGGACATGGAAGATGCTGTACCTATAGGGGAGAAGGAGACTGCTAGGTGGCTTGTTAGGGAGTTCCTGAAAGAGGAAAGGGGGAAATTCAGTGGCGAGGTGTTTGTCAGGGTGAATTCGTCAACGATTGGGATGCTTGAGGACGATCTGGTGTTCACAATGGTGAAGGGGCTGGACGGGATCGTGCTCCCCAAGACTGAGAGAATTGAGGACATTAAGTACTTGGAGGAGCGGGTACAGCGCTTAGAGGAGGAGAGAGGACTGGAGGAGGTCAGGATAATCCCACTGATAGAAAGCGCAATGGGCGTTGAGAGATCCCTCGAGATAGCCCTCTCCTCGCATAGGATCTGCGCGCTCTCGTTCGGCATGGGGGACTTCTTGAGGGATTTGGGCAGGAGCGTCAGCGACCTCTCTGATGATGAGATCGAACTCCTGTATGCTAGGTCTAAGGTGAGCGTCGCATCCACTGCTGCCAAAATCCCGGCCTTGGACACCCCCTTCCTCGGGCTGATCATTGACAGGGAGGGGGTGAAGAGGCAAGCCCTCCTAGCTAGGAGGCTGGGCTATAAGGGGAAGTACGCGATTCATCCCTCCCACATACCGATAATCAATGAGGTGTTCACTCCGAGCGAGAAAGAGATTAAAGAGGCTGAGGAGATAGTCAAAGCTTACGAGGAGGCGGTTAGAAGGGGGCTAGGAGCGGCTTCTCATAGGGGAATGATGATAGACCGAATGAACTACGAGCAGGCTAGGGCCCTGCTGGAAATAGTGAGGGAGATCAAGTCCAGATCAGAACGGAAATCCCTAGCCTAGACGGATCGAAATGATGGGTTTCATCACTACCAGCAAGACTACTGAAATCCCTAGCCTAGACGGATCCCATAGTTGATAAGGTAGACTCCCTAGGTAGCAAGATGCCGGTAGTGGTGGATATCCTGTCACAGGTGTGGTCTTGGGAATACTCCTCTCTACCGCTGGAGGTCAGGGATGAGGCCAGAAAAGCCCTCCTAGACTCCATTGGAGTAGGCATACTCGGCTTTGAGAGGGAGGAGAGGGTGAAGAGGTTCGCTTCCCTAGCCTACCCAATCGATAAAGGTTCTCTAGTTCTGGGGGCTTGGTGGCGATCTTCTCCATCGATGGCCGCTCTCGTAAACGGCTTCGCTATCCACTCGCTCGAGTATGACGACTGGTTGAGACAGGGCTTCGTCCATGCAGGCAGCGTTATCGTTCCGGCCGCTCTGGCGCTTGGGGAGGGGAAGGTCAGCTGGGAGAAGCTGCTTGAGGCCGTGGTTATCGGATATGAGGTGGCTGCAAGATTTGGAAGGGCTTTCGGCAGAGATCATTACTCTAAATGGCACACCACCGCCACTGCTGGGTCTTTGGGCGCTGCAGCTGCCGCGTCGAGGGTGTTGGGGTTAAGTTTGGAGGAGGCTCCCCAGGCTTTAGCGATCTCTTCTTATTATGCCTCGGGACTCTGGGGCTTCATATCGGGGGGATCATCCATCAAACCGTTCAGCTCAGGCCACGCCGCCTTTCTGGGAGTTACTTCCTCACTAATGGCGAGGAATGGCATGAAAACGAATCTAAGGGCCCTCGAGGACGAAAGAGGATTTTGCAAGAACATGGCTCCCGAATGCAGGCTAGAGGAGAGCTTGGACCCCGGATGGAACTATGCCATACTACTGAACGGTTACAAGTTCTTTCCGACATGCAGGCACACTCACACTGCGCTAACGGCCGCGATAATGCTGAGCGACGGGGTGAATCCTGAGGAGGTGAGAGAAGTCAGGGTGGATGTATTTGAGGAGGCAGCGAAAGTCGCGGGAATTAGGGAGCCGAAAAACGTAGATCAGGCTAGATTCAGCCTTCCCTACTTGGTGGCGTTGGCCCTCATCTACGGGAGAGTAGGTTTAGACGAGCTAGAGAGAGGGCTCGGGGATTCTAGGGTAAGAGCCTTGGAAAAGAAAGTGAATGTGGTGGTGAATCCGGAGCTGTCGACGCAGTTCCCCGAGAGGCAACCTTCAATAGTTGAGGTTAGAGGGGAGGTATCGAAGCAGGAGAGGGTTGACTACCCGCCGGGAGATCCGGAGAACCCTGCAAACCTAGATCAGATATACAGGAAGGTGGTCTACGAGGTTAGGGCCTCTCCCGTGGTGGCAGCTCTCTACGACAGACTGAGATCGGGCAAGCTCGGTGAGGTTGTCAGCATTGTATGACCCGGAAGGCCGTCCGCCCGTGAACCTTGTCCTTGGAAGAGTGATGGGGGGTTTGGAGCGCATCCCTAAAAGAGTTCGTGCATAGTCGAGCACTCAGTTCGACGTTTAAAGGCTCTATATTTGCACGTAACTCCAGCAGAATTCGAAAGCTATAGTGCCCTTGCTAGGGAATGCTCTATAGATCTTGGCATCGAACCCGGCATCCAGTCAATACGGCGGGATGGAGAATCCTATGTCTTTTAAAGGAAATCTCCCACATTCGTCCGACGTGAGATGACAAATATTTATAGGAACATGGTTCTGAGGCTAATCGAAGAGGTTTCAGATTACTTGTCCAGTCTAAAGGAAATATGTGGGCTCTCCATCGATGAATATCTGTCGGATAGGAGAAACCCGTACACGTTGAGGTATCTCCTCATAATAATCGCTGTTTCTATATTTAGAGAGGGATTTCGGGGTGCTACCCAGAGGGTATAGGGAGTCCTTCAGCGAATTATACAGGAAGGGAGTCGTGAGACCATCCGTGGGTACTAAAGTGGAGAGACTCGCATCTCTGAGGAACATGCTGGTTCACAGGTACTGGGAGGTGGATAATCTCAGGTTGTATGAAGAAGCAAGAGGTGGCGGAATAGAGGCGATAGAATCATTCTTGGAGGAGGTGAGGGCTTATATCTCTAAGGATCCGTGAGGACAGGCAGAGGTTCACCTTCTACAGGCTTTCCGATTCTGAGAAAGGGGAAGTTAAGCATAAGTTGCTAGAGGCCCTCTTACCTAGGGAGGAGATCCTAGCTGTCCTCATCTACGGGAGCTTCATCTCATCGCCCGTGTTCAGGGATATCGATGTCGGAGTTCTTACTGGTGGCAGAGTCCCTTACGAGGAGCTGCCTTGTTACGAGGAGACCTTATCGGATGAGCTAAGTCGCATCGTAGGGATTCCCGTGGATGTGAGGGTAATAGATTACGCCCCGCCCTGGTTCAGGGCGAAAGTACTGGAGGGAGAGGTGCTGCTGGAAAGGTCACCTGGCATGGTCTCCATCATGAGATTCATAGTGAAACGGATTCAGAGAGATTTCGAAGCGATGATTAGAACCGTCTTAGGGAAGATCGCCTGAGGAGAGCACGTGAATTCCCTCGAGATCTGTGATTACCACTTCCAAGCGACCGTCCGAATCCAAGTCCACGGGATAGACTCCCCTCACGGGAAAGCGAGATACCTTAATCGTAGATATTGCAGCCCCATCTGGGTCGATTAAGTGTAAGCGTCCTTGGTAGTCACCCAATAGAATTTTAGAGCTTCAATTCTTTAGATCGACTACTACGGGTGGAGAGGCGTCTTCGAACCCTAAGTCAAACTTCCTGACGCCCTCAGCTGTGACTATCATGAGGATGCCCTCTCTGGAATACGCTACTACATCTATCCTCGAATCTCCGTCAATGTCGGCTATTGCCGGTGGATAGGCATCCGGTAGAATTAGAACAATGTTTTCACCTGATTTGATGTATGAGCCGGAATTGCACAGCATTACGAGATCCTTGGTGCCGTCGCCTCCAATATCGGAAACGAAGATCTCCCTCACACTTGAGTTCATCGAGATAATCGGGCTGGGAGTTCCGCCTTCATCCACTGCTAGGATCTCGGACTTATTACCTAGATTAACGGCTACCACAGCCTCAAATTCACCGTCGTTGTCGATATCTGACATGGCCGGTGGCGACAGCTCCCCACTTAGGCTCAGCTTCCACTTCAAGGTACCTCCAGGTGTGAGGGAGTAGACGCTCGATCTTGCAGTGATGATCAGCCATCTCTCCCTCCCTACGGGCGTTATCGCCGCTCCGGTGAACTCCTCACCATCCTCAGCTTTGAAGTCCCATAGGTTGGTAAGGTGGGAGAATGCCTGAACCTTTCTTCTCTCCACTACTAGGACTTCCGAGATGCCATCCCCATTCAGATCAGCTATGATTCCCCCTCTAGCTTCGCTGTCCAGCTGGACTTTAACGACTCTCCCGCTCATATCGAATATCTGCATCTCCTTACCGTTCATGAGGACTAGATCGGGGCTACCATCCCCATCAACATCTCCAATGAGGAGAGTCAGCGTGTAGTCGGGAAAGAGAGTCTTCTCACGTCCGATGCTTAGCCCCTTGCCCGTGGCGTGCCTCACCAAGAAACTCCTCGAAACGGATCCTGAGGGGCTCGGCCACTCCATAGTCGGAGCCCAAGGAACGACCACTCTTTGCGTGGCCGCGACCCAATTACCTACCATCAAGCCGATCTCATACCTGCCGGGGAGGGCGTTCAGGGCGACTTCGGAATCGTTGATTCTGTAGAAGGTGGTGGCTGTGGATTTGATGAAGATCCTCCTCTCCTGTGCTATCAGGGGTGTTATGTCTTGCTCTAACCTGACGACGATCTCGTAAGGATGGGTTTCCACCTCCAATCGATATCTGGTGCTATCGAGGATCTCTAGACTGGATGGAGTCGATACTAGGAGTTCTCCCTCTCTGTCTCCATCTACGTCTGCGTGGGCTGCACTGAGGCTCTCTTTCCCGTACACCCACTCAACGGTACCGTTGTGACCTCGCGCGCGAGGCCAATTGCAGGGAAATATTTGTTATCTCCGACACTTCCCTGAGAACATGGTACGTATCCTCCAACGATAGACTGTTGATTTTGCCTGTTAAGTCGATAATAAATATCATACTTAGCTTAATATTTTCAAGTTTTTCGGCGTATTTTTTAATGATCTTACTACTAGCGATTATATAAGACGAATTAGCCGTTGGAGGTATTAATATGTTGATCTTGAAGGACATGTTGCACATCCTTAGTAATGTCCTTAACTCTCTGTCTAGAGTAACTACTCTATTCATAAGGATATGCCATTCTTCGGCAGTAAAGAATACCGGTGGGAACCCGTACTCCCACCCGTCTATATTTGATATATTTAAGTGTTTAGTGCTATAGCTGTTCATATACTTAACATATTCTCTGCTTAAACTCATAAAGTTTTTCTTGAAAGCTTTTTTCATTAGCAGCATCTCCGATTCGGGAATTATGTAGATATTTCTTAGAGAGGAAGATATATTGTTTGTACTAGAACCCTGTACATTAAAGCAAGGTAATTTACTCTAACATAGATCACTTCTCGTGAGACTTATTGACATATCATAGGAATAGTCCGACGCTATTACTGAGACGGCTAAAGGAATAACTAATGATACAACAAGGAGAAGAGAGGTCAGCAAAATCCACATTCTTTGGATGACAATTCTTCTTATATCTCTGATCATTATTCTGATCATTATAATTATAATAATTTAATCATCTTATAAACATTATCGTTAATAATTTACGTGATGATAAAGTAACAAATTTTAAATAAACTCTAGAATCAAAGGAGAGAAGAGTTGGGGCCCGAGGTAGAGCTTGTGAAGGGAATTTCCAAGGCATACCCTGTGAGGGGAAAGAGGGGATTACGGGGTCATCCCATCAGTGTCCGAAGAAGATCTGGATCTAATGGAGGGGATAATAAGGGAGCTGCGGAGGGTTGTGGAAGATGACTAATCCGGTGAGGACTGTCTCCTTGGAAGATTTGAGGGAGGTAATCGAGAGGATAGGGAGGAAACTATCGGGCTTAGTAAAGGAGGCATACGTGGTGGGCTCGCTCGTGGAGGGCTGCGTCATTCCTGGAGAGAGCGATGTGGATATAGTGATAGTTCCCTTGGAGAAGGTAGATTATTTCTCCCTGCTAGATGAGGAGATCAGAAATCTGCTGGATGCCGGCCTCCCTCCCGATATAATCATCGTGAATGAGTCCTCGGAGCTACTCTCTGAAGCGAGGCGGAGAGGAATCAAGATAGCCTAACCTAGGAAAGGAGACTAGAAAAGGTAGTGGAAAGAGTGTATTACTCCCTAATATCACTGCTATGTACAGCTGTCTACCTCCTCCTCAGTCTTGGGTTCACATAGATCTCCAATGCCTGTCCAACGAGCAGTAGTGAGAGCACGCTCAGGGATATCATCAGGCCTGGAGGGATGACCCACGTCCAGAGTCCAAGCACTATGGCCTGCCTTGAGAAGGCGTAGTGAAGCATCATACCCCAGCTCTTCTGGGTAGCATCTCCCAGACCGAGGAAGCTGAGGGATGCCTCGGTTATCATGTTGCTGGCCGTTCTCAGGAGCGTTTCCGCCAGTATGAGGGGAGCTGTATTCGGCAGCAGGTACTTGGCCATCACGTAGGCATCTGAGGCTCCCAAGGCCCTGACGCTCTCCACGAAGGGCCTCTCCTTAAGCGATAGTATCATGCTCCTGACCACCCTAGCAACGGTGGGCCAGCTCGTTATTGCAATGGCCACGATGAGTACTAAGAACATCTGAGTTCCTAACCACGTGCCCTTGAAGACCATGGCTAGGAAAATCACTAAGAGGAGGCTGGGCATAACCATGAAGAGGTCCACTATCCTCATGAGCACCTCGTCCACCTTGCCTCCCTTGTAGCCAGCGACCATTCCTACCACCACACCTATGGCCACGGCCGAAACCGCTGATACTATTCCTATCATGAGGGAGATCCTAGCTCCGTAGATCAGCTCGCTCAGTATGTCTTGGCCTGCATCATTGGTGCCCAGCGGATGTTTCCAGCTCGGAGGCTCCAGAGGTCTGCCGGTTCTCTTGTAGGGGTCGTAGGGTGCCAGATAGGGCGCGAACAGCGCCATCACCACTATGATCGTGAGCAGGATGGATCCGAAGAGCGAGGCCTTGTGGCTCCTGACTATGCCCATGAACTCCTTTATTCCCTGTACTTTCCTCTGCCATCCCGTCTTCTTGAGGTTCCTTATCAGCTCTTCCTTCCTGACTGCCGTCATCATGTCACCCTAACCCTGGGATCGAGTACCCCGTAGAGCAGATCGGCCACCAAGTTGGCCAAGAGGACCGTGACCGTCATTATGATGAAGGCCCCTTGGACGAGGAAGTAATCATCGTTCATTATGGCGTCGAAGATTAGTCTCCCCATGCCGGGGTAGCTGAACACAGTCTCCGTCAAGATCGCTCCATTTATCATGAAACCGAACCTCAGGGCCGTTACCGTGACCATGGGCAGGATCGCCACCCTAGCTGCGTGCCTGTACATGACGGTCCTCTCCGCTAACCCTTTGAGCTTCGCCATCCAGACGAAGTCCTGTCCCATGACCTCGACCATAGCGTTCCTCATGTAGAGCATATACATCCCAATCTCCCTAATCACCAACACGGTGATCGGGAGGGCCGCATGCCAGGCTATATCAGCGAGGTAGTCGAGCACGGACGGGAACTCTTTAGCTGGCGTTACCGATCCGGCCAAGGGAAATAATCCGAGGTAGTAGCCGAAGAACATCAGGAAGAGTAGGGCGAGCCAGAAATGAGGGGTGCTCCTGATGAAGAGGGCCGTCGAGGTCACCACCACGTCATATCTAGTGCCATGCTTCCATGCGGTCTTCATCCCCGTGTATATGCTGAGGATGGTGGAGATTATGATGGCCGGGAGGAGAAGGAGGAGTGTCCATGGCAGTCTCTCCATGATGACGTCCATGACTGGCCTCTGGTAGTGAAGAGAGTACCCGAACTCCCCCTTGAAAGTGTTGAGGATGAAGTCCACGTACTGCTCGTGAAGCGGTTTGTCCAGCCCGTAGACGGCCTTGATCTTCTCTATCTGCTCCGGAGTTATTCTCGGGTCCTCGAGCACTAAGGTGCCGAAGGGATCTCCGACCAACCTGACCATTATGAAGACGAAAGTCACGGCGGCGATAAACGTCAGGAATATGGCGAGGACCTTCCTGATCAGGAACACGCTGTAGCTTGTCATCCATTTAACACCCCAGCGGGCCTCGCGGGCTATGAGCGGAAAAAGAAAAAGGTTGGTGGTTAAGACTATTTCTTCTTGAGGAACAGCCAGACCGCCGCTATTATGATGATCAGTAGGATCACGATGGCGCCTATCATAGTCATGTCAGGCCCTGAGGGAGCTGGTGTCGTGGCTGGAGCGGAGGTGGGGGCTGGAGCAGGTGAGGGAGCTGGTGTCGTGGCTGGAGCCGTGGTCTTGGAAGGCTGGGTCTGAGTCGGAGTGGGCTTCGCCTTGGGCTTGAGGTTGAGCATGGTCCACCTGTTGATTATCCAGTCGAACTTTATCGGGACCCATCCCTCGAACCTGTCCGTCCTGTAGGGGTTGATTATCACAGGATAGTAGAGGGTTATCAGCGGCAGGAGATCGGCAAGCTTGAGCTGTATCTTGCAAGCCAATTCCTTCCTCTTGGCCACATCTAGGGTCACGGCCTGCTCCTCAAGCAGCTGATCGAGTTCGGGATCAGATAGCTCGTAGTAGTTGGCAGAGGCGTTCGTCTTGAACCTGAGCCTCATCCAGTCGGGATCGGGCTCGGTCGGACCGGCACCGAGGATGAAGCTATCGAACTTGTGGGCCTTTATACCAGGCCACACCACTCCCTTCCAGTCGCCTACCTGCACGGTGACCTTCACTCCGATCTCCTTGAGGTAATCCCTTATCATCTCAGCGGCCCTGACCCTAGCGGGATCGTAGCTCGGCGGGTATATCTCGAAGGCCACGTCCTTACCGTCGGGGGTCTCCCTTATCCCGTCATTATCCTTGTCAACCCATCCTAGCTCGTCCAGAAGTTGCTTGGCCTTCTCTGGGTTGTAGGAGTACATCTTACCGGCTTCCTCGCAGTACCAGTCCTTCCAGACCGCTGGCATCACTCCATAGCTCCCGGGCTCTCCGGCTCCGAGCCTAGCTATCTCCACTATCTCGGTCAGGTTTATCGCGTACGCCATGGCCTTCCTGAACTTCTTCTCTGTGAACGGGAAGTGCTTGAGGTTGAAGCCCCAGTGATAGAAGTAGGGCCTCAGGTATCTGTGAACCTTCACTCCAGCGGCCTTCAGATCCTTCTCGACCGCCGGGTTTATGGCGAGGTGTATGGCAGCATCTATCTCGCCTTTCTTTATCATCAGGACTTGCGTATCTCCCTCCTTAACGAACTGGATCACAACGTTTTTAACAGCCGGAGCTCCCTTCCAGTAGTTCTCGTTAGCCACTAGCTTGACGTACTCGTTAGTCTTGTACTCTACTACCTTGAAGGGACCCGTGCCTATGACCTCACTGAGTTTCGGCTCATATTTCGAGGCGACGAAGCCATCCCTTCTGACTATCGGTTCCCAGATGTGCTTGGGCAGTATTGGGTTGGTCAGCATCGTATTTACTACGGCCACGAACGGCTCGGTCAGGTGGAGCTTGACCGTGTGATCGTCCACAACCTCCACATGATCCAAGTAGTCCATATCGGAGTGACCTCTCTTGGCGGTGACATCCTTCTTGAAGTACTCGAAGGTGAACTTCACATCCTCGGCGGTTAAGGGCTTCCCATCCTGCCACTTCACATCCTTCCTCAGCTTTATTGTCCAGACCTTCCCGTCGGGAGATGCCTCCCAAGATTCGGCCAGCCAAGGTATGTATTTGCCATCCGGATCGGTCGTCGCCAGCGGTTCGTAAATCATGTCAAGGGTGATTATCGTCCAAGTAGAGGTATCAGACCAAGCGTTTAATGTCTGAGGTGGACTGGGTAGAGCGATTCTGAGGGTAGGTTCCTCAGCAAGACCAACAGGAATGCTTGGCAGAGCTATAAGAGCGGTTAAAAGCAGAGCGAATAGAACGCTCGCGAAACTCGAACCACGCTTCATAACTTGCACCTCATATGATGTTTTATGGGGCCGCAATGGTTTTTTAGAAGGCCCTAGCTGGGGCTCGAGGTGAATGCCTTTAAATGTCACTATCAAGCGGTTCTTCTGAGCATGTGCTGGCTGCAGAAGGGTTAAAAGTTGTGTACGAGACGAGCTTCGGCGTCGTCGATGCGGCATCGGATGTGACATTTCAGGTGAAAAAAGGTGAATTTTTCGGATTAGCTGGGGAGTCTGGATGTGGAAAGAGTACCGTAGCATACTCTTTAGTAAAGGAAGTCCCGCCTCCTGGTAGGATAGTGGGAGGTAAGATCTACATAAATGGAAGGGATGTAGTTCCGCTTTCAGAGGACGAGATGCGGAAAATAAGATGGAAAGAAATTAGCGTTATACCCCAAGCTGCGATGAATGCTTTGAACCCCGTGTACACAGTCGGCGATCAGATAGCTGAGGCGATACTGGCCCATGAGGAGATGAGTAAGGATGATGCACTAGCCAGAGCAGAAGAACTGCTTGATCTGGTGGGGGTGGGCAGACAGAGAGTTAGGAGCTACCCTCATGAGCTCTCCGGGGGACAGAGGCAGAGGGTCATGATAGCCATGGCCTTGGCACTCAACCCCCCCATTGTTATAGCTGACGAACCCACTACTGCCCTTGATGTGGTGGTTCAGGCCCAGATCCTCAACTTGTTCAAGGAATTGAGGAGTAAGTTTAACATGTCTCTCATTTTCATAACCCACGACCTCACTACTATGTTCGAATTGGTGGACAGAATTGCGGTAATGTACGCCGGGAAGATAGTGGAAATAGGGCCGACCGACAAGATAGTAGATGACCCCCTTCATCCCTACACGGAGCTGCTGGTGAGGGCGGTCCCGAGGATAGGAGTGGGAGAGAAGGGGAGGTTCGAATACATACCAGGATCCCCGCCAAATCTGCTGGAACCCCCGCCCGGATGTAGATTCCATCCCCGCTGCCCGAAGAGGTTCGAGCCGTGTGATAAGGAGGAGCCGAGGATGGTGGAGGTGGAGAGGGGTAGGTTCGTGGCTTGCCACTTGATTGCAGGCAGGACATCTTAGGTGAGAGCTATGATAATAGAGGTCAGGGGTCTCAAGAAGTACTTCCCCGTGAGAAGGAGCTGGTCGGACATTCTGAAGGGTAGGGAGCAGAAGTTCGTGAAAGCAGTTAACGACCTCAACTTCGCGATTGAGGAGAATGAGGTCTTTTGCTTAGCTGGAGAGTCGGGATGTGGGAAGAGCACCACTGGCCGACTTCTGGTCAGGTTGCTGGAGCCGACTGAGGGACAAGTCATCTTTGAAGGGAGGAATATCTACGACATACCCAAAGGAGAGTTCAAGGAATATAGGAAGATGATGCAGATAATATTCCAAGATCCCTACGAGTCCCTGAACCCTAGGATGACCATCTATGATCTGGTAGAGGAACCTCTCCGCATACACGGAGTTCGAAGCGATGAGGAGAGGTTCGATATGGTTTATCAGGCTCTGAGGGATGTGGGGCTGGAGCCTCCCGAGGACTTCATGATAAGGTATCCCCACCAGCTGTCGGGGGGACAGAGGCAGAGGGTGGCCATTGCTCGGGCGCTGATACTGAACCCCAAGTTCGTGGTCGCCGACGAACCGGTCAGTATGCTTGATGTGTCTATAAGGGCCGGCATACTTAAGCTCATGCTCGATCTAAAGGAGAAGTATGGTCTCACCTACCTCTTCATAACCCACGACCTGTCGGTGGCCTATCACATGTGCGACAGGCTGGCGATCATGTACTTGGGGAAAATAGTGGAGCTGGGATCCGCAGATAGCGTGATACTCGATCCCAAGCATCCATACACGAAGGCACTGGTAGAAGCTGTTCCCAAGGGTCAAGTGGACTACAGAAGGAAGTTGAAGGAGGTCCCAATAAAGGGAGACGTTCCAAGCCCTATAGACCTGCCTAGAGGATGCATATTCCATCCAAGGTGCGTAGAGGCTTTTGAGCCGTGTGATAAGGAGGAGCCAAAACTTGTGGAAGTGAAGAAGGGTAGGTTCGTGGCCTGCCACCTCTACCGCTAATCCCTGAGCAGGTGGAGTTCAAGACCGTGATACTGAAGGGCTAGGAAGTCTGTATTCAACGTTATCAGAGGAAGCCCGTTGGACATGCATATGGCTCCTATGAAGAGATCCCTCAGAGATACAGTCCTTCCCTCCTTCTTTAGGGACTTGAATAGCATGGCCGCCAACTCGGAGGAATCATCGTCGAGGGGAAGACTTATCAACTGATCTATCCAGAACTTCTCCCTATCGGTCAGATTTCCGGAAAACAACTCGAATCTGCTGATGGTAGTCAGGTAGAACTCAATATCTATGGATAGAACCTTATCTAGGACCTCCTTATTTCCCGCTGCTATTTCTATCACGATGTTCGTGTCAAGGACTGCCCCCATCTCTCGAACTCCTCCTCTAACTCTTCCACAGCTCTCTTCATTTCCTTATATCTCTCTTTACTCATCGTGCTGAATAGCATGAGCAATACATGAGAGTTACCTCTCCTTTCTTTTAAGAGGTCCCTTATGACCTCTGAGAATGACCTCTTCCCCTTTATCCTGAGCAACTCCTTGTATACGTCATCTGATAGGGTTATGGTCTTAGGCATCGTGTATTCAGTGCATGAAAAATTCAATAAGTTTGCGGCTCGTGGGAATGGGAGATCCACCCGGCGCGGTTAAGTTATTCGACCCCGAGACTCCTGAGTGATACCATGTGCAGGAATTATGAGGAACTTTACAGAGAGGCCGTCGAGCTGACTAGGAGGTTAGTCAGCATCCCGAGTGTGATAGGGAGCGAGGAAGAGATCTCCAAATTCCTAGCCGACTGGCTGGCAGACAAGGGACTGATGGTACGGAGGGATGAGGTCGGGAATGTCATATCGATGAGCGGTGAGGGTCGCCTGTACCTCCTCTACAACGGGCACATGGACACCGTCCCCCCTCAGCCAGGATGGACCAAAGATCCTTTCGACCCCGTCATCGAGGAAGACAAGCTCTACGGCCTCGGCAGCTCGGACATGAAGGGCGGATTAGCTGCCATGGCCGTCGCTTACGCGGAGCTGGCCAACTGCACTGACCTTCCCCTTATATACACTGCCGTGGTGAGGGAGGAAGGCGGCGATGAAACCCCGGAGAACATGAGGGGGGCTCTTCACCTCGCTAAGACGTTCCTCCAAGGAAAGAAGGCCGTGGGCATAGTGGGGGAGGGTTCCGTAGATAAGGACGGGAGGCTGATCATCAGGATAGGCCACAACGGTAAGTTGAGGATGAAGATCAGGGTCAGGGGTATAGCAGGTCACGGATCGAGGCCAGACTACGCGGTTAACGCCATATATCTGGCCATGGAGGTGGTGAGGGCCTTCAAGGAGAGTTACGACTACACCAATCCAATCAAGATACCCAAGGTGACGTTAGACAGCGAGATAAGGCCGCCTCTCTCAATCAATGTCTTCAAGGCGGGTGAGGCGATAAATCAGATACCAAACGAGGCCGAATTCTTGGTGGACAGGAGGGTAGTTTACGGGGAGGACATAGAAAAGTTGAGGAGGCGGTACTCCAGCTTGGTGGAGCATGTGATCGAGGAGCTGAGGCAGGAGCTGGCGCCGAGGCTCGAGGAGCTGGGCAGGGACATCGGAGCGGATATCGAGGAGATCGGCATGAACAGGCCACCTTACATGTTGCCCGATAATGAGGAGGCTAGCAGACTGCTTAACGCCGCGAAGAAGGTCGTGGAAGACATGGAGGGTAAAGCGGAGCTCTCCTACGGGACCGGGTACACCGATGCCGAGATACTCTGGTCCTTTGCGGGCATTCCATCTATAATACTGGGCCCGGGAGCGAGGGCGCACGTGCAGGACGAGTACCTAGACTTGGGCCCCCTGAAAAAGGTTGTGAGGGCTTACATGGATATACCTAGGCTCATGTTTCGGTAGCTATCCTCTCTAGTTCCTCCCTGAAGCTCTTTTCTAAGCCCTCATATTCTTTTATGAGCTTCTCTACGGTCTCTCTCAGGATCTTCCTAGGATCCAGACCATCCCTGACCCTCAGAAATATGATTCCCTCCTCCTTAAGTGGATGGGGGACATCATAACCGGCGAACTCCACATCATCTCGAGCGTTAAGCTCCTCAACTATGGGGGTCAGGAGGGTGTATGTCTCACCCCTGATCACGACCCTTATCTCACTGGGCCCGACCTCCTTCACCTCAACATCCATTCTCATCTACCTCCATCTCCGACAGCTTCCTTATCAGGGTATCCATCACGAGCTCGGGATCTGCCCTGAACCACCACATCCCCCTCTCATCCCTCTCGAGCAGGCCCTCCTCCTCAGCTAACTCCAGTGCCTCGATTGGGGATACGCCTGCGTTGACAGCAGCTGCTACCACCACCTCTCTGGCCTTCCTCTGCCTTACCTCATACTTTATCTCGTTAACTAGAGTCCTTAGTTCGGACATAAGATCCACCATCTCCTCAGGCTCCAGCTCCGTGTAGAGGAGGTCCTTCTTCCAGTTGGCAGTGAGGCCGGCTCCCTTCAGTGAGAGAGTCAGGAGGCTCATTGAAACGCCTCCACCGTGCTCCATCAACCACTCCGACGGATACCTGTAGAGCCCCCCAACGGGATTCCTCACTATCTTGAAGTTCCTGTAAGATCGTCTCACCACGCTCTCCGCTACCTTGTTCTCCTCCCTAGTGCCGAAGAGGGTTATCTTCAGCCCAGAGCCAGTCACATACTTGTAGGAGTAATCCCTGCCTTCCATCCTCCTCTCCAGATACTCAAGGAAATCTTCCAGCTCGTCGTGAGAGAGCGAGAGCACAAAACTCCTCTTGTCTAAGAGGCTACCTCTTGGCATATCTTATCAGCCCTTCCTTAAAGGGGTTCCACCCGTATCTGCTACTGATCTTCTTGTCTAAATATACCTTACCACATCTCTCGCACACCAAGGTGTACCCCACACCCTTCCTCAAGGGAGCACCGCAGGTGGGACAGAAGCTCAGTATGACGCCCAAGTCGGGCGGCCCTCCCATCGTAACAGTGACCGTGCCGTTATCAACTGAGTTTATTCTAACGAGAACGATGTCGCTGGGCCTAGCTCCCAAGTTAGGAGGTCTCTTGGACATCACCGCTTGGACGGGAGGGGAGAGCAGCGCCCTTCTCGGCTTCACGAGGGCGGTGAGATGGACATGGTAGACGCTCCTGTCAGCATTTCTTATCTCGCCTAAAGCTATCTCCCCAGGTCTGAGGGGAAGTATAGGTTTCTTAAAGGGTCTCACGGACACATTAATGTCTTTCTCATGCAGGGAGCCCAAGTAAACTGAGTAAAGGGTGCCCCTTTCCTCCCTGACCCCCTCTCCGGGTATAAATTCCTCAACAACTCCCAACCTCTCTCCGGGAACCACGATCCTTCTTTCCCTCATGATATCACCTCGAACCTCAACATCTCCACGGGTATGCTGACAACCCTCCTCCTGTGGTAGTAGAAGATCCTCCTGAGGGGGAAGGGCCATCCCTCGACGTGAGTCAGCCTAGCTCCCCTCTTAGAGGCGTACTCGGCTAGGAACCTAGAGTTCCCAGCCATGTGTATGGAGTAAACCACCCCGGAAATCCGGAGTGCCTTATCCAAAAACTTAAGGTCCGCGTGCCTGCGCACTACCCCGAAAGGGGGATTCTGTATCACCACATCCACCCTCTCCTCGAAGTTTGAGACATCCATCACCACGAACTTGGTCCTATCCGAAATCCCTACCGCTCCAGCGTTCTCCTTAGCTACCTCCACCGCCTCCGGGTCTATGTCCACGCCTATAGCATAGGATGCTCCATACAGGACCGAGCCTATCGCCAAGATTCCGTTACCGCACCCGAGATCCGCGACCCTCGATCCCTCCAAATCGCCCATGAGGTATGCCAAATGGATCAAAGAGGAGGCGAGGTTCGGAGGAGTGGAGTGTTGTTCCAGCTCCGGCTTGGGGTTTTTCAGGTCTTTGAGCCCCTGAAGGACTATCTCCAGCTCCTTCTTATCCCTCGGCCTTTCCATCTAGCTTGACCACTTCCACCTTGGTCATGTGGGGGATCTTGAGCTTCGCCAGCTTGACGCAGTACTTGGCCACGTCTAGGTGCTCCTCCTTTACCCTTATGAACAGAATGGTGTCTCCCCTCCTTATCTGAGCCGCTCTGCCGTCGGGCTTACCGAAAGCCAGCCTCATACCCTTCTGAAGCCTCTCCGCCTTGTGGACACCGGCCATTGCGTGCTTCCTGAGTATGTGATGGGGATAGGGGACTATCTTGAAGAAGTAATACTCGTCCGATGGGGTCCTCTTCCTGAGCTGGGCTAAGATGGTCATCCTCGCGGCCTCTAGAGCGTTGCTTCTGACCTGGAAGCTAGCATCCGCTACGAGCCTCACCTCGTAGTCGAAATCCCCGTGCACATTGCCGTGATCGAACTTGTTGATCTTGCTGTAGGGTATGCTCTTTATGTACTCCTTCCGAGTGTAGGGCCTCTGCAGCGCCCTATAGTTCCTCGCCGGTCTAAGGGACATACTACCTCACCTTCATCAACTTGTCCCTAACGGCCTTTATAATCCCTACTAGGTAGGTGGCCTCACCGGCGGACATACCACAGGGGAAGGTCCTCTCCACTATCCTCCTGACGAGGGGGACGACCCTCTCCCTCTTGTGGTCCGCCAGCTCGATGGCATTCACAATGTCCCTTATATAGTTAACCATCAGCTCCCTTACCTCACGGGGGACGGGCTTTTCTTGGAAGCGGGTTGGGTCTTTAAACGACAAGAAGAATTCGTAGAGGAATATGGCCGTAGCGTTGGCCAAGTTAAGGGCCGGGTATTCCTCGCTCGATGGAATGGTGGTGACTACATCGCAGAAGGCCAACTCTTCAGTCGTGAGCCCCACCGATTCCCTACCCATCACTAAGCCATAGGTCGCGTCCCAACTCAGCTCCTTCAGGAGGTCCCTTATCGGGATGGCCCTCCTGTCCAATGAGTACCTGCTCACCCTAGCCGTTGTCCCTATCAGGAGGTCTATCCCCTCTCTGGCCTCCTCCAGCGTAGTTAGTATTTCTGCATCGTTCACAACATCCTTTGCGTGCATCGCCGCAGCTAAAGCCCTGTCGAAGGACTCGAACATAGGTCTCACTATCCTGAGCCTCCTGAAGCCGAAGTTCTTCATCGCCCTAGCTATCATCCCCACATTATCCGCCTTCTCCGGCTCCACCAGTATGAGCACGAGATCTGGCATCTAGAATTTCCTCAGATAAAGATAAAAAAAGATCGCTGGTTCGGTGTTGGAAAAAAGGTGTCATAAAATGCTAGAGATGCTTAGGGACCACGTCTCCGGATTCATGGACAGGATTGCCGGTTGGTTGGTTTCTATGGGATTTACAGCCAACACAGTAACTTTTTTCGGTTTATTCCTAACTATGGCGTCCTTCTTCTACCTGTACGTGGGGAATTACGTGGGAGCAGCCGTACTGATTATCCTAGCCGGTTTCTCCGATGCATTAGATGGAGCTGTAGCTAGAAGGATGGGTCAGGCGGGCGTGCTAGGGTCCTTTCTAGACTCGGTGGTTGATAGGATAGAAGACGGCATCCTACTCCTAGGTATGGGGATATACTCCGGGGATCTCCTCTTGGCGGCACTTGCTATTCATTCCTCCATGTTAGTGAGCTACATAAGGGCCAAGGCGGAGTCTTTGAGGGTCACCGGAACCCAGTACAGTCTGACCGGGAGGGCTGAGAGGGTGCTCCTAGCTGCGCTCTTCTGCGCTTTGAACCAAGTCAGGGTGGGTTTGCTAGCCATGGCCTTACTCAACTATCTGACCGCTTTGGAGAGGGCGTTCATTTTCCTAAGAAGGGTTAGTAAGCTCAGGGACTCATAAAAAGATAAAGTCGGGATGTGGCTCTCAGAGAGAAAGAGGGAAAAGCTTAGAGGGTATCCATGTACTCCTCCGCTTTAGGTATCTCCTCTTTCATGCCCTTCCTTCTCCTTATCTCCAAGATGACCTGCTCCATCAGGCTCTTGGGTAAGGGCTCCCAGTGAGAGAACTTGGTCTGCCAGAAGGCTCTACCGCTGGTGACGCTCCTCATCTCGTTGCTGAAGCCTCCAAGAGTCTCCCTGACCGGTATATAGCCTTTCACAACGCTTACCCTACCTCTTTCCTCCACTCCAATTACCTTGCCCCTCTTTTGGGATATGAGAGATATCACCGACCCTATCAGTTCGGGTGGTGTGGAGACTTGTATCTCATAGATCGGTTCGAGTAACACTGGATCGGCGCTCAGCATGGCACCGAATATGGCCCTCCTTATGGCAGGGGTGAGCTGTGCCGGACCCCTGTGGGCTGGGTCTTCGTGTATCATGGCGTTGACCAGCCTTATGGCCACGCCCATCACGGGCTCTCCAGCTAGAGGCCCCTCTCTCATGACCCACATGAAGCCCTGCTTTAAGATCTCCCTGACCTCGTCCAGCCTCTGCACCCCTACTGTCCTGTTTATGAAGAGGTTGTAGTTCTCCTCGTCTATCTTCCAGATATTCCTAGCATCGTCAGTTTCCATTCCTCCCTCTTCCCTGAGTATCTTGGCCACGCTCCTGCTGTCCATTCTCTCGTTGACCTTCCTCTCGCGGATGAGGTTAACTACTTTCTCGTCGAGGGGTGAAGCGGTGACCCAGAGCCTGTTCAGCTTGTTGGGAGACTTGGCCAGCACGACATCACTCTGTCCCTTGACGCTCTCCCTGTAGACCACGGTGGGTTCGCTGACCTCGAATTCCAGCCCGGATTTCTTAACCTCGTAAAGGGATATCTCGAGGTGAAGCTCTCCGGTTCCTTTTAGGAGGATCTCTCCCGTCTCCTGATTGTGAATCATCACCAAGTTAGGATCTTGGAGTGTGAGCTTTCTCAGGGTGTCTATGAGCTTGGGGAGGTCCTGCGGGTTCTTGGCCTCAACTGCCACGGTAACCACGGGCTCGGTCACGTACCTTATGGCCTCGAACCCCTGCTGTACCCTCTCCTTTATCTCAGGAGATATCACGGTCTCTCCCGAGCTAGCCGAGGTGAGTCCTAGGACAGCCGCTATGTTACCAGCTGGAATCTCCTCCATTCTGAGCCTGTATGGGCCCATGTAGATGCTTGTCTGCTGGATTTTCTGTTTCTTCTTCGCGTTGAGCAGGTAAACCTCCTCTCCTTCTCTGAGAGTACCGCTGAAGACCCTTCCAGTAACGACCACACCTGCATGGGGATCCACCCTGACGGCATTGACTCCAACGATGAGGGGACCGTTGGGGTCACACGACTTCAGGGCGCTGACTATCTCCTCGTCATGCTGATCCTTCCACAGCCTGTCTATCCTGTAGGGCTGGGCCTCAGTGGGACTCGGAACGTGTAGGGTTACCATGTCTAGGAGAGCCTCGTGGACCGGTAGTTCCTTTCTCAGGATGACTCCATCCGGATCCTCAGCGTAAGAGTCTATTATATCGGAGAACTTGACCCCCTTCTTGGCGGCTATAGAGTTTGTGAGACCCCAGCCATGAAGGGCGGAACCGAAGGCCACGCTGTCGTTGTCCCACCTTACCTTCCACTTTTCCCTGAACTCGGGCTCGGCGTATGCCTCAATCAGATTATTAAACTCCCTAATTATCCTGAGAATCTTCTGCTGGACCTCCTGAGGGGTCAGCTTGAGCTCCTTTATGAGCCTGTCCACTTTGTTTATGAAGAGAAGTGGCCTCACCCTCTCCTCCAGCGCCTGTCTCGTCACGGTCTCGGTCTGGACCATGACCTCCTCCACTGCATCTACCACGACTATAGCGCCGTCTATGACCCTAAGGGACCGTGTCACATGACCGGTGAAGTCTATGTGGCCCGGTGTATCCACCAAGTTTATCGCGTACTCCCTGCCGTCCTTCTGATAGTAGAGAGAGATGTTGGCTGCCTTTATAGTTATACCCCTAGCTTGCTCTATCTCGTGATAGTCTAGCGCTCGCATCTCACCTGCCATCTTGTCACTGATCATTCCAGCGGCCGAGAGCAAGTTATCAGAGAGCGTGGTCTTGCCGTGATCGACGTGCGCGATAATGCCTATGTTCTTTATGTTCCGGGGATCCTTCATAAGGCCCTGTAGGTGCTCTATAACCTTCTTATACTTCTGCAAATCATATCACCTACCGTCATGGGTCCCTCACAATCGGAGTTAAAAAGGTTGAGGATTGGATGCGAGTCGCCCAACCGGCAGTGAATAGGTGCGTAGGTATCGGCGAGGTCGCTGAGAGGGTACGGTTCTATCTTGTATCCCACTAAGCATACGGCAGGAGGAGAAGGGAAGGGAGTTTCCTTCTTACTGAGAAAGTCCCTTTCATTGAGATCTGAACGGAGAAAGGTTGCTACCTGTTCATGTTCCCCAAGATCCGAGGAAAGCCACCAGAGGAGGGGATCAGGTCCCTGATTTCCTAGCTAGAGAACTCCAAAGATAGAGCAGGATCTTCAAGTCGACCTTAGATCGAGCACCTTTGCGACATTAGGCTGATTTTCCCTATGGCTCCGAGCCTTTTTTAAGGGAGATGAGTGCTCCAAGCTGGGAGATGATAAAAGTTGTCCGCCAGTCCGAGCCATTACCATCAGCTTCTAGGGCTGTACAGGAATCCCTTCCTGAGATCGTCGATCATCGAGTTGGAGGATCCGAGTTCCATATTCAGCAAGCAGTGGGTGGACGATATTCTAGACTCACTGGCGGCGGAGGCCATGTCCGGGGTGGCCTCCGCATTTGTCGCCCTGACGGGACCTCCCGGATCCGGTAGAAGCTTGAGACTCCACCTCCTCAAGTTCTCCTACACAAATGCTGAGTTAGATTCCATCTATCAAGAAATATCGGTCGTAGAGGGACCCGACATAATAGATAATCTCCTTATAACCTCCTACGAACTCTCTAGGAGTATAACGAAGGCCCTGAAGAAGGTCCTCTTGGGAATGCCAGAGAGTCTAACCGACGAGGAACTCGATCAGCTGAAGACTTCCCCTGCTGAGGCGGGGAGAATGATAGTGAAGGCCTTAGACTCGATAGCTCCCTCAGCGCTGCTACTTGACGATGTGCACAACATGATGTACGCCGACGAGAGGTGGTCCTTCTTCTTCTTCGAGATGATAAGGGAGATAGTTTCCGTTATGCCCGAGGGCATATTGGTGGTCATGGCCATGAGCGATGAGGCCTATGAGGAGCTGGATAAGAGGTTCCCAGCTCTGACGTCGAGGGTACACGAGAGAATAGCCTTACCTCCCCTAACCGAAGATGAGGCCATCAGCTTGGTCTCCAAGAGGTTGAGCAAGTTCAGGGCCAGAGAACCGGAGTCCCCTCTCGATCCGTTGACGGAGGATGTGGTGCTTGCAGCCAATCGGATCGCTGAGGGCAATCCTGCGAGGCTACTCGAGCTACTCTCCAAAAGCCTCGATGTGGCCGTCATACTCGGCAGGAGTCGGGTGGACATGTACGTGTTCGATAAGGTGCTGGATGCCGAGAAGGAGATCTTAGAGTATGTGAAGAAGGCTCCACCGAAGATGAGAAGGGAGTTAGACCTCATACTGAGGAACTTCAATGGTGGACCCGTCGGTTTGGAGAAGGTGGCGATAGAGGCCGAGGTCCCCATATCGCTCGCCTACTCCAGACTCGAGGCCCTCGTAGTCACCGGACTGCTCGAGAAGGACAGGGCTGGAAGGTACTACGTGCCAAAGGAGGCCTTGAGAGCGAGACCGAGGGATGAAGAGAAGGAAGAGGAGAAACCCGAGAAGGTAAAGAGGGCTAAGAGGGATAGACCCACAAAAAGGGTCACTAGAAGCATTATCAAGCTGAAGAGGTTGAAGAAGGGCCTCTGGTGGCCCTGACCTCTCCCATTTTGGAGCCCCCAAGCGTGACAACTTTATTTACTATGCCCGCCAGATCTACCGGTGATCTCATTGGAGCCTCAGGAGATCGTTTCTAAGGCCAAGGAGGAGGGAAGGAAGGTTCTCTTGGAGCATGAAGCCAAGGAGCTCATAGCTAGTTACGGAATACCTGTAACCAAGATACGCCTAGCTAGAAGTGAGGATGAGGCTATCGAGGCCGCTAGAGAGATAGGATTTCCCGTTGTTTTGAAGATAGTGTCTCCAGATGTCATCCACAAGAGCGACATCGGAGGGGTTAAGGTTAACCTGAAAACTGAGGAAGAAGTTAGAAATGCTTACAGGGGTATTCTGGGGAGCGTGAAGGCCAACGTACCTAACGCGAGGATAACTGGCATACTCGTTCAGGAGTTCGCTCCCCAAGGCCTAGAGTTGATAATAGGTCTGATCAGGGATCCCCAGTTCGGGCCCACGGTCATGTTCGGACTGGGCGGTGTATTCGTCGAGGTGTACAGGGATGTCTCCTTCAGGGTAGCTCCTCTCTCAGAATACGACGCGGACTCCATGATTAAAGAGATCAAGGCCTACAAGCTGCTTATCGGGTTCAGGGGAATGGAACCGGTTGATCTGGAGGCCCTCAAAGATGCTCTCATAAAGGTGGGTCAGATGGGACTTGACATTGAGGAGATAGCTGAGATGGATTTAAATCCGGTCATTGCATATCCGAAGGGGATAAAGGTCGTTGACGCTAGGATCATTCTGAGGTGATCCCATGGCTAGGAAGATTTCGGAACTCTATGAGATGCAGGTATATACAAGCGATGGTCAGTATCTGGGGATAACGGAGGATTTCGTTTTCGACGATGTGGAGGGAAGGTTGGCCGCCCTAGTGGTCTCCACGGGAAGGAGGGGCGAGCGAAGGACGATACCCTACGATGCCGTGAAGGCTTGCAAGGACATATACATAGTCCAAGTCTGATTCCTTACTTTTTCCCTAGAGTTAGAGTAGAAAAGAAAAAAGGAGGAGTAGGGATCATTTACCCTTGAACCCGGGCTTCCTCTTCTCTAAGAAGGCGTTTATTCCCTCCTTGGAGTCCTCAGTCCCGAATACCAGCCCAAAAGCCAAGGTCTCCACATCCAACTTGGTGCCATTCAGGAGGGCCTTGTATATCTCTAGGGCCTTCGCTGGTCTCTCAGCTATCTTCATGGCCAGTGACCTAGTTTCTTCCTCCAGTTTATCGTGAGGGGTAACTCTATTCACCAGCCCTATCCTGAGGGCCTCATCAGCGCCTATGAGATCCCCGGTTAACAAAAGCTCCTTGGCTTTGGCTTTCCCTACAAGTTCAGGGAGCCTGTAGGATCCACCCGCCCCGGTTATTATCCCCAAAGTTATCTCTGGTTGTCCGAACTGCGCCCTGTCGCTTGCTACCCTCAGATCGCAGGCCATCGCCAGTTCCAAGCCCCCACCCAATGCGAAACCATTCACCATGGCGATGACAGGTTTTCGGAACTCTCTTATCCTTCTAAAGGCCTCATTAAGTCTCTTTGAGAGTTCAAAGGCCTCAATGGGTTTTAGCTCCTTGAACATGGTCACATCGGCTCCCGCGCTGAATGCCCTTCCCTCCCCGGTGATCACCACCACCCTGATGGCCTCGCTCTCAGCTTCGTCGAGTGCCGACATTATTCCCTCCACGACATCCATGTTGATCGCGTTGAGCTTATCCGGCCTGTTAATGATGATCCAAGCTATCGGTGGGGTTTCCCGATACAGGACCGGTCCAAACTCCTTCTCCTTGAGTCCGTAATCGAAGAAACCTCTGCCGGACTTCACCCCCAACTCTCCCCTGCCCACCTTCTCGGTGATTAGAGGATCCACCTCGTACTCCGGGAGGCCGCACCTTTCCTTCTTAGCCTCTATCACCGCCTTTACTCTATCCAATCCTATCTCGTCAGCCATCTTGAGGGGCCCCTTCGGAAAGTTGAGCCCCAGTACAACAGCCCTGTCCACATCCTCTGCTGAGGCTACTCCGCTCCTTACCAACCATGCCGCCTCGTTTATGGCCATGCTCAGGACCTCCAATGGATCGAAGGGCGCATCGGGGTCAGCGGGTATGTTGGGTCTCCCTGAGGACCAGTCGTAGAAGCCCTGGCCACTCTTCCTGCCCAGCTTTCCACCCTCGGGGAGCTCCTTCCAGCTCTTGCATGGGGTGAGAATAAAGCCTCTCTGGACCATCGCGTCGATTATGTCCCTCATCACGTCAAGACCGATGAAATCTGATAGCTCGAAAGCCCCCATTGGGAGACCGGCTTTGCCCTTGAGTGCCGCATCTATGAGGAGCTTATCCACTCCTTCCCTCTCCATGATCAGGCAGGCCTCGTTAAGCCATCTCACCAGCACCCTGTTCACGATGAAGCCCGGAACATCCTTGGCCACAACTACAGGCACCTTACCCATGGATTTCGCCAGCTCGACCGTGATGTTGACCGTCTCATCGGAGGTCTTCGCTCCCCTGACCACTTCTACGAGCTTCATCAGCTGAGGAGGATTGAAGAAGTGCATTCCAACGAATTTATCAGGCCGAGAGGTGACTGAAGCCAGCTCGGTTATGGGGAGACTACTCGTGTTTGTGGCTATCACGGCATGGCGAGGCGCTACCCTATCAACCGTCCTGAACGTATCGGCCTTTATGTCGAAAACCTCTGGAATGGCCTCTATAATGAAGTCTGCATCCCTAACGGCATCTTCTAGATCAAGAGTCGTCCTTATTCTCGATAGCACCTCTTTCATTTCTTCATCCGACATCTTGCCTTTTTTAACGAACTTCTCCAAACTAGCCCTTATCCTGTTAAGTCCGCTCTGAACGAACTCCTTCTTTATGTCCCTCATTACCACCTCGTACCCAGCCATAGCAGCTACCTGTGCGATACCATGCCCCATCGTACCAGCTCCTAAAACAGCAATCCGACGGATCAACAGGACCACCCCACGAGAGGGGGTTTGTAAAAAGAAAAAAGTTCCTCACACGAGAGAAGCTATAAGCTCCCTCTCTACGCTCTCCTCACCTCTCTCGAGGATATAGAGCTTGGCTATCTCTGTACCCTCCTCTACCACAGCCACAACAGGGATCGCACGACCTTCACGGTCTTCAGCAACTCCTGCGTACACGACGAGGGGAGGGAGCTCGTAATCATATACTCTCTTGACCTCAGCGAGGTCCAACTTGGAGAAATCCTCAGGGACATCGGGGAAATTGTTCCAATCGATCACCTTGATCATGGCCCCACCATAATTTACGGTCATATCATATTTAATAGATGTAATTCAACGTTCGACGTAAATAGGCAAGGAAGCCGTCTCACCATGTGAGTTAAAGATCTTAATGATAAAGGATTGAGACTTCCTCGTAGATTCCCTTGCCTTAATCAGTGATTTCAAAAGTAAAGTATTAATTTTGCTCGTGGGTCCAAGCGAAAGGTGATCTAATGCCCTGTAAGAAGAAGGGTAGCAAGTCTAAGAGCACGAAGAAAACCTCTAGCAGGAAGACAAAAGCCAAGAAGACCGAGAAGAGCAAGATAGAGGCACTTGACGTGGATGAGGATGCTAAGAAGATATTGAAGGCCTTGGAGAAGATAGGAAAGCCCGCCAAGTGCGGTGAGATAGCGAAAGAGGCTGGCTTCTCCACACAGAAGGTAGCGGCCAAGATGAGGTCCCTCGCAAGGAAGGGGATAGTGAAGAGATCTGAGGAGGGCCTCTACTCCCTCGCGCTATAAGGGGCTCGAGCCCCATTCCACACTCAATTTTTAAGGGATCGAATGAGGGTTGGCGAATATGAGGAACGTCGGTATAATAGGGGCGGGTCAGATCGGTTCCGCTATGGCCAAGGTACTGGCCGAGAGTGGCAGATGGTCCGTGATAGCTTCTAGGAGGAAGGTGCACGAGCTGGAGGAGTTGAGGAGGCTGGGCGTTAGGGTGACGAGCGACAACAGGGAGGTCGCTGCCAACTCCGATATAGTGATAATCGCCGTCAAACCCTACAAGGCGGTCGACGTGCTTAAGGAGATCTCAGACTTGATAGAGGGGAAGATAGTAATATCTGTGGCTGCAGCGATTCCGATAAAGAAGCTCAAGGCCGCCGCACCCGGAGCCAAGATAGTCAGGGCGATGCCGAACATAGCTGTCATGGTGAAGGCCTCTTTCACCGCCTACTCTAAGGGACCAGACCTAGACTCTAGGGATGAAGCTGTAGTTGTACAGCTCCTGAAAGAGATGGGAGAGGCCCACGAGGTTGACGAGGAGCTGATGGATGCAGTCACTGCGTTGAGCGGGAGCGGCCCGGCCTATATAGCGACCTTGATTGAGGCCATGGCCTACGCCGGTTTGAAGGTGGGTCTACCGAGGGACTTCGCCTACCTGAGCTCAGCCTACACGGTGTTCGGGACGGCGAAGCTCTACCTCGAGTCAGGGAGGCATCCCGCGGAAATAAAGGAGATGGTCCTCACCCCGGCTGGGACAACCATAGAAGGCATATTCTACTTGGAGGAGAGCGGTATAAGGACCGCCGTGATGAAGGCCGTTGAGGCTGCCACAAAGAGAGCTAAGGAGATAGCCAAGAAACTCAATGAGGGAGATTAGACGAGGCCCTCAGCCAGTCTCTCAGCAGCTTCTCGGCCCATTCCCTCCCCCAGCACTGTGTACCAGTTCCTCATTTTATGAGCGATAGTGAGCGCGGTAACCACCTCTTCCTTGGACACCCCCAAGTCGGAGAAGCTCGTGGGTAGGGATGCCCTGTCCAAAGCATCGAGCACGTATTCCCTGTCTATCCCGTGGAGGGTAGCCAGCAGGGCTGCACCCAGACCAACAGTCTCCCCATGTAGGAGTCCCTTTCCAGTTACCTCCTCTAAGGCGTAGGCGAAGAGATGTTCGCTACCAGCGGCTATCCTAGTGGTGTTACACATGCTCATAAGCATGCCATCTAAGGCCAAGAGGAGGACGTAGAGCTTCCACACTTCCTCGTCCCTCACGGGTATTCCATCGGCCACTTCTATGAGCATCTCCGTGAACTGGTAGGCCATTGACATGGCTACAGGGCTGAAGTTCTCCTCCCTGCCCAGCATGTAGGCAAGTTCCAAGTCAGGGAGAGCGGTTACCTTGGCAATGTAGTCGCCGAATCCCGAGAACTGGAGCCTCTCGGGAGCCCTCCATATTAGATCTAGGTCGGCTATGAGGAGCAAGGGTGTTGCACCCTTGACCGCCTTGGATCTACCTCCTTCCCACAGAATGGCGAAGGGGGTTGCCATGGCGTCAGTGGATGTAGTGGTCGGTATGGAAACTAGCTTGGCCCCAAGATCGTGGGCCACAGCCTTGGCAACATCTATGTTCCTTCCACCACCTATTCCTATTATGAGGGAAGATCCTCTGCCCTCACCTACGAGCCTAGAGACCTCCTCGGGGGATGCCGCCCCCACCTTAGCCACCTTGGTATCTAAACCTTTCGCTTGTAGCTCTGATGAAAGCCACTCCACCTCTGACCAGATACTCCTACTACCCAAGATGAGGGTTTTCCTCCTCTCGCCCAGCGTCTCCGAAATGAGGGATGGGGCTTCGGAGATAGACCCTCTCCCAACGCGAATTATATAAGGCACATTGATATTGAGCTCTTTAAGTGGCATCTAACCCTCATGAATAGATCTAATAAAAAGTTGAGCGGAAATGAGGCTGTACTGGAGCGTTCAAGATAATGTGCCCGTTGTCTCTAGAAGATGCGCCGAGCAGGGGGTCAGAATAGTCCCCACATCCAAGATCAGCGATCCCAGACCCGCGACTAATGCGGACCTCGAGCTGCTTAGGAGGGTTGTGGACGAGCAGTTCGGTTCGGGAGCCTATAACGAGCTCATACGGAGTGAAGTCGTCCTCTTTGGCAGGGCTCCCTATCTAGATACCGCTTACGAGGTTATATCTGACGGAGGAGTCCTTGGACACCTCTTCTTCGACTTGTACGAGATGAGGTGGTACTTCAAACCGCTCGAGCAATCAATCGACAGAATAGGTCACAGGATGGAGACCCTTAGCCTAGGGGGGAAGAGGGGTGAGATAGTCGGGCGTGCTGATGGAGGTCCCAAGTTCAAATTACTGGAGAATGGATTGGCGGAGAGGGTAGGTGGCAAATATGTAGTTGCCCGGGTGTTTAAGCCAAGAGATACCCTATTAGAGGAGAAAAGCAGCTGGAATCGTGTTCTGAAGGTGAATGAACCGTGCTTACTCTCTGACGAGTCCAAGGCCATTAGATTCGTGTGGAGGGCATCGAAGCGGGCGGATAAGACCATTGTGTCATTCTCAGGCGGGAAGGATAGCTCAGCCCTCCTAGAGGTCGTGAGGAGGAGTGGCGTGGACCATCTGGTTTACTTCAATGATACAGGTTTGGAGCTTCCCGAGACGCTGAAGTTCGTGGAGGGTGTTGGATACGATGTAGTGGGTAACGCCGGAAATGCCTTCTGGGAGAACGTGGATGGATTCGGACCTCCCGCGAGGGATTACAGGTGGTGCTGCAAGGTAATAAAGCTCCTCCCGACCTACAGGGCATTGAGGGATTTAGCTCCGGGACTCACCTTGGTGGGCCAGAGGAAGTTCGAGTCCCTTGCCAGGATGAGAAGTCCTCCGATTTGGAGAAACAGGTGGCTCCCCGGATTCCTGACGGGGGCTCCGATTAACGAATGGAGCGCTCTAGAGACTTGGCTTTACCTGAGGCTGAGATCCGTGAAGACCAATCCTCTCTACGAGAGGGGGTTCGAGAGGTTAGGATGCTACCTGTGCCCTGCTTCCAGACTCTCCGAGTTTGAGAAATTAAAGGAACAATATCCGAGTCTATGGGAGCGGTGGCACTCGTTCCTCTTGGAGTACGCATCGAAAGAGGGGCTAGGCGAGTGCTGGATCAAGTACGGGATGTGGAGGTGGATCCACCCACCCCGGAGGATGGGGCAGTTGTGTCCCGAGAGGAGAAGGGCTTTGGTGACTGTGACCTTTGATTCGCACGGGAAACATCTGACTATCGATCCCTTCGACGGAGAGACATTCATATCCCTGGCTCACAGCTTAGGAGAGGTCATGAATGAGAGGGTATCGGGCAGGGGATTCGAGATAGAGGTCATCAATTTGGATAGGGGGCTTCTCGCGTATAAAGGTGAGTTGGAGAAGGTTAGAGTCCTGATCGCCAGATCCGCGTGCACAGGATGTGGAGTTTGTAGGGAGTACTGCGAATCTGGAGCAATCGAAATCCAAGGAAAGGCCCGGATACTCCCCGACAAGTGCGCGAGGTGCGGGATATGCAATGACGTATGCCCCCTCTCGTTCTATAGGGACAAGGTGGTCGAGGTGAGGTCCGCTGACCAGAGAGCGCACTAAGATACTCCTCGCTTCTCTAGCGTTATTAGTGGTTCTTCTACTTCCATCACTCCGTAGTGAGCACAGATCCATTATTGGAAGGCGTGAGATGAACTATCTCCTAGCTGATGTCTTAGATACGATGCTTCGAATGCATCTCGTCTGGGGCAGGGAGGCCGCGAGAAAGCAGTTGATCGAATCCTTGAAGGCCGACCTAGAGTACTTCAAGAAGGTCAGAATGCCCCTGGAGTTCGAGAGGTACAGACCCGAAGGTGTGGTCGTCCCCCTCGTCTACATAAGGGGACAGGGATTCAATGCCCATCCCACCAACGCTATGAACCTAGCCACTGAGGCCCTGCTGTACAGGAGGAACTGGAGTGAGTTCAAGGAGATAATGGACTGGATGCTCTCATATGCGGAGGAAAAGGATAACACGTTGTTCTTCAACTTCTACTTTCGATGGGAGGCTTCTGGGATCCCTTGGAACTCTTCCTTGAGCCAGGGGCTGGCTGCTGGTTACTACGCCATAGCATATAGGAAATTTGGTGACATCAAATACCTGAGAGCGGCGAAGGGTTTCGCGAACAGCTTCCTGATCCCAAGAAATGAGGGTGGATTCTCCGTGAATACCACCTATGGAAGGTTCTTCTTGGAGTATTCTAACGCCCCTGATGATTTAGTGCTAAACGGCTTCATGTTGTCCTTGAAGGGACTGACCATTTACAGCTGCCTGATGAATGATAGCAGAAGTTATCAGCTCGTTATGGAGGGACTCGTGACCCTGCACAGAATGCTCCCAGATTATGATATAGGAAACTGGTCTCTCTATTCCAAGAAGCATGGAAAGGCAGATGAGCGTTACCACAGGCTCCATGTGAGGCTCCTTTACTTCTTGGGGAGGTGGTACAAAGACGACCTCCTTCTGGAGTATGCTGGGAGATGGGACTCCTACCTAACTGGTAGGTCAGAGCTGTACAGGGCCGAGCAGGACTACCTCTTCTGGAGGAACCTGCTGAGAGAGTTGAGGAGGGATTAGAGCTAGTTCATCATATCTTCACTTTAAGCCTAGCCGCCTCCTCCCTTAGAACAGCCTCTATGGATCCCTTACCCTTCTCGGTTGGAGCCGCCGGTTGACCACTCCTGCCCTTCCCCTCCGCCTCTATGAACATGCCCTCCGAGACATGAGAGTTAAACCTCCTTGGGGGGAGTATGGCGAAGGCCACCACTTCCTCCTCCCTCACTTGCAGGTTAGTGACCACATTGAACCTCTCGCCCGCATCCACCACGGTCGCTCTGAGTCCATCGAATGGTTTGATGGAGACTATGGTTCCCCATAGTGAATCAATCCCGCTGTACAGCCTCTGCTCCCTACCGACTCGGTTTGGAATGCCCTCTAAGGTTATCGCCGCGAACCTCACCTTGGCCGCGTTCAGGGTGTCAGATGGAGATCTGGCCCTCTCTCTCAATTCCCTCCAAACGGAGTGTAGCTCTTTACCCTTAGCAACCAACCCGTCCAGCATTCCCTGCTCGGCCAGATCCTCCAATGACATGAAGCTGTAGACTATGGTCTGGGCTTCAGCCCTTATCTGCTTCAGATCCACTCCGCGGAGCAGCTTCTGAGGGATCTCTTGGAGGAGCATCATAGCTATCTCGACCGGTACGAGCCTAGGATCCTTCAACTGCTACCACCCCTATCTCGCTGATATCCACCTTGCCGTCTCCATCATCGATCCAGCTCAGGATGTATGTTCCCTCTTTCAATAGGGGCATGTTCTCGCTGAGCCACATCAAGGCGGCTCTGGTCCCGAACCTAGTCACTCCCGCTGCGGTGATGTAAATCCCCTCTCCAGCCTCGTGGATTCCGACTACCGCGAAGTCCCTGCGCCCGTAGGACGCCCAGTAGGTCGTGTTGCCGACTTCAACTCCATAGAAGAGGCCGTTCTCTCCTTTAACGAATTTTACCGGCTCGCCGTAGGATGGATTGACCGCTGGACCTCCCAATGTTATCCTGTAGATCCCCGATGCTTTTCCAAAGGCCTTGAACCTGTCTGAGAGATCCTTATTCATGCTAATGTCAACATCAGGACCGGTCACCTCGAAGGAGCTTGGAGAGAGGTGGTCCCTGCGGTAGATGAGCCACCCGCTATCTGGGATCGCGTCCATAAGCCTAGTAACCACGCTGGCCCTTAGGCCGAGTTGCCTGCCGTGATTGACTATCTGCTTTCTCACCGGACCCAAGTACACGTAGGACTCGAACACATCACCTACCATCAAGCCCTTCCTCCTAAGGGCAGGATTTGACACGTATATGGCTTTGGTAGGGAGCCTCTCCCATGTCCTGCCCGTCAGATTGCACCTGTAAAGGTAGCTCTCCCACAGCTCATGCCCGTTGCTCCTGTTTAGATCAGCATCCACATATACATTGAAGAACCTCTCCAGCCTCGCTCCGTAACCCCTTAGATTGCAGCCTAGCCCATCCACAGGTACTATCGCGAAGTAAATCCTGTAAAAGTCGTCCTTAACGTAAAGTTCCTTGTAATCGGCTACCCTGTCGGCATCCCCAACGGAGTCCAGTATTGTAGGGGCACCGTAGTCCCCCAGTTTTCCGTCTATTCTCGCTGCTCCCTCCTTCTCCAGCTTGTAGGTCACCCAGTCGAAGTCGTCCCTCTCAACCATCCACATGTACGCCTTGACACCGAATTCTCCCTTGGGAAAGGCCGCCGTCACATTGGGGGTGGTGAGTATCACCCTCTCCTCCTCCATCCTCACCCAGCAGGCGGCCGCAAGTCTGTCCCATCCATTCTTAAGTGAGTTGAACCTCTGGACCGAGCAGTCCGTCTGGTTGGGGTTCACGAAGAACACCAGCCTGTAGTCCGCTCCCTTGACGTCACCCTCGGGTACGCCCTCACCCTCCACGAGCCTGTCCAGATACACATTGCCTATCACGGTGAAGTTCTCCGCTGAGGGAGTTCCGTAGAAATAGAAGGCAAGTGTGATGTTGCCGTTCCAAGATATGTGCATGGCCTTCACATCCAGCTGAGGTAGTTGCGGCTCCTCCAATGGATCGTACCATGTCAAGGTATCTTGAGCGCTCAGGTGGGGCGGGGGGATGAGCAACACTGAAAATGTGATTACAATAGCTAGTAGCTTCCAGCTAGCTTTCGTGCTATCACCCAAGTTCAGGCAGGCACCAGCATGAAAAAGTTTGATATAGGGGGGAAGCGAAGTACTTTCATGCTGCAGGCTAATTCGGCGAGGGGTGGCTTTGAGTCTGAAGGAGGTCAAGGAGAGGTTGAGGGGCGTGACCCTTGAGAAGGCCGTTCCGCTCAAGGTAATTGGAGAGGTATCGTACTACCTGTTCGAGGGAGGAGTGTTGGCTGTCAGCAATTTTGAAGACAGGGATCTACCGTATCTTAGGGCGAGAACCACAGTCATCACATTCGACGAGCTCCCTTATTTCCTGAGAAAGGAGGTTGAAGAATGGTTAAAGGGATAAGGTGGCTCCTATTCCTGATCATCCCGCTAGCTCTCTACCTGTACGCCTATTTCAGGACCCCCCTGCTTCCCCTAATAGATGGGCCCTACTACTCCGCCCAAGTGAGTTGGATAGCCCGCTACTGGACCCTCAGACATCCAGATCCTCCACTAACCTTCTACCTGCTGCTTCCTTTCTACTTAGCTACTGGAGACAATATCTTGGCAGTGAAAGTGGGGGTCCCAATGATATCCTCGCTCATGTTCGTTCCGGCCTTCATGTACTTCAGGGAAGTCGATGGAGATGATGAGGCAGCCATCTTGGGGGCTTTAGCACTGACCACCTCCTACTACACTGTTAGATTGGTCACTGACTTCGTGAAGAATGCTTTTGGTCTGATATGGGTGTTCTCTTGGCTATTCTTCTCATTAAAGTACGGGAGAGAGGGTGGGTTGAGGAACCTAGTGGGCGCGACGATCTCGGTTCTCTTGGTCATGCTCACCCACATCTTAGATTTCGGGTTCACGGTAGGCTTCTCCATCCTCTACGCTTTACTTAGGAGGGACAGGAGGGCAATGACCTTGGCCTCAATTAGTTCGGCCTTCCTCGCTTTAGCCTTTCTCCAGCCCTGGATAGTTGGGGGTGATGTATCCAAGGGAGTGGCCCTCGTTGAACAGGTGGCTGAGGGAGAGGTGGGATCTTCGGGTCTTCTAGATTTGGTGCCCTTAGTGTCCTCCCTTCTCCTCCTCTGGTCATGGTACAAGAGCAAGGAACCGATGCACGGCTCCCTAGGTCTAGTCTCGCTACTGTTCAGCCTCCCTTTCTACGGGAGAGGTTGGATAATGAGGTTTCGAAATTTGGGGGGGATACCTCTATCTGCCGTACTCTCTAGAGGGAAGGCTGAGGTAGGGAGAGGGAGGATACTCGCCGTCCTAGCTCTGGTGCTCGTGGCCTCCTCGGGGTTCACCTTATCTTCCACGGTGAGGCCCACCGTGGACATGGCCACATTCAATGAGATGAAGTACATCTTAGATAGGTATCGCTCTCCGATCTTCGTCCCCGATGTGAAGATCAGGTACTGGGCGGAGACCCTCAGTTTTGATGTGACATCCACGCCTGAAGGGGCCAGCTACATGCTGATATGTCAACCCTCCCATCCGGGATCTCTGGCGAAGGGCTCAGCGCTCCCGTCAAAGGCTGAAGCTCTCGTGAGGAGGTTGAGAGCCCAACCCGTGTTTCAGGGGGAGAGATGTACTCTCTTCAAAATGAGAGGGAGATGAGGGTTACTTGAGCAGCTCCTCCTCGTACCTCCTCAGATGATCCACCGCTTCCCTCACATCGCTGAATCTCTTGGCCACCTCTTTCACATCTTCTCTGCCTATCTCCTCCTTTCCTTTGGCCCTGGTCCTTACACCCGCTATTCCTAGTATTTGAACGGCGTATCTGAGGGATTTTTCGGCACCCAGCTCCATTAGAAGTTCGAGGGCGTCATCCCTAAGCTTGACTCCCTCCTCCTTAGCTCTTATTCTGAGTATGTGGCCTATTTCCTCCTTGCTGTACTTGTCAGTTGTTATTATCACGAGCCTGTCCAGCAGATCAAGGGGCATGCCGAAGGGAGCCTCTATCTCCGTTCCTCTTATCTTGGTGATTCCCCTGTTGGTGGCCATCACTATGATGGGTACGAGCTCACTCTCCATGGCCCTAGAAATGAAGCTCAGAGCTTCTATGTCCATCAAGTGAGCGTCGTCTATGAACATCACTCCCGGCACTATCTCCGCCCTGCCCATCTCAACCCATTCTTTCACCTGCTGATCCACGGCGGCCCTCACCTCGGGATCTAACTCCTTCTCCTCAACTCCGAAGAGCAGGGAGAACAAACCACCACCGCTCCTCCTCCTAGCCACCATTCTGTCTAGATCGTCCAATGTTAGTACATACACGAACTCCTTCTCCTTTAGAACCGGTCCCTCCGGCCTAGGCACGAGCTGTTCCGCCTCCAGATCATATGAGAACGATTCAGTGGATCTGCCTACCTTGGATACCCTACCGTCCTTAGCGTCTATCATTATCACATCTCCTTCAGCGATCCCGAATTCCGCGAGCTGCCTAGCCACGTTCGGTCCGACCCTTATCCTCTTCTCCTCCTCCGTGGTCTTCAGGGTTATGACGGCCTCTTGGGGAACCTTCACGAAGGGATTGTAGGGACTGGATCCCATTTTGATGTCCAGCTCCTTGACCTCTCCCTCGTAGACCTTCCTCAGTTCCCTGACCTTAACGCCTATAGCCTTCCTCATCGCCTCCATCAGGACCTCGGTCTTCTTCCTCTCAGTACTGTATATCTCGGATCCGCTCAGCTGGATGAAAGGAACATCCTCACCCAACTCCCTAGCCATGGCCACGGCTATGGCGGTCTTCCCAGTACCGGGAGGACCCGCAAGCAGCACTGCTTTCCCACTCAGCTTCCCCTCCTTTGCCATCATCACGACCAGACCGGCCGCCTCCCTGGCCCTAGTCTGGCCGACCAGTCCATCCGCCACCTGTTTCGCCTTACCGTTCTCGTCCAATCCGAGGCCCTTTATGTGGCTGTGCGCCCCAATCCTCTCCATCCTCAGCTCTCCGCCTATCTCCTCTATCTCGACCATATTCTCCCCCCACAGGGAGAAGGAATTCAGAAT
>JAOZFI010000048.1 GCA_027491395.1 Thermoproteota archaeon | reverse complement strand
TCCATTACCTGCACCACATCCCTAGGGTCGTTCCTCACCAATACTATGTCGGCGCTCTCGATGGCCACATCGGTCCCAGCACCGATAGCTATACCCACATCTGACTGAACTAGGGCAGGAGCATCGTTTATTCCATCGCCCACCATAGCGACCACTCCAAGGGACTTCAGCTCCTCCACCTTCTCGGCCTTCTCGTGAGGTAGAACCTCGGCGAAGTACCCGTCCAGTCCCAGCTCATCGGCGACCCATTTAGCCACCTTCTGGTTGTCTCCGGTGAGCATGTAGACCTTGACGCCCCTCTCCCTCAGTTTGGATACTGCTTCTTTCGACTCGTCCCTTATCCTGTCAGCAAGAGCTATGGCCCCGGCTAGCTTCCCGTCCACTACGAGAAATATCACCGTCTTCCCCTGTCCCATGACCCTCTTCACATCCTCTACCTCGATTCCGTCGCCTAGACCCAATTCTTCGAGGAGCTTTGGACTGGCGACCACGACACTCCTTCCATTTACGACCCCTTCAGCCCCTTTACCCGGAATAGCCCTGAATTCACTCGCTTCCTCTAGTTCCAGCCCCTCCTCTTCTGCTTTTTCCACTATTCCCTTGGCTATGGGATGTTCTGACCTAGATTCCAGTGATGCAGCGAGCCTGAGCGCATCATCGCGTTCAAGCTCGAGAGGGATGACATCCGTCACCTCAAACCTTCCCTCCGTGAGGGTACCGGTCTTGTCAAAAACGACAATATCGACATCCTTAGCCCTCTCGAACGCCTCCCTGTCCCTGATGAGTATTCCCTTCTTGGCCGAAAGGGAAGTGGAAACTGCGACCACCAGTGGGATTGCGAGGCCCAAGGCATGAGGACAGGTTATTACCATTACGGTAACGCTCCTCTCCAGAGAGAAGACTGAAGGCATGCCTGCCCATAGCCAAGCCAAGAATGTCACTGTCCCCACGCTAATGGAGATGATGGTTAACCAGCGGGACGCCCTGTTAGCCAGATCTTGGGTCCTCGACCTAGATTCCTGCGCTCTCCTCACGAGCTCGAGCACCTGCATCAGGTAGCTCTCCTTTCCAGTCCGTCTGACCTCCACCTTCACTGACCCCTCCAGATTCACTGATCCCCCAACCACCTCGTCCCCAGGTCCCTTGTAGATGGGGTTTGACTCGCCCGTAAGCATAGATTCGTCCACGCTCGTCTCGCCCTCTATAACGATACCATCTGCTGGTATCTTCTCCCCTGGTTTCACCAGAACAACGTTTCCAGGCTTGAGATGACTCACAGGAACGTCTCTGACCTCACCGTTCGTGATCAGGTGAGCCTCCGTTGGCATGAGTTTGACCAGCTCCTCAAGCGCCCTCGAAGCCCCTAGAACGGACCTCATCTCTATGTAATGGCCCAGCAGCATTATGTCGATCAGAGTCGCCAGTTCCCAGTAGAATGTCCTGCCCTGAAGCCCGAAGGTCACGGCTGAACTATAGAAGAAGGCCACGGATATGGCCAATGCAATGAGAGTCATCATGCCGGGGGAGCGCTTCACTATCTCATCTCTCATTCCAGCTAAGAAGGGCTTCCCCCCGTACAGGTAAACGAATAGCGAGAGGGCGAACAGGAGCAGATTGCTCCCAGGGAACTCCACCTTTATTCCTAGGAAGCTCTGAACTAAGGGTGAGAGGATGAGGATAGGTACCGTTATTAAGGTAGATATTACGAACCTTCGCTTGAAATCCTCCATCATCCGCTTATGGTGGGAGGAGTGATCCGTATGACCTCCATTATGGGAGTGACCCTTGTGCTCACGAAACTGATCGACTTCAGCATTCCCGATGTGCTCGTGACCATGACGTAGATGATGGGGATTATCCTCCATAAGCCCACACCCTCCCTTTGATTAGAAAGAGAATAAGGTTAGCGCTCCTTCCTAGAGGATTCCCTTCCCAAGAGGAAGAACAGAAGTGCTATAGCTCCGATCAGGATCAGGGGGCCAATGAACCAAGTGAATCCCCACCAACCCATTCCCCAGCCCCAACCGCATCCCCAGCACATCAGTCCTCGACCTCCCTCATATCTATGAAGTAGCCATGCCAAGTGTGATACCAGATCTCGCCGGAGAAGGCGTTGACGCTGAGCATTCCCGTCATCCTCCCATCCACGCTATAGTCGAAGGTGTAATATCCGTAGAAGGGTATGGCTTCCTCTATCTCCACCTCACTACCGGGGAACAGTTTTCGGAGGGAAGCTATAGCCATCTCTCTAGCTTCATCCTCGTTCAGCGTTGGAGTATAATCGCCGTATGACCTTGCCATTCTCATGCCGTACTTAAGGTTCCACATCATATTGGGTCCGGGCTCTGGGGTAATTCTCCCATTTCCTTTCCACAGGAGAAGCTCGAACGCCCCCATTCCAGTGTCCTTCTCCTTGGCAGCAGCATAGAAGTTATGTTGAAACTCCATTACCTCCAAGAGTTCTAGATTTGATCCTAATCCTCTGATATACTGTCTGAAGGCCTCCATGGCGTCGTCCAAGGAGATTTCGGAGTAGGTTCCTGTATAAGGACCTCCAGTTCCCCAAGGGCCTCCCATTCCTGGCCCCATACCAGACCCGGGGCCGGACCTAGGTTGGCCCATCCTCGGGCCTCCCATGCCACCGGGCGAAACCCCGGGTTGATTAGAGCCGCTCCCCATATTCGGTGTCTGAGGATATAGTGGGGACCAAGGTCCCGCTATCACGATAACTGAGATAGCTAGGACTGCGAGAGCCGCGGCCCCCACTAGAAGAAGATTTTTTAAATTCATCATATCAGCCAATTACTATAGTAAAATGAAATATATAAACTTAGGTATCTCTAATTTCTTCCCCTCCCCTCCGTGATGACGGTCCCAGGACGAGCTACTCTATTTAACGGTCGAGGGATGATTAGTAGGATGCACTATGAGAGCGGTTGTTGTCTTCGAGCATGGCGGACCGGAAGTCCTCTCCCTCGTAGAGGACTACAGAGACCCTGAGGTGGGGCCTAGAGATGTCTTAGTTGAGGTGAGAGCTACGGCACTAAATCACTTGGATATTTGGATCAGGGAGGGCCTTCCGGGCGTCGTCTTACCTCGAATCCTCGGATCAGACATATCCGGAGTAGTGAAGGAGGTGGGAGAGGGTGTGGAAAGGTTCAAGCCGGGAGATGAGGTGATAGTGGCTCCCGGCTATGGCTGCGGCGTCTGTGAGTATTGCCTGAGCGGGAGGGAGAGTTTATGCTCCGAATACACGATGCCCGGCTATCACGTGGATGGGGGATACGCTGAGCTGACGGTGCATCCGGAGAGGGCCATCCTCCCCAAACCCTCCAGCCTTACGTTCGAGGAAGCTGCTTCAGTTCCCCTAGTCTTCCTGACTTCTTGGCACATGTTGAGGACATTGGCTGACGTGAGGGAGGGACAGTGGGTCCTCGTGTGGGGCGCTGGGAGCGGAGTCGGCATTTCGTCCATACAGATCGCGAAAATGTTGGGCGCCAACGTGATAGCTACCGTAGGAGACGACTGGAAAATAGAAAAAGCTTACGAGATAGGGGCCGATCATGTGATACAGCGCAGGAGGGAGGATGTCGTGTCAAAGATCAGGGAGATAGCTGGGGGCGTTGATGTGGTGATAGACTCTGTGGGAAGGGATACTTGGCCCAAGGACCTGAAGGTTCTAAGGAAGGGAGGAAAGCTCATCAGCGTTGGAGCCACTTCAGGACCGGAGACTGAGGTAAATGTAAGGTACGTGTTCGCGAAGCAAATCTCCATAATAGGTGCTTATATGGGCAGTCGGGCTGAGCTCATGGAGGTGCTCAGGTTCATCGAGCGCGGGAAGCTGAAACCCGTGATAGATAGCGTCTTAGAGCTAGAAGATGCCAAAATCGCCCACGAGAAGATGGAGAGAAGCGAGATGTTCGGTAAGATAGTCCTGAGGGTGGGATAATGGAGTACGATGTCGAGGAGTTCTGGAAGTTCGATCTAAGGGTGGGATACGTAAAGAGAGCGGAGAAGGTCCCCAAGTCTAGGAAGCTGATAAAGCTCGAGGTGGACTTCGGAAATGAGGAAAGGACCATCGTAACTGGGATAGGTGATCAGTACCGGGCGGAGGAACTGGAGGGCAGGAAAATGATATTCGTACTCAATCTGAAGCCTAAGAAACTTATGGGGGTAGAGAGCAGAGGTATGCTCCTTCTAGCTGAAGAGGAGGGCGGGAAGGTTCATCTGATAACAGTGGGAGGGGAGGTACCGGTGGGTGTGAAGGTGTGGTGAGGGCATGGATTTCGCGGTAAATTCCAATCGATCAGGCTATAATATCTGCGCAAATCTAGGTTAAACATGCATCCCGTGAAGATTGAGTTCATAGTACGTCTCTCAGGGACAAAGTGTGTGCTTGCTTCTATGGCGTTATAATTGCACTATTTCTTGGTCCTTAAGGGGAATTTTTCATCCTTTTCTTTATGCCTGATCATTTTATCATCAAGCAGTTTAATAACGCATTTATTTCTCCAGCCAAACAGCCCTTATCTTTTTTGAGATCCACCTGTAAAGAAGAAAGTAGGGGATTACTTTAAGCTCTCCCAGACCGTTTTGACTTCTGCCCTTCCTTTCCTCCTTCTTTTAATAACCGAAGCTATTATCACTAGAGACATGGCTAAGAGACCAATTCCAATCAGGATATCTGTTGATATAGAGAAAGCTACGCCGATCATTTTACCGGTCACGTTCAACATTTTCTTGGATGTTACTGCGTAGATCTTACCCCTAGATATAAGTATCAGCTGGAATTGATAGGTCCCTTCTTTCCATCCCTTTGTTGGGGCATATTTCGTCCTATACTCGCTTAGTCCCTTGGGAAGAGTTGAAAGATTGGCCAGAACTATCTCCTCCAACGTACCATCTGGATCCCATACCTTCAGCTCGAGTTCTGCATGTGGAAGGGGGGCTAGCAGGTTGTTCACTACGCCAATTACTTTAACAAACCCTAACCTCCCACTCTCGTCCAATGCCGGAGATATCGAGAAATAACTTATGTAAGCGGTGCTCACCTCTATGGATAGCTTTTTCTCTTCAGCTGGCTTTAACTCGATGAGTTCCTTCTTAACGATCGTTCCATCGATTATTATAAGTACTAAATATTTACCGAGAGCTAATTTCTTCTCCAACGTTCCATTAGAACTCCTTGCTACCGAGAAATTTCCCTTCGGAGTAACATATACTAGCCTGAGTTCGGAGGGAACGGGATTTCCTGCAGGATCTACTACCTTAAGAGACAAATTCGACGATTCCCCTATGACTTCGAGGGTTGTATGGAGCGCTGCAGCAGGATACACAATACTTCCCCCTTCTTGCTTCTCCACGATAGCGTAGGCACCTATGTACACCTCATAAATTCCGGGAGTAGCTGCCTCTGATGCCCCCATTTTTACGTATATCTTTCTGCTCTCTCCGGGCTCTAGCACGAATTGGTACGCGCGTGAAGCCGAGCTGGGCGGCATAGTATACCAATAACAGCAGGAGAGGTGCCAGTAGGCGCTAAGTACGAAGGACACGGTCTAAAATCCTTTAGAACCGAATTGAAATATAACACCATTGATTGAGAAATTCGTCGTAAGGAATAGTGGAGAACACATGTTCCTCTTAAAGCTGCTATAAGATCTCCTAGGAAATTTTTTATCATTCTGATGGCCAGTACAACCGATGTATGAAGATAAGTTAATTCTTGTGTTTGTCACTATATCTATATTATGCCTCTCAATCCCCCTACCGGTCACTCTTAAGGGGGATCTCGCATCTCCGTCCTGGTGGGATCCGGATGGTGTCTCTAACGGTCACGACTGGCACTATAGGGTTCCGGTCCAAATATCTGCGGGATCCCCGGGGGACTCCGTCAAGATTGCCGCAGACTTCGGGTCCTTGCTCTCTGAACGAGGGGTATCAGGGACCTTCGCCGCTAACTCCGTCAGAGTAGTCTCCTCAACTGGGAATCTCGTAGCCTCACAGAAGTTCGACGATGAACATTACATGGGAAGTGACGACGACTCTGGTAACGCTAGAGGGGACGTGAGCTTCGTTCTTGAGGATGCGGCACCAGTCACTTACTACATATACTTCGACATCGAGGAGAACGGCGTGAAGCCACAGCCCAACTTCCCCGATCCAGCTCCTGTCAATCTAGTTGGTGATGGGGACTTCGAGGGCAGTCCACCAGGCACGGAGGATCCAGCTCCTTGGGTAGGAGGAGGAGTTGATCACCCGCTGGCCGCCCATTACGTCGTTAGCGGAAGCGATCCCCACTTGGGAGGGAGCGTGGCTCATTCCGGTGCCCAATCCTATAAGATAGGGTGGGATTACGCCGGCTTTGGACCTAGTGCTGCCAGCAATAAGATGGGTGGTTATGTTTACCAAGAGATCGCCATCCCGCCGGGCGGTGCGATCCTCTCCTTCTGCAGGAGGATGGTGTCATACGATTACGCCAACTACGATCGGTTCAGGGCCCAGATAAGTAGCACATCCAACGCAGTTCTTCAAACTCTTGTGGAGGAGACCGCTCCTCCGGGAGGAACTGGATGGAAGGAGAGACCGTGGAAGTACTTCACCTTCGATCTCTCAGCCTACGCGGGATAGACTGTGAGGGTGTACTTTGAGGCCGGTAACACGGCAGACGCTCTATACGGCACTTATGCTTACGTGGACGATGTGAAGGTCCTCGCGTGGCTTCCGGCTGAGCTAGGAGATCCTGAGGGTTTCGGCTTAGATGTGATCTCGGTCACGAACGCGGCCGATCCTTCACAGCCTCTGAAGTGCGGTGATACCGCGCTGATCGAGGTGAGATCGGACGTTGGCCTCTACCTCAATAGCGGGGATGGGTCTTACTTGAAGGCCGAGGTAAGGGACTCCTCCTTTAATGTGATCGCCACAGTCACCCTTAGAGACGATGGAGTCGCGCTCGATGACGTCGCTAGTGATGGAATCTTTCACGGCACGTTCACACTACCCTCGGTGCTAGATGAGGCCGGAGGTACTTGGACCGTGATAGCCTGGCCGGGCGATCCTCCCGATTACGATAACGGATACCACGTATCGGACAGCCTTCAGTTCCTAGTCGAGGGACTGGACGCCACGCCTGAGGACATCAGCGTGACGGTAGTCGAGGGAACTCCCGTCCAAGTCACCATACATGTGACTAATGTGGGCGTGCAAGACGCTCAGCACGTCAAGCTGATGGTGGACCCTGCAGGCCAAGTAGATCCGTCTTACGTGAGTTTCTCCTCCAACGACTTCGTCCTCGCCGCAGGAGATTCCACCGATGTAGTCATGACCATTGACGTGCCTCCCGGGGACCCAACGGGCACCTTCTCCACGATCATCTATGTCTTCGATGACGAGGACCTAAACGACCTGCCCGATGACTGCAGGGTCGATGCCCTCTCGATGACTTTGACCATTGAGCCCCCGCCCCTTTACGTCACGGCCGATCCCGCATCCATCAGTTCAACCGTGCAGCCCAAGTGCGATCAGAGCATCACCAAGTACTACTACGTGGTCAGCTTTCACAACTCCGGAGCCCTAGATGACGTGTACGACATATCTGTGAGGTCTGATCCTGATTGGAACATTTCCGTCTACTTAGATGTCAATGGAGACGATGATCTGGGCCTGTCCGACTTTGAACCGGCTAACTTCGCTGACGATGTTTTAATAGCCTACGACTTGGATGGTGACAGTGCAAACGGCTGGACATACGTGAATGATGCTCTCGACACGTACTCAGATGGGATCCCCGACACAGGTGACCTGACCCCCCACGGTGGCCTAGCTAGGATGGTGTTCCTGATAGATGTCCCCAGGAGGACTCCTCCTGGCACTTATCAAGTTGTGATTAGGGGTTCGAGCAACCTAGACTGGCAGACTAACTACCCAGCGGATCCATACTATGCGGATGAGATATTCCACGATGAGACGGTGCTTAGCCTTACCGTCCTGTCCGTGGCTCAGCCGGACCTGATGGTGACGTTCCCAAACAGTTCTACCTTCTGGGACGATGTTTATGACTCTACAGGGGAGGTCCAATACGTTGCTCAGACTCAGAAGTCGTCCGAGACAGTGAGCTACGTGGTGACCGTGGAGAACGATGGCAATCAGCTGGATAACGTGGTGGTCAGGATCATCACGCCCGGGAACACCGTCAGGACGGTGATCTTCGACGGAGCCAGCAATGTGACGAACGAGATCACCTCAGCTTCCGGTTACTCGATACCCCTGAATCCTGGAGAGAAGAGGGACCTCGTGGTCACGGTGACACCGCTCGTCTCGAGGGACAGGTGTGTGCTCAACTACTACGTGGAAGCCAAGTCCTCTAATGATCCAGCCAAAGAGGAGAGAATACGGGCGAACCTCATCATACTGGACGACGCCATGCCCTTAGTCATGCTGGCCTCTCCGGCCGACGGATCAACCGTGGAGGAGGGGGAGGTGACCTTCTTTGCCTCGGCCCACGACGATACCGGTGTCAAGAATGCCACTATAACCGTGTACAAAGGCAACTCCATCGTCTACCAAGAGAGTAAGGAACTTATTGGGCAGGATGTCTCCATGAACTGGACCATCAATCTCGATGAGGGGGCCTACTACTGGTGCGTGACCTCTTGCGATATCGCTGAAGGAAGGCAGAACTGCGCTACATCCAGCAACTTCTCCCTCGGGGTTAAGGTACCTGTGCAACCCGTCGGCAGAGCACCTCCGAGTCCTCCACCGTCCGAGATAGCTAGGAGGTACGGGGCCGTTCCTTTCAAGCTCTACACCTACTTCTCCCCGCCCAGCGCTGATGTGGGGGATGAGGTGGTGGTCTACGTGCTGATCGAGGGCAGGCTCTCTGTCGGTGGTCAGCTCACCTACAAGCTTCCATATGGACTTGAGTACGTTGAGGGCAGCTCCGTGGTGGATGGCAGGAGTGTCGAACCGATCAAGAGGGACAGGGAACTCGTCTGGAACGTTAGTCCCGGCATTAAAATCATCAGATTCAAGGTGAAGGTTCTCAGATCCGCCCACGGGACCCTCTGGGGTGAGACTTGGATCCTCTATGCTGTGGGTACCTCACCCCTAGTGGTCGGAGGGAGCCTGCCCGAGATTTCACCGCCCGAAACCGTGGGCGAGGTCAGAATCCCGACGGGATCTAGGATCTCAGCCAAGGTCGTGCTCACTCCTACCTTGGCTAAAGTAGGAAGGCCGGTCAGGTTGATTGTGGATCTCCAAGGTGAGGGTAGGGTACCCCTATCTCTGGAGGTATCCGAGGGGCTCCAACTGACTAACTCGAGGGGTCACGAGGAGGTAGAGTTGCCCGCCAAAGTGAGTTACGAGATCATACCCTCAAAAGCAGGCACTGGATTGATAAGCATCTCGATGGGAAATGAGACTGTCAGCATACCTCTACCCGTCTTGGAGACCGAGAGAGATGTGGTCACCATAACCGAGACCGAGACGGTCACAGAGACCGAGAGGGTGACTCTCACCGTCACCCAAGAGGAGGCAAGAGTGGTCGGATGGGAATGGCTGGTATTTACCATCATAGGAGCCGTGGCCATACTGTTATTGATCTTCAGTAGGAGAGGACCGCCTTTCCGTTCCTGAACTTTCTTCCTCTTTGTCAGTTCAGAAGAGTTAGATAGAAGAGAAAGATGAGTAGAGAGTCATCGGATGATACCAGCCTCTGTGAGAGCTTCCCTGACCTTCTTGGTCTCCTCAACCGTCAGGGGAAGGGATGGCCTCCTCGGGTACCCGGCAGGGAGCCCCCTCATCTTCAGGGCCTCTTTAGACGCGCTCAGCTGGTTTAGGCCCTTAACTATCACCTCGTTGAGCATGGTTAATGTGAGCTGGATCTTGGAGGCCTTCCTCAGGTCTCCCTCTTTGAAGGAGTTGTAGAGATCTACTGCAAGCTCGGGGGCGAATATGGCCACTCCAACGATCCCTCCATCCCCTCCCAGCATCAAGGTGGGAAGCAGCATGTCTCCCGTACCAGCGAGTATGGATATGCGGTCTCCCATCTCTCGAATGAGCTCAGAGATCCTCCAGAGTAGACCACTGGACTCCTTTATGCCCACTATATTGTCGAATTCGTGGACCAGCTCCCTGATCAGACTCAAGGACAGATTATACCCGACGAACTTAGGTACATTGTATAGGATTATCGACAGCCCGGACTCCCTAGCTACCGTGGAGTAATGCTTCTCGAGCTCCCTTTCGTTAGGCTTGAAGTAGTAGGGAGGAGTGACTAGAACAGCATCAGCTCCGGCCCCTTCGGAGCCCCTGACCTGAGAGAGGATGCCCGACGTTGAGGGAGATGAGACCCCCGCTATGACCGGAACCTGTCCGCCGACGGAGTCCACGACCCTCCTTATCACTTGGACCCTCTCCTCATTAGAGAGGAGGGGCCCTTCACCGTTACTGGCGCACGTAGCGAGGGCGTGAACGCCCGAATCCAGCCAGAAATCAATTAGCCTATCGAGGGACTTCAGATCTAAGGATCCGTCCTCGGTGAAGGGGGTCACATGGGGAGGGATAACTCCTTCAGGCCTCATGGACATCGGTCATTCCAGGCGAGGGATAGCTATAACGATCACAGTCTCGCCCTCACTTCCTCCACGAGATTCCTCAACTCCCTCGGGAAGTACCTGTGACCCAGCAGGAGGCATAGGATTCTGTTAAGCAGATTCATCTCTATCTTGCCCCCGCATGCATAGGGATGTCCGCCTCCCCCATGCTCCTCACAGATAGGCCTAAGATCGATACTCCTGTCCTTTCCTGCATAAAGAGAGAACTTGCTACATGAGTACAGAACTAGGGAGAAGTCCACTTCGCCAGAGAGTCTCTTGGATATCAGGGATCCCGGTCCACCCCTCGGTCTCAGGTCGATCAAGGCAAACTTCCTCCCACCAGCTGTCTCCAGAACTCTCACCCTCCTAAGCCCCTCTTCCACCTTCTTCTCCTGATCTCTCAGCTTCTCCCTGGCCCACTTGATCACCTTTTCGTCTTCCATCCTTCCTTCCATGAGAGCCTCGATCAGGTAAGCTCGCTTCTCCCTATCCCTGGTCAGCGAATTATACATCTTGGCCCTCTCGTCCCTGTAGGTGGCGGTATCCGCATCGTCTGCTATCCTCGCCAATTCCCTCTCGTAATCGTCACCTCCTAACTCCTCGAGAACAACCCGGGCCGCGCTCGGCGCTGGTCTGACCCTCACATTGGCGTACCTCGACATCCTGTCCACTACGCCATCGGGCCAGATGTGATGGTCTATCCAGAGTACATTCCAGCCGGAGTCTCTGAGCCTCCTCAGCTCACTTTCCACGGCATCGACCTTGTCTGGGTTCATAGCCACATCCACTATCACTAGCTTCTCCCCGCCATCGGGCACCTTGGAGAGAGCCCTGTCAATGGACCTAGGTCCCGAGAAGTACACCTCGGCATCCTCGAGTCCTAAGGACCTAGCAGCTATGACGGCGCTTATGACTCCGTCCACATCCCCGTGAGCTATTATCAACTTCCTCTTCCTCCCCCTTGCCATCGGGATCAGCCGTATCACGAGATCCTTTATTTTGATGGGCACGCACTCGTATGCATCCTCGCGTTTATTAATTCTACCACCATTGATTTTCGGTCCGGCAGGGCGGTGCTTGAATTGGTGCTCTCCCCCAAGGATCTCATCAGAAATGCGCTGAATCAGGAGGGTCTGGTGCTGGTGACCGCTGGCAACATGACAGCCGTCGTTCTGGGAGCCCTCATCTGGCTCGTGCTGGCTAAGCTACTCTCTGTCAACGAGTACGGCAAGGCGAACTTCTTCCTCTCCTTGGGAGCCCTAGTAGCCAGTTTTACCAGCTTGGGACTGCCCACGACCATCCAGACTTATCTGCCCAAGGGAGAGGGCGTATTGGTATCGCCAGCTGTGGTCCTCGTTACTGCAACCTCCCTAGTCGTAGGACTACCCCTAGCCCTCCTGCATCCTTCCCTTCCCCTTATAATCCTGTCCAACTCGCTCTTTGCGCTAGCCCTCAAGGAGAGGTTAGGGAGGAGGAAGTACAAGGGATTCGCTGTCCTTCAGGGAGTGAGCCGCCTATCAATTCTAGCCCTCATGCTCGCTCTGGTCCCTATTTGGGGGGTCAACGCTGTACTCTACGGGTTCTCCTCCGTGTACTTGATCCTGTCCATCTGGCTCTATCTAGAGATCAGGAAATTCAGGAGAGGCTTTCAGGCCATTAGGAATCATATGAGCTTCGCCTTCCTGTCACTGCTCACTGGGGCGGTTGCCACTATGGGAGTCAGGCTGGACAAGGTACTGATAGGCGCCCTTTACGGGAATGCAACGCTAGGATACTACCAGCTAGCCTTCCAGTTCTACACAGCAATGATGGTGATTCCCTCGAGCTTGGGTAACTACCTCCTGCCGGAGAAGGCATCCGGAAAGAGGACGAGGCTGGCGGAGCTGATGGGGCTGGGCCTCTCGGCCGTCACAGCCATTGCTGGCTTCTTCGCCATACCCATCGTGATAGAGAAGCTGTTCCCGAAGTTCTACCCAGCGAGCTCCGAGGCCGCCCAGATAGCGGCTCTGGCCATAGTCTTCGACGCCGTGTTCGTCATATGGTCCGCTGGCAAGTACAGTGAGGAGAATCCGAAGGCCATTCTGCTGGTGAATTCTTTCTCTCTCGCAGTGTTCATAACCTTGATACTCATTCTCGGCTCCTCAATGGGCGTTATTGGACTGGCCGCCGCGCTCCTCACGTACAGGGCTGTAGCTTCCCTGTTGGGGCTGATGGAGGGCAGGATAAACGCTAATGCTAGCGCTGGGGCCAACGCTCAGCGCCCCTAGAGCCTGCCGTTGTGACTCTACCAGCGGTCATGCCACCGTCCACTACCAGCACCTGCCCGGTCACGTACTTGGCCTTGGGGGAGGCTAGGAAGAGGATCGCCTCGGCCACCTCCTCCGGTGTAGCTATCCTCCCCATCGGAACTAGGGAGGCGAATTCCCTCATCCTCTCCTCGCTTCTAGCGATTCCCCTCAGCATAGGTGTATCCGTCAGGCCAGGAGCGACCACATTAACCCTTATCCCCCTGACAGCGAGCTCAAGGGCCAAGGCCTTAGAGAAGGCTATTACCGCGGCTTTCGCTGAGCAGTAGGCGGTCCCGTTGGGGTAGGGACTAACACCGGCGGTAGAGCTGACGTTCACTATGGCCTCACCCATGTAAGGCAGCGAGAACTTTGCCATGAGGAAGGTCCCCCTCAGGTTCACCGCTATAGTTCTATCCCAATCCTCCACGCTCATCTCACTTAACGGGGCTCCTGTGAACACCCCTGCTGCGTTGACCAATATGTCTATCCTGCTATACCTAGACACTACCTCCTTTACGACCCTCTCGGCATCCTCCTTCCTAGAAACATCCCCCTTATGGAAAGTGACCTCCCCCAGCTTCTTAAGTCTCTCTAGAGCCCTTTTCCCTCTCTCCTCGCTCCTCCCCATGATCGCTACTCTTGCGCCTTCCTTAAGAAAGAGTTCAGCGGTAGAGAGACCTATCCCAGATGTGCCGCCAGTTATGAGGGCCACCTTATCCTCCAGTAGCATAAGTTGAGGGGAGGGGAGAGGAGAAAAACTTTCAGAGCTGGTTCTTCAACCTGTTAAGGGCCTCCTCAACGGTTATACCGCTCATCCCCACGTGCCTTATCCCCATCTCCCCCAGTGCGGTCATGGCATTCGGTCCGAAGGAGCCAGCCACTGCCACATTCACCCCCTCGTTTATCAGCTTCTGCACGGCCTTTATCCCTGCACCGCTCCGCGCTTCGGATCCGGGGTTCACCTCTACCCTGTAGCTCTTAACCTCTCCTCCCTCGTAATCCACTATGATGAAGTAGCGGGCCCTTCCGAACCTGCTACTCACCACAGAATTCAAACCTCTGTTCTCCTCTGTGGCGAACGCTATCCTCATTGAATCACCTCCCGTCAGAAGCCTTCCGGCTTTATAATGATGGGCCTGTATGGCTCGGGCTTCTTGGGCCTGAACCTCATGAACCACGAGGACCACTCATCTAGGATGGCCTCCACTCTTCTAGCAACTTCGAGCAAGGCCTTGGAGGCCGGGCTATCTGGGAATGCTTCGGTGACCGGGACCATCATGGCCATGCTTTTCGGTATGCTGTCGTCGAAGGGTACCTTGCCCAACATATCGAGGTTGTTCTCCCTAGCGTAGACCTCTATCTCCGCCGCTATATCGGGGTTCATGTCCCACTTATTTATCACTACCGCAGCGGGTTGCATGAAGTGCTTCGTGAGCTTGTGGACCCTCTTCAGGGCGTTGAAGCTCGCCGGGGTAGGTTCCGCCACGAGAATGGCCATGTTAGCCCCCGCGAGGCTGGACACGACTTGACATCCAATGCCCGCTGCAGAGTCCACCACTATCACGGTGTCATCGTCGGCCATCTCCTTGGCCTTCGTCTTCTCCTCTGTGACGAGCTTGCCCGAGTTGGGCCTCCCGGGCTCCAGCCTCGCCGATATCAGGGGGAACCCGTACCTCGTTCGGGTCATTCTCAGCATCCCGGAGAGCGTTTCCTCCCTGACTATCGCCCCTTTAACGGGACAGACGAGTGAGCAGGTCTCACATCCCTCACAAATTACAGGATTCACCACGTAGTTGCCTTCCTCGTCCACGTATATGGCCTTATAAGGACAGACGGCCCTGCACTCGCCGCATTTTATGCACTTCTCCGTCACTATCCTCGCCACCATGGACTCGCTGTAGGGCTGCTCCCACTCCCACTCCTCGCCCAAGCCGAGTATCAGGTGCATGTTCGGGGCATCGGCGTCGGCATCCACCACTATCACCTTCCTCCTCCTTGCCAGCGTGATCGCTATAATGGCCGACACCGTAGACTTACCCACTCCTCCCTTACCACTAGCTATGGCCATCTCCAACATCAGATCACCCCCTCAACCATGGAGGCCAGTTCCCTGAACACCTGAGCCTCCTCCGAGTCAGGATGGAGGAGGACTATGGGCTCCCCCTTGACATAGGACTCCACTATTCTCCTAGAATACGGTATTCTAGCCACTATCTCCGACCCGTAGCGCCTCACCACTTCCTCGTGCCTCTCCTCCGATCCCAAGCCGGACCTGTTCATAACGACCCATGTGTCTATTCCCATCTTCTGGGTCAGCCTTAGTGTAAGCTCCAAGTCGTGCAGTCCTAGGGGAGTGGGCTCCGTCACTGCTATTACCAAACGAGAGCCGTCCATGGCCGTGGCTACTGAGTTACTCGTGCCGGCCGATGTATCCACCAAGTAGAGGTCCGCGGGCAGGGAGAAGGCCCTCTCCCTCGCAGCTAGAACGGCAGGAGGCGTGTGTTCCTCGCCCTCCCTGAGCATCCCCGTCACCAAGTCGAACCTGCTCCCTCTCTCCACCACCGTGTGGTAGGTGTACCCGATGGTCCTCTCACCCTCAACTATCGCCTTCGTAGGGCAGACGAAGAAGCAGGCCCTGCATCCGCTGCACAGCCTGGGAATTACGTAGGGGAGGCCATCGGGGCTTATCAGCATGGCTCCGGTGTCGCAAACGTGTCCACACTCGCCGCACTTTATGCAATCATCGTACCTTATGAAGGGGAGCATTATGTTCACCGGCCTCTCCTCCTCCAAGCTTACCCCAAGCAAGATGTGGTCATTTGGGTCCTCCACATCCAAGTCGGCCATCACCAACTTCCTTCCCTCAGCCAGCAGTATGGCTAGGTTGACGGCGACCGTCGACTTTCCCGTGCCTCCCTTCCCGCCCGATACCGAGATGATCATGGGGACCCCTCCCTGTACCTCGGATCGGAGAGTACGCGCCTGTTGAGCTCCCTATCATCCAGGTCCCTGACTTCCGATATGACCTCCTCAAGTATCTTCCTGTCCTCCTCCGGTATCTCCGGCTCACTGCATGTGTACTCTAGGCATTTCCTCTCCTCTCTCTTGACCGCACACCCCCCCTCCTGCAGCTCTTCCATTATACCAGTTAGCTCCTCAACATAGAACCCGAACTCCTCCTTCACGTAGGTTAAATCAGTGAGTCTCCTGCCCCTCCTCTCCATTGAAAGCCAGTCGGCCAGTAGGAGTATTCTGGAGATCCTGAAGGGGTGAACGCAGCCGAGCCGGCTCATCACGTAAGCCACATATTCCCGGTCCCTATCCAACTTAATCACCCCTCTGCCTCTTCAACCACTCTCCGACGAAGTCGTAACCGTAAATCTCCTGGAGCTTCTTCCTACCCTCCTCATTGACCCTGTCTGGCGTCCAGAAGGGCTCCCATACTAGGTTAACCTTCACCTTACGGCCGGGCAGTCTCTCCATGATCGCCGCCTCCGCCATGTTCAGCACCATCTCAGCGACGGGACAGCCGGGGGAGGTAAGGGTCATGTCCACCGCCACATTACCCTCATCGTCAACATCTATCCGATAAACTAGACCCAGATCGTAGACATTAACCGGTATCTCGGGGTCATAAACCGTTTTGAGTGCTTCTAAGACCTTCCTTTTGATCTCCTCCTTCTCGTTGTCGGAGAGACCCGTCCTCCATCACCTTAGCTATATCTAAAAAAGTTAAATTTCTTAAAGCTTAGGAGGGCTCAGCAGCTCCCTCAAGGAGATGAGCCTTACACCACTCTCGGGCCTTCCCTCGAATCTCCTGGCTACTATCACGTAAAGGTCCGCTCTGATTCCCACTATCGAGGTCAACCTTCTCATCATTCGGACCTCATTCCTCACTCTAGCCGTTCCCCACTTGCACTCGACCACCACGGTTTTCGCGCCCCTCATAATCAGATCCAGATCCCCCTCTCCGCCCCACCACTTCTCAATCCTCCTGGCGCTGAATCGGTGTGGGAGCACCTCTCTGCATATTTCTTCCATCGTGGGACCCATGAAGTTGTCGTAATCAGCCTCGACCTCCCTCCTCAGCTCGCTTCCGAGGCCGGATTCTATCATCCACTTGTTGGGCTGGATGTACCTGAAGTAGAACCTCATGTAGGGGTCTCTTATCCTGTACCTCTTCCTTCTACTCTTGGGGCCTGAGCCGTAGGGCCTCTCCCCCGCCACCACATCCAACCTCTCCAAGACGCTGAGGTACTTGGACACGAGCCCCCTGTCAAGTCCCGTCAGGTTGCACACTTCCCCCAGTCTCGTAGCGCCCATAGCCAGAGCCTCCAAGATGCTCTTGTAGTTCGAGGGGTCCCTCAGCTCCTCCCTGAGCAGGAAGTCAGCTTCCTCGTACAGGAACCCTCCCTTGCTCAGGGCCAGCCTCTCCACATTATCCCAGAAGGGGAGGCTGGGATCGAAAAGGTTGAGGTAATGGGGAACCCCACCGGTCACCCCATAGGTCCTCGCCAGATCTTCCTCCTTATAGGGAAGGAATTCCCCTAGGTATTCAGGGCTGATTGGTCCCAACTTCCATTGACCCGTTCTCCTGCCGTAGAGGGGAGACTTGGAGCTGAGGACCTCGTCTTCCATCACGGAGACGGATGAACCCGTGAGTATGAGCATCGTATCTGCCTTCGAGAGGTAGAGGTCCCACACCCTCTGGAGTATGGAGGGAAATGCCGGATTTACCCTCACCAAGTTCGGGAATTCATCTATGGCTATTATAAGCCTCCTTTCACTCCCCCACCTGTCCAAGAGGGCGACGAACAGATCCTCCCAGTCCCTGAATTCTGCTCTCCTGAAGGTCTCGTCCTGCAGCAGGACCTCGGCGGACCTCTTGAACCTCTTTAGCTGGGAAAGTCCTGACTCCAAGTCAGCCAAGTAGTAGATGTGGGGCTTGTCCCTCAGGAACCTCAGGACCAGCTCGGTCTTTCCTATCCTCCTTCTTCCGTAGATAACCAACAGCTGGGGTACTGGGGATCTGTAGGCCCTTTCAAGGAACTCTAGCTCCCTCCCTCTGTTTACGAACCTCGCGATCACAATTATACTCTAAAGTATACTACTTTAAAGTTTACTAGCTCAGAGCCATGATACCTCGACCTCGGGCATGAGTGACTCCACTTCCTCCCGAGCTACTGGGACGGGCCCCCTTCTCCTTGTCGAGGCGGCAGCCGCCGCCACGGAGAACCTAGCAGCATCCTCCAAGGAGTAGCCCCTCCACAGCGCTATTCCCAAAGCGGCGGTGAAGACATCCCCAGCACCGACATCGTCTAGGGACTCTACCTTCGGAGCCCTAGCCACCACGAACCCCTCAGGCGATGATATCACTGCTCCCCTCCTCCCCAAGGTGACCGAGGACATCCAGAACATCGAGGAGAGGCGCTCCGCCGCGTTCATAGGATTATCCTCCCCCGTGATGGCCCTCGCCTCTTGGAGGTTGGCGTGCACCACCAGATCGAGGCCCTCGAACTCCCGGGCTAGCGTGCCATCGAGCCCAAAACCGTCATCGAATGTCCTTATCACGCCCTGCAGGTCCAGCAATACTAGGGATCCCGAGTTGATCGCCGCGTATGCTACTTCCCTGCTCACCTCCCTAGCCACGGGAGCCAGATGGATAACCCCCGCCTCGACCCCCTCCAGATCCGAGGGGGCGATTGGGTCGCACCTGTACGCGAGCCCTGAGACCTCGCTGCTCTCCTTTAGCCTGATGACGAACCTCGTCGTCCTCTCGCATGCCCTCCTCAAGCCACTCAGGTCCACCCCCGCCTCCCTGAGGGGACGGAGCAGCTCATCACTCAGATCGGTACCGACCCTAGAAACAACCTTGGCTGCAAGTCCCAAGCCGGCGGCGAAGGCTGATCCGTAGGAAACACCTCCGCCCAGTCGAACGAGCCCGTCCAGCTCGTCCACGGTGATGTGACCTACAGCTACGTAGTCCATCGGAATCTG
>JAOZFI010000007.1 GCA_027491395.1 Thermoproteota archaeon | reverse complement strand
CTGTGAGTCCGTCCCCGTCTATTATGACAGGTCTGTCTATGCGCGACGCCAGCTTCCTTATCAGCTTCTGGGTCTCCTCGTTCAGGGAGGTGCCCGGGCCGAGCGCCACCACATCTATGTCATACCTCTCTATGACCTCCAGTATATAGTCCTCGTTCTCCATGGAGATGGACCCGGCTCTGGTCTCCTTCAGGGGGATGTACACGACCTCGCTGGCTTTTGAGGCGATGTGGGGTATTATGGACTCGGGAGCTGCGAGCCTAGAGTAGCCACCCCCTGCCTTCATGAACGATAGTGCCGTGAAATAGGGAGCTCCGTAGTAATTTCTGGCGCCAGCTACGGTCAGTAGCTTCCCGAAGGTACCCTTGTGTCCCCACTTCACCCTCTCCGGTAAGGGTAGGGGATCGTTCAGCTCTGTCTTAAGTTGGGAATACATCTCCGGGGGAAAGGATATGTGGCACACATAGAGCCTGCCGCAGTGGTCGTAACCTGGGTAAAGCACATTACCGAGCTTGGGTAGACCGAAGGTGACTGTGTAATCAGCCTTAACCGCAACCCCGTAGACCTTCCCGTCGTCTCCCCCTATACCTGAGGGGATGTCTACGGCGAACACCACCTTTCCCGAGGAGTTTATAGCCTGGATCGCCTCCCTGTATATCCCCCCAACTTCCCTAGCCAAGCCGGTGCCGAAGATACCGTCTATCACCGCATCTGACCACTCCAACCCCTCGACGAGGGAATCGATGCCCTCGTCTCTGACTTTATGCATCTCCAAACCTATCTTCTCCGCGATCTCGTAGTTCTTCTTGGCGGAGCCCATGAACTTAGCTGGATCTCCCACCAAGTAGATCCTAACTTGGCCACCGTTGGAGTGAAGCTTCCTAGCCACCACGAGAGCATCTCCACCGTTATTCCCTGAGCCGGCGACGACCGCGAACCTCTTACCCCTGACTCCGAACTCCCTCTCTATAACGAAGAAGAGCGCGTTCCCCGCATTCTCCATGAGGAGGTCCTGATCGATCCCGTACCTCTCCATGGCGGTGGAATCGAGGACCCTCATCTCCTCCACGGTACTGACCTTCAAGGCGACACCCGCGAAATAGGAGGGTCCTTCAATATTGTGATTTCCGTGTACTTTTAAGGCCCAGTCTCCATTGAATGGGGGATCACATGCACCTCCGACCCGAAGACACGGAGATGGAGTTCATTCGCTTCGTAAGGAGTGCCCATCTCAACGCTTACGGAACCCTTTACGGTGGCTGGATGATGAGATGGATAGTAGATGCCGCATCAACCGTTGCCGTGAGGCTCGCTAGGGGACCAGCTGTCCTAGGATATGTGGATGATCTCCATTTCCTCTCCCCGATAATGCCCGGGGAGCTGGCCATCTACAGGGCTAGGGCCGAATATACCTCCAAGCATAGCATCATCGTGAGCGTGGAGGTGTGGGCTGAGAATCCAAAATCTGGTGAGAGGAAGCCAGCGACCTTCTCAATGCTCTCCTATGTGGCGGTGGATGGTGAGGGGAGGCCCAGAGAGCTTCCAGTAGGCATAATAGGGACTGAGATGGGGAGGCGGTTCTATGAAAACGTCAAGGAGAGGATAGCTGACAGGAGGCAGAAGGGTCAGGATGTGAATGTGGAGGGCTACGAACTGATCTCGAGCACTTTAGTCAGGGAGGAGCATCTGGTGAACGCGGACCTAATGTACGCGGGGTACCTCCTGTTCCTCTTGGATGAGGTGGGATCCATAACCGCTCTAAAGTACTCTAGGGGCCCAGCAGTCACTGCCTGCCTGGACAGGCTAGCCTTCTACACCCCCATGAGGAAGGGAGATGTCATCCACTTCTACTCCAAGATCACCAAGGTATGGAACACATCCATGGAGATCTCGGTGAAAACACTGGTGGAGAAGCCCGATGGAGTGAGACACGCAACCACCTCTTACATGGTCTTCGTGGCCATGGGCGAGGAGGGACCTAGGAGGATCCTGCCCATGGAAGGCGGCGATCCGGAGGCAGACAGAAGGAGAGAGGAGAGGTTTAGGATACTTCAGAGGATCAGAAAGCTGATGAGCTCACGCTGATGTGGGGTGAAGGCCCCCTCTTCCTTCTAGGGAGGTTTCTACCGAGATCCCCAAGAGATTCAACCCCTTCTATGACAATAACCGTTTAATGATGCTAGGCTTCATCTTCAGCCCAGAACCGGTGAGTAAGAGGACGACTCTATCTCCCCGATCCACCTCTCCCACCTCAACCTGCTTCTTGTAGCAGGCGAGGGGAACAGCTGAGGTCGGCTCCACGAATATTCCCCTTGCAGCCAGTTGGTGGAAGGCATCGGCTATCTCCTCCTCACCCACTACCTCGACGGACCCTCCCACCATCCGCAGCTTCTCCACCATGAGACCCAGCAGGGGAGGCTTGGTCACGATTAGGGCATCCGCTACAGTCTCCAGCCTCTCAGGAGGGGTGTATGGCTCGCCCCTGAACCTATGATAGAGCGGTGACACTACCTCGGTCTGACAGGCTATCAACTCCGGAAAAGGACCACTCAGATGCTTGAATCCCTCTAGAATCCCCAAAAGACCGGTTCCCGAAGATACCGGGATGTATATCCTGTCTGGTGGGGTCCAGCCGAGTTGCTCCACTATCTCATAGGCAAGGGTCCTCATCCCGTCCCTGAAGATGGGGTGCCACGCATGACCCACGTAGACCTTCCCCTTCTCGGGCCTCATCGCCTCCTCCGATACCTTCTCTCTGCTCCCCTCGACTCTAATCAGCTCAGCACCGTAGGCCCTTATCTGATCTATCTTGCGACCCGAGATGCTCGATGGCACGTATATCCTCGCCTTAATCCCAGCTCTCGCGGCGTAGGCTGCTATGGAAGCTCCGGCGTTTCCAGACGAGTCCTCAGCTATGAGCCCTCTAACTCTATTTAGAATGGCCGAGATGATGGTCGACGCCCCTCTATCCTTGAAAGAACCGGTGGGATTGAGGAAGTCCATTTTAACGTACACATTGCCCTCAAACCTCAGGAGGGGAGTCCATCCCTCCCCTAAGGTGACAATATCCCGTTTCTCTATATACGGAAAGAAGTTCACGTATCTCCACATAGAGGTGGTATCCATCACGTCCTCTCTCTTGAATTCTCTCAACTGTACGGAGATATCGAGAGGAGAGCCACAATCGCACCTGAACCTGAGTGGGTCATCATACTCTCTACCGCAGGAGGGGCATCTCGCCAAGTACTCCACTCAACCACCCTCCGAGGCCAGTTCACCCTTCTCCTCAAGCTCCCTTACGAGCTTTTCCACATCCTCCGGCGATTCAGTAGTGAGCAGCACGTAACCGATCCATCCCAGAACTACTAGGAGTACCAATACGATTAGGAGAACGGTCACCTTCAGGGTAAGGGTCGGGATCGGCTCTGGCGCTAGGAGGAGCAGGTAAGTGTATATCACGGCCGCCACGGTAGAGACCAAGATCATGAGGAAACCCGTGAGTTTCTCCTTCATCCTCGATCGAAGGGTAGGGAGATACAAATAATATAACTTTAGGGCTTCTCACCGCAGTGACCTTAATGTAGAAGGCTTGGAATCCCGTGGAGATGACATTGTCGGTGGACAGGGAACTCTGGGTCAGGAGGAGGGAAAGCACTCTAGCTGAGCTCAGATCGCACATGGAGGCGAGGAGGGTAGACAAGGACATAATCCCGCTGCTGAACACCATAAACTCGCTTAATTACGCCTTCACCACTAGTAGCTGCTCCGGTAGGATTCAGGTGTACGCAGCTAGCGAACCCGGAGAGAAGTTCGGCATGAGGACCTTGGGGAAGTGGCACTCTACTATAACTTTGGGAGAGTTGATGGAGACGCTAGAAAATGAGGCTGACTCCCTATGGATGGCAGTCCTCCCCCCTATACTTCACATAGCAGTATGCAGCGTGAAGGCGGCCTTCCATCTGCTGGTCCTGCTGAGGTCTGCGGGCTTCAAGAGGGCCGGGATAATCTCCTCATCTGAGGACGGGATCACTTTGGAGGCAATAGGTACTGAGAGGATGGAAGCTCCCTTGAGGCTGTCCGGTATTGACATCTTCAGGGAGGATGCGATCCCCTTAATAGTTGAGAGGGCCAACTCACTACTGACTAGGTCGAAGGGGAGGATCCGCAGACTTGAGGAGGTGCTTATGAGTGAGACTGCCAGAGGCTTGGATAATCTCTGTTGGGAATGAACTCCTGAACGGCAGAATAGTGAATACGAACCTAAGCTGGCTTGCGAGGAAGCTCACCATAGACGGATACCTAGTGAAGGCAGCGATAACCGTTAGGGACGATTGTAATGACATAGTATGGGCGTTCAGGACCGCTCTTAACAGGGGAGCTGATCTAGTGATCTCTACGGGAGGCTTGGGCCCCACGTTCGATGACAAGACGTCAGAGTGCCTCAGCAAGGCGCTGGGGAGGAGGCATGTGGTGAACGAGAAGGCACTCAGAATGGTGGAGGAGAAGTACAGGGAGAGGAACCTCCCCATGACGGAGCACAGGGTGAAGATGGCTATGATGCCTGAAGGGGCCGAACCAATAAAGAACGAGGTGGGAACGGCCCCCGGCATCCTGGTCAGGGAGGGTGAAGCGCTAATAATAGTACTGCCCGGCGTTCCCAAGGAGATGAAGGACATATTCGAGAGGATCGAACCCCTGATCAGGGAGAGGGCGCCTCCCCTCCACTACGTGAGCAAGGACTTGGTGGTGAGAGGTGTGCCAGAATCGGCTGCCGCTCCTCTCATCGAGAGGGTGATGAAGGAGTTCCCGGTCTACATTAAGAGCCACCCCCATGGCCACGAGATCCGGAAGCCCGTGCTGAAGATAAACATCACCGCTTCATCTCCGGAGGAGGGTGAGGCCGAGAGGATTGTGAAAGCAGCGCTGGAAAAGCTTAAGGATCTCCTGATCGAGGAGGGAGGGGAAGTAGAGGGTATAGAGGATGCCGAACAGGGTGAAGCTGATAGTTCTCGACCTTGATCAGGTGCTCTGGGATCACCACGATGCCACCTCCCTCGCCCTCCCCCTCCGGAGGGTCGACGAGAGGACCTTAGTCGATGCCTCTGGCGATAAGGTCTTTCTGAGGGAAGGGGTCAGGGACTTTCTGGAGAGGGCCAAAAATAAGGGGATTTACCTGTCCACCTGCAGCTGGAACGAGCCGGATAAGGCGATAGCCGTCTTGAGGACCTTTCAACTCGATCGATACTTCGACCTTCTCATGGTAGAGCCCCACCCGGAGAAAGACAGGATGATGGAGAAGATACTGAATCACTTCACCCTCAGAGGAGTGAGGGAAGAAGAGACGGTCTTCGTGGACGACAAGGAGGAGATGCTGGAGAAGGTCAGGAGGAGATATCCGAGGATCAGGACCCTCAGGTTCCATCCCGATGGGGATGTGTACAGCTTTCCGGACTTGGAGAGGATCTTACTGGGTGGATGACATGATTCCCGGTTTCAGGATAACACCATGGGAGGTAAGTGGGGATACAGTAGACTACAACGCTCTGATCTCCTTATTCGAGCTGGATGTCGTGACGACCGAGGTCAGGAACCTCTTCCAAGAGGTCTTCGGGGAGGAGCACTATCTCATATCTAGGGGCATATTCTACGCCCACCGCTTCCTCAGGCTCGCTCTTCTAGACCTCAAATACGACAGGGCAAAGGTCTACATCTTTACCGGCCGAGGGGCATCGGGCCCGATGCATATAGGCCACCTCATACCTGTGAACCTCGCGAAATGGATGCAGGAGAGACTGGACCTCCACTTCTTCTTCCAGATATCGGACGACGAGAAGTTCGTCCTGAGGCCAGATCTCGGGCTGAAACAGGTGAGGAAGTACGCCTTGGACAACGCCTTAGACTTTATCGCGCTGGGATTCGATGAGAAGAGGACTCACATAATCTGGGACACGCAGGTAGCTTTATGGCTCTATCCCCTCTCACTCAAACTGGCTAAGAGGATCTCCCTGTCCGAGTTGAAGAACTTAGTGAAGATAGACGACTCTTGGAATGTGGGGGTTGCCTTCTACTCTGTAGTTCAGTCGATGCCCGCCCTCATGATGGAGATGGAGTTGAACGAACCTTATCGCGCCCTCGTACCCATGGCGGTGGATCAGGATCCACTCATGAGGGTTTCCGTACTCATAGCGGATAAGATGGGGCTCAGGAAGCCCGGAATGGTTCACAGCAAGTTCCTCCTTGGACTCAAGGGCGAGCCCAAGATGGGAACTAGGTACCCTGAGTCTGCCATCTTCCTCACCGACCCGCCCGAGGTGGTTAGGGAAAAAATAGAGGGATCTGTCTGCGGTCCCCCGAGGAGGTGTCCGGCCCTGTCCTACCTGAGGGCCTTCGACCCGGACGACGAGTCTTTCTTCTCCATATGGGAGATCTGCTTCAACGATCCGGAGGAGGGGTGTAAGCTGGCGAAGAAGAGGGCGATAGAGGTGATGGTTCCATTCATCGAGGAGCATCGGATTAGGAGGAAGGAGATGAGAGACAAGGTCGACGAGTATCTCATGAAAGATCCCCCCATCCCCTTGGATAAATCGTTGGATCCTAGGGACTGACCGGATAAGGTTAAAGCTCACGACCTCTCCCTTTACCGAGGGTTATTATGAGCATTGAGATCGTTGAGACCGCGCCGGAGGTAAAGAACCCCATCCTCATCTTGGCGGTTCCCGGTGCCGGCCTCGTGAGCATAATAGCGGCCGATCATCTCATCAAGGTCGCTGACCTGAAAGAGGTCGGCAAGATAGATTCTCCCCTGTTCCCTCCCGTCATAGGCGTGAAGGACGGCGTCGCCATGCACACCGTCAGGATCTACGGGGGAAAGGGGATCTATGTGGTCAAGGCCGAAGTACCTCTCCCTATAGACCCCCTCCTGAAGCTTACAATATCTGTGCTTGACTGGATCGCTAGGAAAAGACCCAAGCTAGCGATTGTAATGGGGGGAGTCCCTGAGGATGATAGAATTAAGGTGGAGAAGCCTCAGGTAATGGCCGTATTCAGCAGTGAGGAGGCCAAGTCCTTGGCAAAGGGCATGGGTGGAGAGCTGATGAAGGAGGGGTACTTGAGTGGATACGCGGCCTTCTTCCTCAGGGAAGCTAGTAGGAGGGGAGTTCCGGCCGCGGCCCTGATGGTACAGAGCTTCGCCGCCTATCCAGATCCCGGAGCAGCTGCAGAGGTTCTCAAGGCCATAGAGCCCATTTTGGGCTTCGATGTCGATATAAGCCAGCTGGAGGCCGAATCAGAAACGATAAGGCTCAAACTTAAGGAACTGATGGCTAAGACCGTCCAGACGGCGAAGGAGGCCCCAACTCCCGCGTATATAGGTTGAGGGGGGATGCCGTATGGGTTGGTTCTACAGGGAGGTCAGGTGGGGGTACTTCTCCGTTAGGGATGTAGAGGAGCCCCTCCACGAGGTTAAGGTTACGAAGGAGGGCGTGGTCATAACAATGGATCTCCCCGGAGTGAGGAAGGAGGAGCTCGTTATAAGCGCTAGCGAAGATGCTATTCTGGTGGAGGCAATGTCCAAGGTCGGGGGAGCGACCGTGAGGTATAGGAAGCTGATTAGGACCCCAATACCCATAGATCCCGATAGGGTAGTGGCGAGGCTGACTAACGGGATACTCCAGATAGTCGCCCCGCCAAAGGAGGTCGGCTTCAGGAAGGTGAAGGTGGAGTAGATGGGGGATATGCTGTTCATCGAGGTGGCGAAGTACTATGAGAGGATAGAAGCCACATCCGGCAGGCTGGAGATGATAGACTACCTCAAGAAGCTCTTCTTGGAGACGCCTCCGGAGATACTGGATAAAGTGGTCTACCTCACGCTTGGAAGCATAGCTCCTGCCTACGAGGGGGTCGAGCTCGGGGTGGGGGAGAAGCTACTCCTCAAGGCCCTCTCGATGGCCACGGGCATATCCCAGGACAAGCTCGAGGCCAAGTATCCAGAATTGGGTGATATAGGGAAGCTGGCCGAGTGGGCCGTGGAGAACAAGGTGGCCCAGTCTTTTTTCACCGAGGATCTCACCGTAAACAAGGTCTTCGACACTCTAAGGAGGGTGGCGGAGATCGCTGGTGAGAAAGCCCAAGATGCCAAGATAAGGTTATTGGCCGGACTGTTCAGCGATGCCAAACCCTTGGAGGCCAGATACATAGCTAGAGTGGTTACGGAGAGGCTGAGACTTGGAGTGAGGGACATGACCGTCTTGGATGCCCTAGCGGAGGCCTTCCTTAAGGGAAGAGCCTTCAGGGACAAGTTAGAGAGGAAGTACAACATCTTCCCAGATATAGGTAGGATAGCGAAGATAGTGGCGGCTAGAGGCTTCGAGGGACTGGAGGAGATCAAGCTCACCTTGGGGATACCGGTTAGGCCGATGCTGGCCCAGAGGCTCAGATCTGCCCAAGAGATAATGGACAAGATAGGGCCGAGGGTTTACGCGGAATTCAAGTACGACGGGGAGAGGATGCAGATCCACGTCTGGAAGGATGGAGAGGTCCAGATATTCTCCAGAAGGCTCGAGAACATCACCGAACCATACCCGGACGTGAGGGAATTCGTGTCTAGAGCCGTGGAGGGTCACGATGTCGTGCTAGACAGCGAAACGGTGGCTGTGAATCCCGATACCGGCGAGATACTGCCGTTCCAAGAGTTGATGCACAGGAGGAGGAAGTACGGAGTTGAGGAGGCGATGAAGGCCTATCCTACAGTGACCTACGTGTTCGATGTGCTCTACCTCGACGGTAGAGAGCTGCTGGACGAACCACTCGAGGAGAGGAGGAAGATCCTCTTAGATCTACTGAAGGAGAACGAGAAAGCGAGGGTAGTCCAATATGAGGTGGTGGATAACGATGTGGATGAGCTGGAGAGGTTCTTCGAGCACGCGGTGGAGATGGGCACCGAAGGGCTAGTGGTGAAGGATCCCAAGTCCCAGTACCAGGCAGGGACTAGAGGATGGTCTTGGATCAAACTCAAGAGGAGCTACATAAGTAAGATGGTGGAACCTGTGGATTTGGTGGTCGTGGGAGCCTTCTGGGGCAAGGGCAAGAGAGCCGGCACTTACGGAGCCCTGCTCATGGCAGCCTACTCGCCAGAGGAGGATGTGTTCAAGACAGTGTGCAAGATGGGATCAGGCTTTACCGACGAGGAGCTCGCGGAGCTGCCGAAGCTTCTGGAACCTTACAAGATAGAGCACAGGCACCCGAGCGTAGTATCTAATCTAGAGGCAGACGTCTGGTTTGTCCCTCAGAAGGTAGCTCAGGTGCTGGGAGACGAGATAACGCTCAGTCCCACCCACACTTGCGGCTGGGGCAAGGTGAAGAGGGACGCTGGGCTGGCGATAAGGTTCCCCAGGTTCATGGGATGGAGGGACGATAAAGGACCTCAGGATGCCACGACGGAGGAGGAGATAATCCAGATGTACAGGATGCAGTTAACAACTGTTACTGATGTAGAGGAACAGAAGACTTCTATTTCCGAAAAAGAGGAGGAATAATCATTTTATAAAACTTTTTGGACCTAGCAAGCAGCTATAGCTTAGCTTGTTTCTAACTAGTTAGTAGCAATCAGTCCAAAGCAGTACTACTACCCTATTATTCTACCTCCCGAGAAATGCTATCACTTGCCACTATGCTATCTCGAGTATGATCACCATAGTTGTTTGGGGATAGAATGCATTCACCAGCTAAGATCTCATCTCAGAGTGAGTATTGGGGATATCATAGCTTGGAGGATACTCAAATCGTTTGATAAATTCATCTTGTGAGCCTGCAGATAGTGAGGTGGGGATAGCACTAGCTCGGGTGCATTTCCCTAAGGTAGAGTTAATGCTACCACATATTGAGATCCTAAGGAGGGCTTGAGGTTTTAATGACACATCCCTGCAAATTTGACTATAGAACCTCTCGTTTGGTTCCCACTTCGCTAGTGGTCATTCTCATCCCATACCCACTAAGACTGCTATCAGTGCTAAGATCGCTAATAGTAGCAGCTCCCATCTCTCTAGCTTCTCCTTTCCTCTTACCCTGCTATAGGCCTCTGTGAATGTACCAAAGAGTCCTATTGCCGCTAATAGACCAGCAAATGCTTTCATTACCCATGAGAATACGTCCTCAGAAGTTACATATGTGTAGCCCTCGAGGCACATTACGCCGTTCTCCTTGATCTCCGCCAGATCACCGGACAGAGTAACCTTGATTTGGCCATCTTCAGTGTCTAAGAGTATGAGCCTTACCCTGAGCGTCCCATACGATGTGATGTTACTGATATCTCTTCTGATCACCTCCTTCCACTTGGGACCCAATTCTAGGAATTTGGTATCATCCAACAAAGTGTTTCCTCCTATGGATACGGTGTAATCCAATCTAACATTGGATTTCAGTGGCGCCCTCGCTAGGACCACTATCTCCTTGGGCCTACCGACGATCTGATTGGGCGCGTGACAGGGCAGAGCGAGGAGATCTCCTTCCTCGGTATTAACTCTCACCTGCATTCCCCATGCCGTATTGCTGTACGCGAAGAGCCCCAAGGCCATGCTAAGCGATAGAAGGGTTTTATTGCCCAAGTAAGCTCCAAGTAAAAATCCTGCAAGTGAGAGGATTATTGATATTGTAATCCATCCAGCCACCAACTGTTCGACGAACATCCCCCCTATCTCTTGGGGTAAGATCAAGCTGACTATGAATAGCAGGGGCCCTATACCGTATAAGACCGCCCCGATGTAGAGGAAAACATCCGTAAGGGTTACCTCCCTTCTCCTGCTTCTGTCCCTTCCCATTTTTTACCACCTCCTCTCCTAGTAAGTTGGTGTAAGTGTAGACTTTCCTTTACCTCGCTGGCGGTCATTCTCTCCTTCCCTTCAGCTTAAGCGACACATAGCCAAAGGCCACTAGAAAGATGAGACCCAGTATCTTGATGAGATGCTCGAAGAAGAGACTAATAAGCGTTCTAGTGAATTCCTCAAAGGGGCCACTACCCATGGGCGTGATGTTCAGCTCATATCTGAAGCGGAAGGCCGTTTCATTCATCTTGCTTGATTCGGCCTTCACCTTATACTCTAAGGAATACTGGAAATATTGAATTCGCATATTTAAGGAGCTTCCAAGAACTAGGACCCCTATCTTCACTTCCTCTGGATCTTCGAGAGAGGCTGCGGGCCACCAATGGTTGCCAGTTCCATTCCAGTATTGGATGTCGCCCCTCGGGTCCATGTGGAAGTAGAACTCGACTTTAGTGGCGTTCACAAGGGTGTATTCGTGGAAGGGCTCCAACCTCTCGCCCTTGTCTGACACAGCATACACCCTCTGCTTTTGAGCCAGCACGAACAGGGCGGGAAATAGAATTATGACCAACAGACCAGCCAATAGTATGAGTTTCGGTTTCCTCTCAAAGAACCCCACTAATGCGGGTAGTCCTGGAATGCCTACCAGCAATAAGACAACTTCTACAGGGATATTGGACCGCTTGTACTGTAATCCCTGAGCTTGGGATGGGACAGAGATGGACAGCAAATAAAGGGCTATGATAGTTGCTGCTAAGTAGAAGATTATCGCTATGCTATCAAGCCACTCATCTTTCCTTCTTCTTCTATCACCCATTTTTACCACCTCCTCTCGTAATATGAAGGAGAATTGAAGTTAAGCTTGATCTTGTAGTCGTATATTCGATCATCAGCAAGCTACGAGTAGGTTCTCGGACTGTTAATGAATTGCTTGGTGCGTAACTAAGATCCTGTGTTTGCTACTAACCAGTTAGTATCACAAAATACATAGTAGATTTATTTCTCCCCTACAAGCCAGAGTAGCGATGGAAGAAATAACATTTGAAGTTGAAGAGACTGAAGAGGGATTTATAGCTAGAGCTATAGGTCATGCTATCTTTACCCAAGCTGAGAGCTTAGAGGAGCTGAGGAAGATGATCATAGATGCTGTAAAATGCCACTTCGATGAGAAAGAGATGCCCAAGGTGATAAGGCTCAGGATAGTGAGGCAAGAGGTTATGAGTCTATGAAGCTTACTAGGGATTTGGATGGGGAGGAATTGGCCAAACTCCTAGGAAAATTTGGCTATCGCTTGGTTAGACAAACAGGAAGTCACATGAGGTTGGCTAGGGGAAGCGACCGGATAACGATACCGAGGCACAGGCTTAAAGTAGGAACGCTGAACTCTATCCTGAACGAAGTAGCTCGGCAAT
>JAOZFI010000033.1 GCA_027491395.1 Thermoproteota archaeon | reverse complement strand
GGAACCTCCGGTCTGCAGAAAGTGCGGGTACGTGTTCAGGAACCTTAAGAAGCCACGGAAGCCCAGTAAATGCCCCAAGTGTGGAAGCGAGTGGATAGAGCCACCCAGATTCATAATAAAATGAACTGGGCAATGTGGGAGGATGGATCAGGACATCAGGTCCACCAGCAGGTCCCTGATCCTGATCACTATATCCTCCCTGACGTTCTCCAAGTCGCCGTGAGCCCTGCTTTCCACCTCTATCGTTCCAACGGAGACCGTTGGTATGCCCTTACCTGCGAACACGAACCCATCATTACCTCCGAGGGATCCGGCCACATCCCTCCTCCCGAAGAACTTTTCGTAGCTGTCCAGCACTTCCCTAACAAACTCGTGATCCGGGTGGGTCATCCAACCAGGGTTCAGGGTCTCCTCGAACCTGACCTCTACCTCGGCACCGAACTTGATTGCGGCAGAGGAGACGGCAGCCAAAAACCTCCCAATCACATCATCCTTCTTCTCATCCGGTATGAACCTTATATCGAACCCCAGAGTCGCCTCCGGAGGTACAACATTGTGCTTGTCGCCGGCCCTCATTATGGTCAGGCTGAACCTCCCCCAAAGCTTGGGGACAGGGGATCCACGGGGTGCCGGGACTACCGACAGTCTGGAAGCATGTTCCTGTGAGAAACCAGTGAGCAGATCGTTGGCTATGGCTATGGCTTGGTGAACCGGGTTGAGAGCCGCGAAAGGCCTACCAGCATGGCCTCCCCTTCCCTTCACGACTATTTCGCCGTGGATCACACCGCTCGCACCTATACCCACGAAATCGGGAGCGGCATCTATCACCACGACCCTGTCAGGCTTCACACCGACCTCCTCAAAGCCCTTCTCGGCTACAGCGAATACACCAGTCCCTCCAACTTCCTCATCCCCTACCACAACTACTACCGGGTTGTACCTACCTGATCCCTTATCCAGAATCCTTTTAGCCGCCGAAAGACTCAGTACTATGGCTGACTTGTCATCTGCAGCCCCCCTTCCGTAGATCCTCCCTCTCACCCTCTGGGGATCGAAGGGATCGAACTCTCTGCTGTTGAGCTTCCAAGGACCCTTGGCGGGCACTACGTCATAGTGAGACAAGAGGATGAGGTTCTTATCCGCTCCCACGTCGGCCCACGCTATGACGTTGGGGACCTCCCCCTTATCATCCCTGTGTACATGAATATGGGTATTTAATCCGAGCTCTTTGGCCTTCTCCTCTATCATCCGGGCTGCTTCCCAGTAGTTCTTCCTCTCTGTTGCGTTAGTATCGAGGCGAACCAGATCCATCAGAAATCGGAACATCTCTTCATCGTTCATATGTCTGATTGGGGGTAAGAACTTATACGCTTTCCCGAGCTACCCAGCCCATCAGTGTCCAACCTGACCTGAAGAGGTGTGCGGTGAGATGCTCCGTCTCGTGCTTCTAGGCAGGCCTGGAGCCGGAAAGGGAACTCAAGGCGCCTTCATCTCCGAGAAATTCAAAGTTCCTAGGCTGATCATGAGCGAACTCCTTAAGGAGGAGGTGAGGAGCGGTTCGGAACTTGGCGAGACAATAAAAGGGTACATGGAGAGGGGCCTCTTGGTACCCGACGACATAGTGTATCGGGTCTTGGAGAAGAGGCTGTCAGAGGCCATGGAGAAAGGGTTCGTGTTGGATGGATTTCCCAGGAATCTAGAACAGGCCGAATGGCTTGAAAAGTTCCTTAACGCGAGGAGAAGGTCCCTAACAGCGGTGCTCTTCTTCGATGTCGACGAGCTGACCGTCCTTCGACGGATGATGGGCCGCCTGGTCTGCGAGAGTTGTGGTAGATCCTACAACGTCTTCTATGATCCTCCACCAGATGCGAGGAGATGCGAGTGCGGCGGTAAGCTCTATCAGAGGAGCGACGATTGCTACGAGAAGATACTGAGGAGGTTGGACGTGTTTAACAAGGAAACTAGCCCTCTAATAAAGTACTACGAGGACAAGGGACTCCTTGTGAGAATAGATGCGTCTAAAGATGTGGAAGGGGTCAGAAAGGAAGTCTTCTCCATAATCTCCTCCCTTCCCTCTCCCTCCTGAGCGTTTCAGGTATCTTGACGAAAAACAAACTGGAGAAGAGCCTAGTGAACCCCAGCAGGAGCATGGTCTCCCTTACCCCGAGTAGGTCACCTAGCGCCCCACCTATTAGCGGTGCCACTGAGTTGGTGAGCGATGTGAGGGCATTGAATGTTGAGACAGCTGAACCGCGCCTCTCAGGGGAGGATGCATCTAAGAGGTAGGTTGGCGAGGCCACGAAGTACATTGAGAACCCCACCATGCCCACAGCTGTTCCTATCAGGATGTGGATGAGGTCGCTCCCCAGCGAGTATGAGAACGGAATTGCTGCAGCGAAGGCTGGGGACATCACTAAGAGGATCTTCCTCCCTACCCTGTCAGCCATGAACCCCCACAAGGGCTGCAGGATCAGCCTTGTGACGTTGGCAATGGTGCTTATGAGACCTATCTCCGCCTTACTCAACCCGTACACCTTGATCTGAGCTACAGAGAAGAGTGGCCATGCTAGAGACCATATCAAAGACCACAGAACGCTGGCTATGAGGAACGGCCTGTAGCTTCCCCCCACGTGATCTGATTTTGCTCCCTTCCTACCACTTTCATCCTCTCCAGCGGCCTGAGGTGTTGGTACTCTGTGAGGAATGAGGCATACGGTTCCAGCAGCCAAGAGGAACTGGCTGACGCCGACTAGGCTGGCGAACCAGTAGCCGAACGCGTCCATGAGCATTCCGGCGATGGGTGAAAACACCGCGGTTCCCAGCGTTGAGAACGTGCTGATCACCCCGGAGATCCTTCCTCTCTCCTCCAATACAGTCAGATCACCCAAAATTGCCAACCATGACGAGTTCGACAGCCCCATGAACGAGTTAAGCGTGGCTACCGCCGCGTAGAACTCCCAGCTCGCTCGGGAGTTGTATACCCAATATATGGACACAGCGGAGAGGATGTAACCCGCCAACATGAGGGACCTCCTTCTCCTAGCAGCCCTATCCACCAGCCATCCCCAGAAGGGCTGGGTTACAGCGCTGGAGAGACCCCCTAGTGAGATAGCTATGGCCACTTCAGTGGGAGAGAGGCCAAACTTGTCCACACCGTAAGCATAAAGTAGGAAGAAGGTGAAGCTCATAGATGTGCCTTGGAAGAAGGAGTTGATGGACAGCCTCAGGGCCTTCTTACCGGTTTCTGATTTGAGCGGTGATGAGGGCAATTCATCACCTCAGCTCAGTTCAGCTCAGCGATAGGAGGGCTGAGATCACCACCACAGATAGGGTCAGCAGAGAAAGAACTGCTATCTTGTACTCTCCCTCAGTGAACATCCTATAGGAAAGCGCCACCAAGAAGCTCGCGGGAGTCAACACTATAAGGAAGAGACCTGCTTCTCTGATCAAGGGGTTTCCAGAGAAGTGCTCGATCGCAATACCCGCTGCCAGCACGGAAAGCCCCAGAATGACGCCCCACCTGAGGAAGGAGGGGAGATTCCCTAGGTCAACGTCCAAATGATCACCTCACCATCCCACTAGCTTGATCCCTGCGTAGAGAAGCACTAATGCGAAGATGAGCTTTATATACTTAGATTTCATGCCTTTGAGCGATTTTGCACCCAGAGTGGCCCCCGGTATTATTCCCAGCGCGAATCCAAGGACCAAGACGGGATCAACGAATCCCTTGATGGCATAGACCATACTCCCTGAGGAGGCGGTGAGACCCACCATGAAGGAACTGGTCGCCACAGCCTCCTTTATCGGCATTCCCATTACTAGGTTCATTATAGGCACTTTGAGGACACCCCCTCCTATGCCGAACATCCCCGAGGCCATGCCGGCGAAGAACGACGAGAGAACTCCGAGGG
>JAOZFI010000030.1 GCA_027491395.1 Thermoproteota archaeon | reverse complement strand
TCGCCAAGTCGGCTGATCGATTGAGAATGAGCGCTGATGAGTTCTTCGAATCCATCTTGAGCGGTATAAGGAAAGCAGGAGAGATTTTCAGCTCCTATGAGGATAGGGGTTCTGTCAGGGTCTTCATGCCTGAGCTCGAGTGATCAGCACAGGCCCGAGCTGCACGCCGTCCTAACTGCTAATAGGACCCTCTCGAGGGAGCCGTTCACTACATGCACAGCCGACATGATTATCCTGAGGTTGGGGCTCCTCTCTTGAATCCTTAGGGAGAGCGCATCCACTGCCAGATCCGGGAAGTCCCTCAGGGTTCTCTCGCCCTTTGGAGTGGTGTTGAAGTCGGCCACCATTGTGAGGAGATCCTTCCTCCCCATAGCCTTCGATATGAGGTAATTGATCAAGACCTCCCTCGGAAGGCTCGTATAGGCCATCTCAATCCTTCCGAATGGGAACCGAGTTCTCTTGGCCACGGCTATGAAGGGAGCCTCCAAGCTCCCTGACAGTCATCTCGGAGGCGAATTCATCCATCTGTTCCAGCACCGCGGTCCACACTTTGGAGGTTAGCTTCCTATTATGGTAGGAGCCCAAGAAATCAACTAGAATTGTCTATATTGCCATCACACTTGATAGCGAAGAGGTCGTTGGAGTTCCTTAAGTGAGCAGATATACTAATGGATCCCAAGCCCTTCATAGACATCGCCACCACGAATCCAGCTTTCCAAGAGTCGGCGATGTTCGACAAGATGATTGATGCGGTGCTCTAGCAGGGTGAGGAGTACGATGTAGTCATCTTTGACACCGATGCCGTCGCGAATGCTGCGCGCGCCGATGAGGAGAGGGCCAAGGAAGAAATGGTCAGAAATGGGGCAGTCTTGGTCAGGCTGGACGAAATACTCCTAGGGTGAGTTTCATGCTGCACGATGTGAGGATAGAGGTGGAAGAGGTCAGGGGTTACTGCGCAGCTGGATAACGTGAAGGCGATTCCTCTACTTTAAGAGGATTCTATATTGAAGGAGAGGCGGGGGAAGAGGATATGCCTCTATGCACTAATTGTAATGGCAACCCTCCTATCTACTTTCTCTCATGGAGTATCAGCGGATGAGTTGGGGATAGGGCAAGGGTGATGTGGGGCACGTGCAGTGTCCGGATCTTGGACCCCCCTCTCACATGCGGTGGGACTGTCATTTTCAAGATCATCAGGCTGGAACAGAGCTAGGGCTAGTCGACCATCTCCCAGTATCTATTGAAGAGCTCTCTCATCTGCTCCGCCATCCTGTTATCCCTTATTCTGACTGCAGTCCTTAGGGTATCCGTATCAGGATCAGAGATGTATAGATAGGTTATGTTGCTGTCTATAACCATGAAAGGTACCCTCACAGCCCTCGTTTCCTTTACCTCAACCGAGCTCCATGAAGGAGGTTCCACCATGTTCCTCTTCAGTATCTCCCTGAATTCACTGCTGAACACACTCAAGGAGGGTACTAGGAACCTGAACTTCACCCCCCTCCTCATGCAGTCAGCTAAATCCCTGATGTATTTGCTCCAATCTATTCTAGCAGGTTTATTGGATAGCGCTACTAGTACCTCCCTCTCCGCATTCACGGCATCCTTGACAGAGTTGGAGAGTATGGTCTCGTGACTCTCGATTATCATCATCTGAACCTCCCGTACTGATCCCTGACCGCTTACCTCCCTTATCTCTTCTAGGATCTGCTCGGCTTCCATCAACCTCCTTTCGAGCTCCTTCCTCAGCTGATCCATTCTGTTAGCTATCCCTTCCTCTGCCGGTAGAGGCGCGTACTTGACTGGCTTACTGCTGATCATTACCACCATCCCCTTGCGTACGAGATTCCTCAAGGTCTCGTAGCATTTTGCTCTGGGAACACCGCTCAGCTTGCTTAGCTCTCCTACAGTCACGCTTCCGTGCATGATCAGGGTTAGGTATGTTCTGGCTTCGTACTCCGTCAAGTGGAGTACATTTTTGAGTCTTGAAATAAGGGAATCCTCTTCTACCTTCACACCTCGTATCGGGAGGATCAAATACTATTTGAAGATTACCCTTTGATGCGCTGTTAGGTTTATTACTCTCAGCTCCACTTGATGACCTATGAGATCGCTGAGCCCCTTGGTCCTGATCTCCACTAGAAAGAAAGAGAGGAAAAGGTTGGGCAGGGGATTCAGCCTAGGAGAGCTAAAATAGGCTGGGATATCCGTAACAGAAGCAAGAAGAAAGGGAATACCGGTGGATAGGAGGAGGAAGACTGTCCATCCATGGAATGTGGAGGCATTGAAGAAGCTAGTTCCGAGATAATTGCAAATATTCCCCCCTCAAGAGGACTTGGTGGGCTGTCGTCTGAACATCGTTCCCTAACTCCACTTTCTTGGATAACCCTGATGGGGTTTGTGATACATTTGAACAGGCAGGTTGCCCGTAGTTCTATCTATCGAGGTACTAGCAATAATACTAGTGGACGCAGCGAACCGAGACGCAGTGCAGATGTTTATGGGAGGTGTGTGACTGGGAGGAGGGCCATTAGAATGGCGCTATTATCTCAGTCTATAATATCAAATCGGGGAGTACCATATATGCAAGCGGTAAGTAGTCCCTATCCAGAGCTGATCTTCCCACAAATCCGTAATTGTTTTAGCTAAAGAGCTTGATAACGGAGTAAAATGAAAAGGTAGAGATAACCTTTCGATACTTAGTAATCAGATATAAGATGGCAGAAGGATCTCTCCTCATCTAACTTCTCGAGGAGCTTCTCATCTGCCGTGTATAGGCATGCTTTCAGCATCTTAGCTAGAGCTACGTAGCTTGAATCGTAAACAGAGATCCCTTTTCTCAGAGATAATTTGGCTACTTCGTTAGCATATTCCTCATCCGATAGATCGTATACCTCGAAGCCATAGAGTGATAGGCTCCTAGTTATTCCACGTAACTGCTCCTCAGATATCTCCCCCTACTGCTATACCTCAGAGCATTCAGGACCTAGAAATGAAGGATACTAGGAACAGAGATCTGCACCAGGCCGTTGAGGTAATCGTCCCTCAGTTTTAACGCCTCTTCCCTATCCTCCTCTAGCAGATACCACTTGGCTACGACAGAAGCATCTGGGATCACCCTCTTGGCCATCCAAGCTCCTTCCACTTTCTGATCTCCTTTACGCTGGAGAAACCCTCATCGGGCTTCACTAGATACTTCTCATTTAACAACAGAGCTCTGGCCAGATCTCTTCTCTCTAAATTCTTCAGCTCCTTCCTAATACTCCTCCTTATCACCTCACTCCAATTCACGTGCTTATATTTGGGCATCTTTTCCTTCAGGTCCTCACCAATTCTCACGCTCAGCATATTGTATATTTAGGGACATAAATGGTTAATATGTCTAACCAATGTAAATAAGTCATAAATGTAAATAAGTCATAGACAAATGAGTAGGCGAACGCAACAAAGGATCTCGAGGAAAACGCGTTGAACTAGATAATGGTTAAAGAATTAAATGCAACTAGGGAATTGAAATGTATATTTTTCTACTATTAATAGGGGTGATTTGCCGAATGTATAGATGTCGCTTAACCTGCAGCTGTTCGATGATCATTTCCTCACATCTCCGGCTACCTACCTCACCGACCTAACGGTAATCATCCTTTTGGTAGTTGTGGAGACTAAGTGCTGTACCCTCCTCATTCTCTTAGATCCTCCTTTCACCAGTGCTAGTATCTTCCTGTCCTTTGGGACTATCTTAACCTCAATTCCCATACCTCTCAGGGCCTGTTCTATCTCTTCGGGATCGTAATCGGGCAGAGAGCCGTTGCAGGGACCCATGTTACACATGTGACATCCGAGATCATGGGCATCTACATTGGCAGAGCAGGCTGAAGGGAAAACCTTGAGACCCAAGACCCTTGCCCTCGACGAGAGCATTCTCTTCAGATCTCCCGTATTCAGTGGCACCTGATCATTGGGACTTTTCGGCTCCCTGACCATCCTGTCAACTAGGTCCTCCAAACCCAAGGCTTCGAGCTTCCTAAGGATGCGGAGGGTCACCCTGAGTGCTCCCAGCACTACTCCCTTCACGCCCAAGCTGGCGGCCCTATTCAGTATCAGAGTACCATCGGCCTCACTCACTCCTGGGATCAGCGGCCGGAGGAAGAGTGATGCATGTATCCCTCGCTGTAGCAGGTTGCTGAGGGTCCTGAACCTCAGTTCTGGAGAGGGAGCCTTAGGTTCTAGCCTCCCCGCCCACCTAAGTGCTGGGATGGTGACCAAGGCGCTAACTGAGGGATCGAGAGATGAGATCCTCTCAGCATCCTCCTCGCTGAGGTAGGCCTTCGTCGAGAATTGGGTTGGGTTTCTCAAGTAGCGAGATATGGCCTCCAAGTACTCGAGGGTCCTCCCCTTAATAGCTGGCAGAAACGGCTCGGTGACCGAGCCGAACGCCAGAAACGTCCCTCCCTTCCCGAGGAGTGTGTATGGATTTGAAGCGATAGCATAGGCCAGTTGCAAGCCTGACAAGCGGGACGGCTCCGGCCTCCGAGGTACGCCCATGTCCTCCACGTAGCAGTAGATGCAAGCGTAGGTGCAACCCCTACCCGGATGAACGGTTAGCCCACAGGGTATGGGCTCTCTATGTGCGTGGCCGTCATCCAAGGCCTCCTTTCTCTCCATCCTGTCTAGTTTGGATGCCAGTTCCTCTCTCACAGATAGTTTCTCCTTCAGCAGCTCCGACAGCCTCACCTTCTGCGGCTGAATTTCTCCCCCACCACCCGATCCAGACGCTGATTAGCCCTCTCAATCAGTCGGGTCCTCCATTTATAGTTGGAGGAACAGTATTTACTCGCGCGGGCAATACGATAGAAAGCACCGGTATCGTCCGCGCACAGCCGTCATTTGGAGGTGAGATACTCCACCGTCTTCATGTAGACATTAACTGAGAACTCCAAGTCCTTTATACGGACGAATTCCTTATCTGTGTGCGCTAGTTTCCCATCACCGGGCCCGTAGGCTGCTATACTCTTAACACTGCCGTAGAGTAAGTTCATGTCGCTTGATCCGTATTTCCTCAGCAGCTTGGGCTTCCCACCGAGGGATATGATGGATCTCGTGAGGGCTCTAGGAACTGGGTCGCTGGGCTTGACGGAGACCGGAGGGACCGTCCACCCGACATCCAGCTCACAATCACTTGATACCTTACTCGCCATATCATCAATTGTGGAATCTAGATCTGCTCTTGGAGGGACTCTCAGGTCTAGTACAGCCTCTGCCTTTTTAGGAAGGACGTTAGATGCCTCTCCACCCCTGATCATGGTAACCGCTATGCTAGGATCATCGTACTCCCTACTTGGAGCCAGTTCCCTCATTTTCAGGATTGATTCGATGAGCAGATCCACTGCAGATACTCCGGGAGATGAGGAGTGACCTCCCTCCGCTTTACACCTCAAGGTAAGGTGAGCCCCTCCCCTGTAGGCTATTATGACTCCGGTTTTGTTGGAGGGCTCCCCTATAACCGCGAAGGGTGGGAGTTCCCTAGTAAGCAGGTGTCTGGCCCCCCTGCTGTCCCCCTCCTCACCAACGAGAGCCGCGACCGTCACAGGCGATTTGGAGAGGGATGCCGCCATCAGCATTGCTGAGAGGGGCCCCTTCGCATCCACAGCTCCCCTGCCGGAGATCACGCCTCCTCTTCTCCTGACGGGAATCCTCCCGGGGACCGTGTCGTAGTGACCGACGAGCCACACCCTGCCACCTACTCCTTTACTAGCGAGGACGTTCCCCACCTCGTCAATCTCGACCCTCAATCCGAGATCCTCGCAAATCTCCACTATCACATTCCTAGCGTTCTCCTCCCGGCCGGTAGGGCTGTAAGCCCTCAAGAGTTTGATCAGGATCTCATCGACTCCCGATTCCGTTGATGAGGGCACTCTCTACCTCCTCCACGATCCTTCCAACGTCCTCCTCCGTTATCAGATAAGGGGGAAGCAGCCTGAGAACAGTCCTTCCCGCTTTGAGAGCCAAGATCCCCCTCTGTTGCAGCCTCCTGAGGACGGGTCCGACGTCAGCCCTAAGTTCAACCCCGATCATGAGTCCTTCTCCCCTCACGTCCCTTATTAGGCGCGATTCAATGCCCTTCAATCCCTTAATTAATTCCTTACCCATCTTAGCGGCTCTGGATGGTACGTCATCCTCTAGCAGGGTGGATATACCTCCGTAGACAGCAGCGCAGGCCAGTGGATTGCCTCCGTGGGTGGAACCGTGCTCTCCTCCTTTGAGGGATTCGATTACCCACTCCTTAGCTGCCACCACGCTGACAGGAAATCCACCACCAATACTCTTGCCGGCGGTCATGACGTCCGGTTCGACTCCTCTAGTCCTGTGGGCCCACACCTCGCCGGTCCTGCCGAACCCGCTCTGGATCTCATCGAATATCAGGACGGAGCCGTGCTCCTCGCAGGCCTCCCTCAACGCCCTGAGGAACTCTGGTGTCGAAGGTCTGACGCCACTTTCTCCTTGGATAGGCTCGACTATGACCGCTGCGACCTCCTCATCTATCAGATCGGCTGAAGAAGAATCGTTGAACCTCCCGAACCTCACGTCGATTAAGGGATAGCCTTCTCTGTATTTCGGGTTCCAAGTAGCGGAGAGGGAGCCCAGAGTCCTACCGTGGAAGCCCCCCATGAAGGCTACCACCCCCTTCCTACCCGTTGCCCTGAAGGCTAGCTTCAACGCCAGCTCCACGGCCTCGGTACCGCTGTTCTGGAAGTACACATGGTTCAACCCCTTGGGGAGAACCCATCTCAATGAGGAGAGGCACCTCTCCATGGATTCGCTCACGAAGCTAGGGGTGACCACCATTATCGAGTCCATCTGCTCTTGGATGGCCTTCACCACTCTAGGAGGCCTGTGCCCGAGGAAAGCAGCTCCGTGACCCGTGTGGGCATCGAGGTAGCGTCTACCCTCCGAGTCCCACACGTACTGGCCTTCCCCTTTAACGAGCTTGAGTCCTCTGAACCCGTAGAATGAGATCAGTGAGACCATCTATTCACCTCACCGCGTAACTCACGAGCTCCCTCGCGATGTCAACGCCTGTCACGCGGGCGGCGTTCTTGAACTCGGTGACTCCATTCACCTCCATCACTACGAGTCCCCTCTCCTCGTCCTCAGCTATATCAACGCCAAGGAACCCACCTCCCATAGCTTCAGCGGTTCTAATAACGAGGTCAGCGAGTTCCTCTCTGTACTCAGCCGGTACGGCCTTCGCACCCCTTGCCGTGTTGGTGACCCAGTGATTTGATACCCTGTAAATGGCCGTGATGAAGGTCTCCTCTGTTCCGTAAGCCCTTATGTCCCTCCCGGGCTTCCTTATGAATTCCTGAATGTAATGGATCCTGTAGTAAGGGGATGGAATTGCCTCCCGATGCTCCAATATGGTCCTCAGCTCCTCTTCATCCTGCGCCAAGGACACCAGTCGACCCCAGCTCCCGTTGACGGGTTTAATCACCACGGGGTATCCTATGGACTTCGCTGCCTCCAAGGCACCCTCAAGCGAGAACGCTACTGCCGTCTTTGGCGTGGGAATTCCGGCCTCTGAAAGTTTGACCGTTGTTGTCAGCTTGTTCCCGCAGATCGACAAAACCTCGGGCGAGTTAACCACCCTTACCCCCAAGCTTGACAAGGTCACAGCCGACGCGTGCGCTTTGGTGGCGCTGATCGCCCTTATCAGGGCCGCTTCGGCCTCGAAGGTCTCCCCGTGATCAAGCGGGAGGAATTTGGAGCTGAGATGCAACCGTACTGGCTCGTGCCCCAGCTCCCCAATGGCCCTTATGAGCTGCCTTTCCTCCTCCCTCAACCTCTCATAGACCAAGGCTACCCTCATTCTCCCCAGTCCTCGCCTATTTCCTCAGCCTCCTTCAGCAGGAACGTTCCATTCTGCTCGTATACCTCCAATGTGGCTCCACAGGAGGGACACTCGAGGAGCTCTCCCGCCATGACATCGTCGGGGAGTTCAACGGGGGAACCGCAGATGGGACACTCGGCCTCCATATCTTCGCACCATGTGATACGAATACCTTATAATATAAACGTTATTCTCGAACTGTATAGGACGAATTTCGGAAAATAATGGAAAATTCCTAGCTGGGAACGACGTGAGTGCCAGCGCCGTTTAAGGCATGGGTAACGGGTTCGTCCACCAAGCCGCTAGAGATGGCGACCCGCACCCCGGACCGCGCCACCCCCGCGGCCATCATGAGCTTCCGGTTCATACCAGCCCCTAACTTAGCAGCCAGTTCCTCAGCTTCTATGGGCGTCAGCCTCTTCACGACATCCCCTTCCAACATTACCCCCTCTACATCGGACAGCAAGATTAGGTACGCGGGCTTCAGAGCGATAGAGAGCTTGGAAGCGGCTTGATCACCGTCCACGTTCAGCATCTCTCCTTCCGTTCCCCTAGCTAGGGGGGCTACGACCGCGCTGTACCCAGAATCTAGGAGGAGGCGGATAAGATCCACCCTGACCTCCTCTATCTTCCCGGTGTAGCCCCCGGGTATCACTCGCCTTCTCCCCTTCTCCAAGACGATTATCCTCTTCTTCCTCCTAGCGATCAATGTGGGACCGTCCACGCCAGAAATCCCCACAGCTTGGATGCCCAAGTCGAGGAGCATGGAGACCAGTTCCTTGTTGACCTTGCCAGCAAGCACCATAGTGAATACCTCCAGCTCGTCCTCGTCGGTGTACCTGCTCCTTATACCTGAAGGCGATACCACTATCTTGGGCTCAACCCCCATCCTCTTCGAGTACTCGGTGACCAGATCACCACCACCGTGGACTAGCACGAAAGGCTGATGTCTCCCCAAGTCCTTGGCTATAGAGGGGAAGTTGTCGAGGGTCCTCCCTCCCACCTTCACGACTATCATGCCACCACCTACGCTGGACTGAGTGGGGGATGCATCAGACCAGTGGTCTCCTCTAAGCCCGCCATCAGGTTGAGGGACTGGATGGCCTGCCCAGCCGCCCCCTTCATGAGGTTGTCTATCGCCGCGAACCCCGACACCCTAGGAAGAGAGGGATCCGATGCGAACCCCACGTCAGCGAAGTTGCTCCCTAGCACGTTCTTCACATTCGGGTAGGATCCCCTCTGCATCACCCTGACGAAGGGCTCTTTGGAGTAGAACCTGGCAAATGCCCTCCAAAGCTCTTCCTCTTCCACCTCCAGCTCCGCGTGCGCGCTGGCGAAGGCCCCCCTGACGGAACCGACGGAGTGAGGTACCATGCTGACCCTCACCTCCTCCTCTGCTAGCAGGGAGAGCTCCTGTGACGCCTCCACTTGATGCCTGTGCCCTGAGGGTGAATAGGGCCTTATGGCCCCGCTCCTCTCGGAATGGTGGGTCCCCCTCGATGGTTTGGAGCCCGCTTCGCTGCTGCCGACCTTGACGTCCGCGAGCACCCTCCTCGCCCCCAGCTTAACCAAGGGGGCGGAGGCCAGAATCGTGGCTGTCGCGTTGCATCCCGGTGAGGCCACAAGCCTTGCATTCCTTATCTCATCCCTGTGCAGCTCGGGCAGTCCGTAAACAGCCTCTTCCAGCAGTTCAGGATTTGGGTGTTTCCACCCATACCACGTCTCATAAAGGGAAGAGTCCTTCAACCTGAAATCAGCCCCCAGATCGACCACTCCCACCCCCATCTCAAGCAAGAGGGGAACCACCTCTTTAGAGATGCCGTGGGGGAGGGCGAGAAGCGCGTAATCAAATTCCTTATTTAAGGCCTCCTCCAGCTTGACGAACTTCAGCGAGAGCAGCCCCTTCAGATGGGGATGCGCCATGTAGACGGGCTTACCTGAGTACTCCCTAGACGTGATAACTGTCACAGTAAAAGCCGGATGAGAGATCAAGATTCTCAGTAGCTCCCCACCGGTATAGCCTGAAGCCCCGAAAACGGCCACTCTCAAGACCTGAGCACCTCCCATATATAAGAGGCGAGCTCCTTGGCTACATCGATCCCGGTAGCCTTGATGAAACCCTTGAACTCGGGGACCCCATTGACCTCATTCACTAAAACTTCCTCGTTGGAAAGTAGATCCACGGCTACGAATTCCCCCTTCACAGCCTCAGCTGCCTTCAAGGAGAGCTCTTCTACCACGCTAGTCGCTTTGATTGGTCTCACCTTCCCTCCCAGCGCCACATTGCTCTTCCAGCCTGTGGATGCCATCCTCTCCATGCACCCGATCGTCCTTTCTCCCAAGACGAGGCACCTTATGTCTCTACCCCCAGTCTCTATGTACTCCTGTATGACATGCCCCCTCAAGCTGCTGGGCATCATCCCCCTAGCGTCAGCAATCTGTACCGCCATCTCCGCGCTCTTGATGAGTGAAACCATCCTTCCCCAGCTGCCTAGGGGTGGTTTATCCACGACCACACCCTGAAACTCCCCGTAGGCCTTAAGAACCGCATCCCTTCCCAGCGCCAGCAGGCTCTTGGGGATCGGTATCCCTAGCTTGGAGAGGGCTGAGTAGGTGAGCACCTTGTCCCCACAGGTCATTATCGTCGAGCTGCTGTTTATAGAGTGGGAGCCCATGGATTCCAGTACTGCGGACGATCTGACTCCCCTGAACATCCCTACTGTCCTGATGAGAGCTATTTCCGGGATCTTCACCCCGTTTATCGGTAGCGGGGTTGTAGTCACGTTCAGGATCCCTACTTTAAGGCCCTTTTCCTTCAAGGAGTTGTAAATGAGTTTCTCCTCTAATCTGGGATGATCGACAACTAGGAGGACAGAGTCCGTTCCAAGGGCATCACAGTCCCAACCTAAATGAGGCATATAAAAAGTTTCCTCTCAATCCGCTGAGTACAGCTCGGCCTCGTCCTCGTCCAGCCCGTGCCAAATTACTTCATAGCCCAAGGCCGACGCCAAGGGTAAGGCCACATCCTCGGGCAGGCCCTCCTCCCTGAGCATTATCTTCAGCTCCCTGACCTTTCTGGGGAGTTTCCTATTCTTAAGCGACTCCAGCACCTCTTTCCGGACCGCATAGTCCCCCAATACCTCATATCTCTCCAACGAGAGGGCACTCTTCAGCTGATCGATCCTCATACCCCTTTCCTTAGCTAGAGACCTGAGATCCACGATATCCCCCTCAAGATCGCGATCCGATAGTGAGATCTCTTCTATAGCTCTCCTCTCCAGCTCGTTGAGTTTCCTCAGTAGAGCCACCTTGTCGATGCGCCCTTCGATGTAGAAGATATCTTTCGGCAGGCCCTCTGTTCGAGAACAGAGGAGGTCCTTCCTCGCCACGATAAGTATGGGTTCCTTCAGGAGGGACAGCTTCTTAATCTTCTTCTCGATGTATTCTGGGGTCCAGAAGCCCATGACCTCTACGTAAACCCTAGCTGGTCCCTTCACCAATAAGAAATCCGGTATGAGGATGGAATGCCCGGCCACTAGGGGTTCTGGCTCTCTGATGGCTCTCCAACCGCCGGCCTCGGCTATCGAGGCGAACCTCCTCTCGAGGGAACTGTCGTACTGGGGCTCCTTAACACCCCCTTTCGGGAACAAGCCCCTAGCTCTGGAATCCAACCTCAGCGAGAGCATCCTCTTGTTCCTAGATATCTCGGCCAAGATCCTCCAGTGGGACATCGAGACTACGTAGGGGATCAGCTTGGCCAAGGACGTACCGTATCTAGTGGTCATCTTGAGTATGGAGGCGGGACCGCTGACCTCTATTGCCACGCCCCCTTCAAACCGTTCTGCCGTGTACATAAGGCCCAGGCGCTTGAGCGCCCTGAGGAGCACCTTGACCTCCCAGCCCTGAGCCCTAGTCTCTATCTTGAGATGTAGGGCCTTGAAGAGGGATGTCTGGAGCAGTGAGAGGTTGTATCTTCTGAGGAGATCCTCAGGGGATATCTCAGGCCCAGAGATCAGCACTTGAAAGTCGTCGGAGTCGGCCCACAGACTGCCCTCCAGATCTTCCTTGGAGATCCCCAACTCTTGGGCAGCCTCCTCCAGTGCCTGATCCCTAATTTCTTCGGTTACGAAACCGCCGTATTTGACATTGACCAGCCGAAACACCACCTCTCTAGCCTTCTCCGGTTCTATAGCGGTTTTCGGCCTCCTGAACTGGCTCATCCTCTCGAGGAGGAGGGCCAATCCCCTGACAAACCTGTAGTCCACCCCCAAGAGTTCGTACATCCCCTCTATCTCCTCGACTCTCTCGTGGATCTCGCTGAGCCTTCTTCCCCGCTGTAACGTGGCTATCAGTTCCCTAGCAAGCTCGATCTCCTCGTCTGTACCCCTCGCCCAGAGGGGGAGCAGCATCGACCCCCTGACTCTGGCCCTCAACAGCTGGGATGGAAGCATTAATCTAACCCCTTCCTCCTCCTGCTGGATATCCTGACTTCAGACGTTCCTTTCGACACCACCTCGTAGAGAACGGCCTTCTTTCCCTCTCTCTTCCTGAGGATCCTGCCCAGCCTCTGTATGAACTCTCTCCTGCTTCCAGTGCCTCCAAGCACTATACCCACCCTAGCATCCGGCACATCTATACCCTCGTCTAGGACCTTCGAGGTAACTATCTTCGTGACCGAGCCCACCCTGAAGGAGTCCAAGATGCGGTTCCTCTCCCTCTGGCTCGTCCTGTGGGTTATTAGGGGAATCAGGTACCTCCTGCTTATCTCTTCGGCCATCTCGTTGTATTCAGTGAAGATGATCACCTTGTCGTCCCTGTGACTCTCTAATAGGCTCTCAAGGACATTTAGCTTACTCTTGGAGTTTATAGCTATTTTTCTAGCCTCGTTCCATGCAAGTAGGGCCCTTCTAGCCGCCTTGTTCGATGTACTTCTCATGACAAGTTTCCTGAAATCCTCAAGCGATCTCATGGTTATCCCAGCCTGCCTGAGTGCCTCCTTGTATTCCTTGATCAATGTCGTGTATCTATCCCTCTCCTCATCCGTCAGATCCACTCTTATTCTGATCGTGTCGAACTCAGCTAGATGCTCGCCAGCCAGCTCTTTAGGGGAGATCTGATAGACCACACCGCCCACTAAAGGGAAGAGAAGTACGTGCCTCCCGTCTTCCCTCTCTAGAGTGGCAGTCAGCCCCATCCTGAAGGGTGCCGCGGAGTATTCTGCTATCTCTATGTACGCTTCAGCCGCCAAGTGATGCACTTCATCGAATACTAAGAAGGTAAACTTGTTTCCCAGCTCCGAGGCCCTGATGTAAGCTGAGTCATACGTTATCACAGTAACAGACCTCAGATCCTCTCTCCCTCCTCCTATCGCACCGACCTTTATACCGTAGACCGATTCTATCAAATCCTTCCACTGTTTGAGAAGTGGGAGGGTTGGAACGACTATGAGAGTCGGTTCTCTCAGTATTTCCATCGCCTTAAGCGCTATGTACGTCTTGCCTGCCCCCGTAGGGAGGACTATTATCCCCCTCCTCTTCCGCAACCAAGAGTTAAGGGCGTCCTCCTGATAGGGCCTTAAAGCCACCTTCTCAGTCAAATCAGGGGAAGAAAGGGGATCGAGAACTTGATCGGTTGCATGGGTTAGGAGCTCCTTTAGTTCCCTGTATCTGTACGCGAGAGTCCTTAATTTACCGACCCTAGGATCATACCTGCAGTGCGGGAGCCTGCTGACTCCTTCTATCAGTAGGGTTCCCCTGTCGTAGGTGATCCTCAATGTACCGTCCCACAACTAAGAGGCATCAGATAGGATAAAGGTTTCAGCCGGTTTCAGAATCGAGCCTACTCCCAAAGTTTCATCAGCCTCCTAGAAAGATAAAGATGGAATCCGAAGCCCTCTGGATACTCAAAGGTGGCTGCTATCTGAACAACAATCCGTGTCGACCTATGGCAGCTGTGCAGACGCCAACGACTTTAGTGGCTTTGACTTTGGAGGAAAAATCTTCTAGGAACAATGGGATTTTCCGTGTGGAAACTTTATTAGTATACCTCGTCTTCATCCTTTAGGTGTTCTCATGCCCAGAAGACGATTGAACTACCCTATAGAGGCGATAGAGGGCATAGGCAACGTGTACTCCAAAAAACTGAAGGAAATAGGGATTAAGACCGTTGACGATTTACTCAGGGCGGGGGCCAAGAAGTCTGACAGGAGGAGACTCGCCAAGGCCTTAGGTGTATCCGAGAAGAGGGTCCTCGAGTGGGTCAACAGGGCGGATCTCTTTAGGATTCCGGGAGTGGGTGAGGAGTACTCTGACCTCCTCGAGCAGGCTGGTGTCGATACAGTTGTCGAACTAGCAAGGAGGAATCCGGAGAACTTGTATGAGGACCTAGTGAAGGTTAACGAGAAGAAAAAGCTCGTTAGAAGGCTTCCAACCAAGAAGCAGGTAGCTTCATGGGTGCTAGCCGCTAAAAAATTGAAGAGGATTGTGGAATACTGACCCATCCCTCTTCGAAATCTTTCTTCTTGCCATGGAGACCAATAACAGTTAGTGTAAGGAGAGTAACGCCCTGAGAAGTTCTATCCAAAGCGATGGCCTTACTCGTGCCGTTCTCCTGCTGGGGTGAGGAATAACCCTGCTTGCTATGTTGTCGCCACTATCCAACCCTTGTCCTCACTTCGTGTACCCGCTTAGGATCACTACACCCTTAGGTCTTATAGGAGGTAGTTTTGCTACACTCAATGAAAAGATTAGGGGAATATGGGGCTTATCTCGCTCAAGCTCACGTCACCATTCCCATCGAGATCCTCCCATCTTATCAGATAGATACCGGAAGCACTCAGGAGGTCAGGGTGCTCCATTAAGTACATCAGACCTGCCCTAGTGCCGTACCTGGTGATCCCAGCAACCCTTATCACCATGTTTTCCCGATCCACGTAGATGACGGCGTAATCTACTTCACCGAATGCGGCGATGTAGACCTTTGATCTGAACTCCAACCCCACGAAGCTACCTCTGTCCTTCAGGAAACTCACGCCAACAGCCCTCCAGTTGTAAGGAACGACATCGGGGCCTCCCAGTATTATCAACATGCTCCTCTGGCCCGGTAGCGATGGTCCAGCCGTTTTAGAGAGGATATCCGTGTTCATCTCTAGGTCCACTCCCTTAGCCACGTACCTGAACTTCTCCGGGAAGATCGACGCGTACCAAGCTTTGGGGGCGATGGTCCTCCTCTTGGAGGATCTAGTGAAGATCGCCTTCAGGGTCATATCCTCTATCATCGTGAATGTCGGGCTGACCTCATCCAGCTCGGTTCCATCGAGCTCCCAGTGATCAAGTGAGTATCCGCTGCATTCCGATGGAAATAACTTGACTTCAGCTCCTTCCTGAATTGTCAGGGAATCTCCATCGCCATACGAGCCGACCGGTACTCCATTTACCGATATTTCGACAGTACAGGACAGAGAAGAACCTTTGTCGTCGACCACTCTTATGTTAAGTTCATAGTTCTTAGAGCTGTACACTGCGGTCTCCTTAATGTCGTGATCAGGCATCTCAAATGAGATATGGGGGGTGGTGTCGCTGACATATCCCTCCCATCTCAGGAAGGAATACCCAAAGCAATCCTGCGAGACCAAGGTCACCTGATCGCCTGAGGTTATCTGAAGAGCATCTCCATCCCCTACATAGGCGTCCACGCCCCAAGAAGAAGTTACCCGCACTTGGCAGGTGAGGTGATCCCCAGATGGTGTCTCTACGCCGATGCTTAGCTCAGCGTATGGCAGAGATAGAGCTGCCACGGTAAAGACCGCTGAGGCATAGGCCGCATCATGATCCTCGGGGACCCTCTGGATCACTTGGCCGGAAGCTAGCGCCGTGGTGTCGACAGGGCCATCTAAGTAGGTGGAGGAGCCGTACCAAGCTGCACTGACAATCTGTAGGAATCCTCCCTCCTCTAGCTTTATCAGCAGCACCTCATCTCCCGAGTCATCCAAGTTCCATGAGTCACCGTAGTCCGCTGGCTCGTATAGATAGAGATCGGGGACCGTGGGATCAGTGTCCACTAGCTCGAAGTCGGGTTTGTACCCGTAAGTGGATTCGAATTCCGATGCCTTGTAGGCCACAACGATCCTCCTTCCAGCCTGTATTATCGCTCCTGCAGGGAACCTGTAGAGGCTTTCATCGTCGTAGGGGGCCGTACCAAGCAGGGTCTCGGAGTCCCCTATCAAGTAGTCCGTGAGATCGACATCATCGTCGGTTGGGTTGTATATCTCCACCCACTCACCGTCGGGATCGCCCGTGGAATCGGGCATGAACATGACCTCAGTAATCAGGAGGTGAGGGGCCTTATAGGTGGATGTTGGGGTTATCAGAGAGAAGTGCTCCGGATCTGACGCCATCTCGTCCACCCAATCGCTCAATCTGGAGGCGAACCCGCCAGGGCTGTCGTCCATTATCAAGAGGATGTTCTCGTCGTGCACTGTAGTGGCTGATTTTGTCGGGTTCCAGCTGCCTAGGGCTGCCAAGGCATCGTCCATTACGAAGAGCTTGGCGTGCATCTTGTTCTTGTGCGTGTCGACGTAAACGGAGACTCCCTCATCTATCAGGTCGTAGATGCGCCTACCCCTATTATGAAGGTTGAGGAGCTCGTCAAACACACCTACGACGCTTCCACCGCCGTCGAACACGTGAATTATCGAATCGTAGAGCGGTGAGACCCATCCGCTGGTGGTGAATATGTAGGATGCGAACCTGAGCTTCGAAGCCCTCTTCACGTATCCAGCCAAGACGTTCGGTATCCTTCCCCTATCTCCGAACTCCTGTGGGGTGAAGAGCCCCTGAAACATCAGCTGCCTGCCGGAATAGGTGGCGGATGAAATGAATTCGTTGCTTTCGGTCTTCTCTATCCCGAACTTACCAGACCCTCCATTCCACATCTGGAGGAACTCCTTCTCGTAGTAGTAAGCTGCTATCCTGCTCGATACCACGAAAGCTGTGTTGTTGTTCCTGAATAAGTCATCCTCTATGAGATTCACCGTGGATACGAGCAGCTTCCTTCCATCTATCACTATGAACTTATCGTGCATTATGTGGGTGGGATCACCCAGTGAGGAGTCGTCTATCGCCTCGACCCCGTAAGTGCGGAGGTAATCGAGGGCGTCAGAATTACCCGGGCTGTCGTCCATTATGACCTTGACATCGACCCCCCTGTTATGGGCCTCCACCAGCTTCTTCAGGATATCCTCGTAATCTATGAAAGCAACGGCCACGTATATCTTGGACGAGGCTTCGTCTATGAGGCCCTCCAAGATGCTCTTGTAGTAATAACCTTGCTCAGGTAGTTCAATCAGGAACGCATCTAATAGATCTTCCTTCTCCGGTAACCTGACGTATGACATCAACTCCTGTACTCCGTAGCTATTGTCCCTGTAAACAGCCAGGTACTCGTCTTTGGATACCACCGCCAGACCGTCGATCATCTGATTGCCGCCCATCGAGAGGAGTGTTCCCTTCTCTTCCACTGTTGGATACTCCCCTGGACTGTCCTGAGGATCTATGATCGCGTACGCCACCTCGTGATCGCTGGGGGAACCGGAAGTCCACAGGTAGACTATCCGGTCGTTGAGTGAGTCGTAGGCCATCAGCGGATGCCTAGCCATCTGGGTTGAATCGCTGTCTATCACCTTTATGTGATAGGCCCACGTTTCCGGATTTATGTTCGCTATTCTCGGGTCTCCCTCAGGGTCTGCATTCAAATACACATAGGAGATCACGAACCTGTCCTCCAAGCTTATCGCGTAGGGCTCCCTTCCGTTGACAGTCAATCTCTTATCGTTGGAGACTACTGTCCCATCACCCCTGACCACAGCGTATCTGACCTCGCTGCCAGAGAGAAAGGGCACGAGGAAGTAGCCGTTCCCTCCATACTCTAGATAGGCCCCGCTTATCCCCGGCATCTCCTCCTTTGTGTTGTCGTCATAGAGTGTGATATAGCCGGATACTCCCGAGCTGTCAACTAGTCTTGCGGAGAGGCCTATGTCGCCACCTCCATCGAGGTATCGGTAGACCACCAAGGCCTTGCTACCGCCACCCACGCAGAGCATGAGATCAGCTTGAGTATAGGATAGGCCTCCAGTAGAGGTGATGTAGAACGGGGAGCCCATGCTACCGTCCGGAGATAACCACCTGCCTTCCACCTTCCTGCCATCGCTGGAGTACCAGATTACGAGGAATTTACCCTCTCCTGGTACGTAACAGGATCTGCTATACTCTTCGAAGTAGGTAGTGTCTCTTACATCGCCGCTCCAGATGTAATTGCCATCCAAGTCGTAAAGGGCGGCACGCACATTGGTCTTTGTGGATGAAGTGTAGTAGGTCCAAGTTATGAGGATTCTACCCTCACCCATGATTAAGGAGTCTATGCTATCAACACTAGAGGCCTTCCCCACATATTTCACGATTAATGAAGCGTTCTTCGAGTCCATCTTCACTATCTCTAAGTATATGATGTCGTTTCCGTAGCTGTCGGCGTCTTTCCTGACCCAAGCCACGGCAGCAGTCTTCGTGCCGGGATCAAAAGCCACTGTGTTAGTATACCATCCGGCGAAGTCATAAGATCCGGGAGATCCTGTGGCCTCGCCCACCACATCTATTTCCTTGCCACTCGTGTCAACCGGAATCCCAGCATCAGAGTATTCCGCATTATACACTAGGATCATGGTTAGCGCATTCGCATAGTCCAAAAGTGAGCTTGACTGCCCGGATCCGGCAACCAATGTGAGCTCTCTGTGGAGATCGGGTATCATGCGACGAGGCATGGATAGAAGGATCTCGGTACCCCCTCCAGGGTTATGGACGAGTTCACATCTTCCAACTAAAGACCAAGACCAGCCAGCTCCAGTGTTCTCATACAACTTCGGAGCGTATCCCAAGTGGTACTCCACCATGTAGTCAGCGCCTATACCCCCCACTGAGTATCCCGTAGTTGCATCCCCGTCCGTATCCATGAAGATCCAGTAAGTGCCCACAGGAGAGCCGCCGTACCATGGCAGGATTCCCGACACCTCAATCTTGAAGATCAACAGCTCGGAGGTGAGTCCAGCCTTGAAATCGGTGATGTCCAAGTAGGAGGGTGATGCATCCCCAGATGAATCGGCCACCTCGGCCTTCCAATCCACTGGTGGCTCCTCGATGGGATATGTGAGGAAATCTCCCGTCATCGCAGAGCTCTCCGGGAACCTGTCTATCACACTAGCCCCTAGCTCGGTGTATGAGTAGAGGAGGAGAGATTCCGATAGGAGAGGGAGTTGTCCGAGCGGAATACCTACTATCAAAGCATTTGACGACTCCCCTCCGCCCACGATCTGCACTTGAGAGATCCAATTCCCGAGCCCGTCGTAGAGGTGGGCCTGCTCCGTTCCATCAGGTCCCAAGCTGAAGACGATTAGGTAATCTCTGAACCATGAGAGCGACGCTAGGCTGTCCTTATCGGCGTCCAGCTCCACCGACCAGTACTTGGTCGCCGATGGATCCCTTGCTATGGAGCCAGCAGTCCTTACCATGATGAAGAGTCTGTCGTCATGGAGCACCCATACCTCCTTCACATCCAAGTCGCTCGGGGTGAGGGCCTCATCGGGCTCTTCACCCACCTTCTCCATCTGAGCGTCTACTCTGAGGTTATCGGCCAGCACTATGAAGTCTTTCGTTGGATGGAAGCCCAAGATGGCCAGCCCATTGTGAGCCGATGGGGGAATAGAGGCATCGATTATCTCGTCGCTGCGCGTATTGACGGGATCAGCGAGGTCCGTGACCGTAGCTAT
>JAOZFI010000020.1 GCA_027491395.1 Thermoproteota archaeon | reverse complement strand
AAGCAGGATGAGACGCTGGAGGAGCTCAAGGGGGTCAGGAAGGACCTCAAGTCCATGCTGGATGAGAGGCTCACGGCCTTGGAGAGGGACGTGGCGCTGATAAAGGAGAGGTTGGGGATAAAGTAGTAAGTACCATCGAACGTTGGTGGACTCCCTCAAGGAGCATTCTATTTACGTATATCATAAAGCGCGTCTGTCACTAAGCTTTCAATCGTAGTTCAAAGACCAAGATATCTGGCTCCTCCAGCTCCCACTGTACGAACCCCATTTGCCTCAACCGGCTGACCGAATCGGGCATGTCCTCGGGGACCATTATGCTCACCCTACTCCCGCGTTCGAGGGCGATGGCCTCCATTCCTCCCAAGACGGACTGCATTTCACTGTATCTAAAGGGAGTAAAGGTTGTCGTAGGCTCCTTAGGCATCAGGAAGCCTTCATCGTCTATTCCATATGCCTCGGCGTGGTTCCTCAGCCAGTCGAGCGTATCTCCACACTTCTTCAGGAACTTCCAGCCCACCGGCACAAGCTCTACGTCTGTAAGCCTCGGTTCCGTCTCCCTAAGCTGAACTCCAGCGTGTTCAGGTTCTTTATAGAGGTGGTGGAACTTCTTCACCACCTTGAAACCCGTGCTCTCCCCCAGATGTATGCTAGCTTCGTTCTTCACGTATGTGGCGTACATGAGACTCTTCAGCTCTCCTCTCGCGGACATCTCTCTCCCTAGTGATATGAGGAACTCGTGAAGTCTTCTAGCCAATCCCCTCCCTCTGTATGACGGATGGACCCTTAGCCCCTCCATCCACCCCACGTCGCACGGGAGCAGGGTCAGCTTGGCTGTGGCCACAACTTCACCGTCCTCCTCGATCACGTAGAAATGGCCGTCCTCTATCCATGAGTCGAAGACCTGCGGTAAGTAATCGTGTCCTTCCCAAATGAGCCTTGCTATCTCCTTCACATGGATATAATCCTCTCGCCTAGCCTCCCTGATCAAGCTGTTCATCCCCGCGACCACCTCGTCATTTAATTTATCTGCTACAGGTTGGTCTGAGCCTAAGGTGAGGCAAGTCTCTCATGGTAAAGCTTCTCCTGCCAAGGGAATTGCTTGGGTGGGTTATCTAGCATTTCCGACCACTTCTCGTCGGTGAGCCTATCTGTCATGGGGTGTCTGAACTCGTAGTAGGAGAGGACCGGTCCCACCATGAGTGCGGTCCCGTTCGGGGTGGGGAAGGTAACCACAATGAGGTCAAGCTTGCCCAAGGCCTCCTCCAGCACTTCCCCGCTGTTCAGATCTGTGTGCACGTCGGCCACAAGCACGGTGCTCTTGGCCCTCTCATCCAAGCCAGACATTATGGATTCCATCACATCGGCGAAGTTGCTTATGAAGTACAGATCGGTCTCATTCAGCGGTTCCCCCTTCAATTCCTTCACTGAAATCTCTCTAGCAGTTCTGAGCGCCTGAGCAAGGATCTCCAACCTAGTCTTCGCTTCCCGGCTCAGGTAACCCATATCCTCCAAGCCCTTCATCGTCTGATTGACCAAGGATTCGAGCCTCCCGTACACCCAGGGAAGGGGTTCCACTGCACCTATCTCAGCTGGAGGGGGTGCTGCAGTGAGTTTGGGTGTGTAGCTCTGCTTAGCGTAGAGTATGGTGTCGTGTCTCAACTCGGTCCACGATGCCAAGGCGGTCTGAAGTTGTCTGTCCAGCCAAGCATCGGATCTCATGTAGGGCGGGTAATCCTCCCCCCTCTCCTGGATTAGGAGGCGGAGTACATCCAACCAAGACCAGTAGAGGTTCTTGGACCATTCCACCTTGGAGAACTCCTCCCTGAGCTCCCTTACTCTTTCCTCGTAGTGTTCATAGCTCGCATCTCCCTCCTCCTTCAATATCTGAAGGGCTCTATCGCTTCCCATAACGGCGAACCAGTCGAGTCCACGTGGGAATCCCCTGGCTGGCCCGATCTGCGTCATCACTAAGGTGAACGGCTTATCTTCGCCCGTGTAGAGGCCCACCGATGGGGCTACCAGTCTCTGGAAGACATAAGAATCCGGCACGTACCTCTTTCCCATGAACCTCATTCCGGCCGTCTTGGCTAGGCACTCCTCCAGATCCTCCTCAGTTATCGGGGATGTCACGTCACAGACCCCCGTACCACCGTAAATTCTAGGTTTACCCCTCTTCAACAGCTCCTTCCTGAACTTCCCGATAGATCCGTCCTCCCTGAGGGAGTGCAGCTGTTCCAAGGTGAGAGTGCCGTCGAAAAGCGACTTTAGCGCCTCCAGATAATCGTAGGGAGTGTAATCGTCGGCGAATCCCACGAAGAATGAGGTGACGGTGTAAATCCTGGCCCAGATCTCGGAGGCATTCTCATCTGAGGAGAGGTCGGCGGCGATCAATGAGGCGCGGATCGTCAGCTCCCTCGATCTCTCCTCGTCCACCAGCCCACCCCGTAGGAGGAACGCCATTCTCCCGTACCACATCATCGCCTTGAAGTATCTCCTCAGCCTGTCCGATCTAGTGTAATGTCCCCTAGGCCTGTACTGACTATAATCCTCCTTGTATCCGAAAATCGGACTTATTGCTATTTTCCCCTCTTTGATGAGATTTACTTCTCTATCCACCAGATCTGCAACCTCAGCTGGAGGACTGAAGTCCGGATCCAGGAGCTTCTTGCCCACAGAGAAGTAGGCGAGGTTCATGAGAGCTGGCTCGCCGACTTTCAGTATATCTGAGCTGCTGTGCTCGATCATCCTATCTGTCAGGTTCAGGAGGTCGTTGAAGAGGTGATCCTCCTCTATATCAGCAAGGATGGAATCGAATTGGACGTGATATGCGTGGAGGAACGAGTCAACCGTCACGTAGGTGGGGAATCTTCTGAGCCTAGAGTAGGCGCTGGGGAAGTCTCCAGTCTCACCCCACTTGATCAAGGCAAAACCCCTGTCGAGCAGGATCCTCTCATCTACTCCCAGTTCATCGATGACATGGGGATTGAGGAAGTCCTCCCGCCTAGAATAACTGCCCCAGTTAGCTGGTTTCCAATCGATACTCACTTCTTCCGCATGGGGGAAATCTCCCGGCTTGGGTATCCGTCCTAGCTTCCACTCACCCATCATCCAACCGGTCGTAAGAGGTGTCGAGGTATTATCTTTGGGTGGTTTAGGGATGGGTGTCGGACCTCTTGTACCCAAGATTAAGATCACCCCGATGGCTAGGAGAATCGCAATGGGGAGATTTCTTTGGCGTGTCATAGCATATAGAATGATCGCTCTGCCTTAAGAGTATCGAAAAGCTACGGACGGCGTTGTACTTATTTAAAGCGCATGAGATCGGGGTGCACGCGTCGGGTAGTGCTCATCAGGGGGAACTCGCTGTATTCCCCAAGTGGATATTGAGGCTTCGAAAAATCTATCTTTTATGGGCAAGAGGGGTCGGGGGTGATCGGCATCTCATTAATGCTCTACGACTTGGCTAAATTGACCTGGGTATTTGATGGAGAGCAACCCGAATCCAACTTGGATCTTATAGACATGTCACTCACTGGGAGAGCCAGAGGACCTCTGGTGAACTTCATTATAAGGGAAATGGCTTGTTGCTACGGTGATGTGGATCGAGTGAGGTTTGAGGAAGTCAACAAGATAAGGGAGAGAGCTCTAGACCTCTTGAAAGAGGGATCACTGCTAGAAGAGGCCTGTGAGAACATAGAGGAGAACAAGGGCCACTGCTACAGGGCGTCCAGCGGCGAAGACGCTGCTAGAATAGTGGGAGATCTAGTCGGCGAGGGAAAGACTGTCGTCAAGTCGTTCAGCTGGACCGTCGAGGAATCCAAGCTGGGTGAGAGGCTCAGGGAGTCGAACGTCGTGCTGGACACCGCGTTTCCTAAGGCTCTATCCTATCTGAGGATTGATAATGGCGATCTGAGGAAGCTAATAGAGAGTATGGGTGTGAGGATTGGGGGAGAGGATGTGCTGGCCAACGTGGGGGCCCTGTACAGAGATGCCCTCTATAGGGCGGATGTGGGGATCACTGGAGTCAGAGCGGTGGCCGCCGACCCAGGTGCGATGACCTTTCTCCCAGATAGCGGCATAGACAGGCTGGTGACAATGACCCCTGAGATCCACGTTATAGTGGCTGGCATTGAGGAGGTTGTAAGCACGTACATGGAGGCCTTTCTAGTCACAGAGTTCGCCTCCAAGTATGGAAAGATGGATTTCTCCTTCTTGGGGGTCGTTGGAGGTCCAAGCAAGACGGGAGATATAGAGAAAAGGGTGACTTACGGTGCCCACGGCCCAAGGGAGTTCCACGTCATACTGCTGGACGATGGTAGATCCGGGGCCTTGGATGACGAGAAACTGAGGGTGGCCCTCACCTGCATCAGGGTATCGAAACTTCCGTGCTTCGACACATGGGGACTATGGAGGAGAATAGTGGGGTTGGGCGACGAAGTGTATGGCGGGGTGAGGGGTGAGGGGCGCTGCCCCCTCCTCACGTGAGAGAAGGAGAACCCCTCATATCCTCTCCATGAGCCTCCTCCTTATTTCCCTCAGCACCTCGGGCTGGTTTATACGCACGGGGCACGCCTCTATGCATCTTCCACATAGGAGACAGGCGAACGCATGCTGAGTCGAGGTCTCCTTGTCTCCGGTTATGTACTCCCACATTACCCCTATGCCACCGGAATACGCTGACTCGAGTCCCGCCCAATAACCACCCACGATTCCGAAGACAGGACATAGATATTGACAGGCACCACATCTGAGGCAGTAGAGGGTCTGTTTCAGTATGGGATCTTTGGAGGCCTCTCTCCTCCCGTTATCGAGGAATATGACGTGATATTCCTCGGGACCGATGTCTCCATCCCCCCTCCTCGCTGGGCCCATAACGGTGTTGATGTAGGATGTGACTTTGTAACCGCCGTACCTGCTTATCACCTCTACCACCTTCCAAGCATCGCTCATCGTCGGTACTATCTTCTCCATCCCCACGACTGCGATGTGCTTGGGTGGAAGGGAAATAGACAGCCTGATATTGGACTCGTTCTCTATGAGGAAGACGGCCCCCCTATCGGCGGCGAAGGCATTGGCACCGCTTATGCCCACATCGGCGCTGAAGTACTTATCCCTCAAGAACTTCCTGACCAGAGCCACCATCCCCTCCACATCGTCCTTGTCCACCTCGACCCCCATGAAGTCCTTCAGGAACTCCGCGACCTTCTCTCTCGTCAGGTGAATAGAGGGGGATATGAAGTGCATCGGCTTCGGACCGAGGAACTGAACAAGGAACTCTCCCAAGTCAGTCTCGTAGACCTCATTTCCCCTCTCAATCAGGAACTCCCTGAGTTTCAGCTCCTCAGTCGTCATGCTCTTAGCCTTGGTCACCACCTTACCGGTCCCCACCAGCTCACCCACTATCTTCCTAGCCTCCTCGGCCGTCTCGGCTACATAGGCTTTCCCGCCCTTGGCCTCTACAGCCTCGATAGCCTTGTCGAGCAACTTGTCCATGTGGTCTATGGACCATTCCTTTATCCTCCTGACCTCATCAGCGAGCTCCTTCACGTATGGGTATCTCTCCATCACCTGCTTTCTCTTTTTCCAATAGGAAGAGATTGCCCTGTCCAAAGCTGTCCTCAGGACAGGGTCATCTGACACCTTGTTGAGCAGCTGGCTTACTCCCGTCAAATCGGTCATTCTATCACCTCCATTATATCGAAAACCCTCACTCCAAGTTCCCTAGCCTCTCTCTGAAAGTTAGTGAGACATATTGGACACATTACGGTAAAGCAAGGTGATCCAGTCTCCTTCAGCTCCTTCATTCTCTTCCTAGCCAGCTTAGAGGACAGGGAGGGGAAGAGGGATTCTATGGGACCACCGCAGCAACCCGTGAATTTCCTCGTGAATTCCGGCTCCCTTACCTTCACGCCAGCTCTGGAGAGAAGGACGCGGGGCTGATCTATCACGCCATTCCACCTCGCTAGGTAGCAGGGATCGTGTATCACGACCTCCTTGGGTCCCCTGACCTTGGGAGTATAGCCCCTTTCTAGTAGGACATCCATGTAATGGACGACCTCGACTTCAAAGTCATCCACGAATTCCTTGATGAGGTAGTTCAGCATGTAGGTGGTATGGGGATCTATGGTGATCACCTTCCTCGCACCGGTCTCCTTTATCTTCTTGGCTAGCCTCATCACATGCTCTCTAAACAGGTCGTCCATTCCCAGATCGTGGTAGAGGACCCCGCTGTAGGGTTCCTCCCTCATATACGCGAATTTAACGCCAGCAGAAAGGAGTGCATTCGCTATTGACCTAACTATTCTGAAGTATCTCTCCTTATCCTTCTTGGAGATCTCCAATGATGCTAGAAGACTTATCGTGTCAAGACCGAGGGAATCGGCCAGCGCATTTATCTTCATGGCTATACCGAATAAAGCAGGATTCATAGACTCGAACCCCTTCAGGAGCCTAGCGAACATGTCGATATATGGGATCATCTGGTAGAGGCAGCCCGTGTAGAGTAGCACCTCGCCCCTTTCAGGAAAATTCATGCCCTCAGCCCACATGCTACAGTATTCTTCTTTCACTCCCAAAGGATTCCACGTTTTCTTAGCGTTTTTCTCTAGCAGTAACTTTACAGCCTTTAAGTCCATGGACCACCCGCTTGATACGATCGAGACTTTATTAATACTTTTTCTAGTTATTTGGCGCGGATCTCTTCGTTTTAACCGGTGCTAGCCCGACAGAGCGCCCCACTAGGGCGAAAGACGCGCCCGTCCACTCTCTTTAGAAGATATTTTTAATCGTTCATTAGAATGTGCGCGATAGCTCTATAAGTTACACGGTTCGTGAGAGGTTGACTTATCGCCATAAGAGGGGATACTGCCATGGAAAAGAGAATTCTGATCTTGGGAGGCGGTGATGGAGGTACGATACTCGCTAACCGGCTCGCTAGGAGACTTGGACCTGGGGAGGCGTCCATCGAGGTTATAGATAGGGAGGGGACACACTGGTATCAGCCCGGCTTCCTCTTCTCCGCTATAGGGGAGGCTGAGAGGGAGGAAATTTCCCTGTGCAGGGTCGCCCTCTACAGGGAGGGAAT
>JAOZFI010000019.1 GCA_027491395.1 Thermoproteota archaeon | reverse complement strand
GACGAGTAGAGGACACGGTCTGAGGAGCCAGTCTCTCTCACCACCTGAACGCATCTCTCAGCAGCCCTCTCCTCTTTTATCTCCACGTTCACCAGTCTCTCAACTCTGGAGAGGACCTCCCTCAGGGCGGGAATGTGCTGGCCCATCCCCAAGTCGGCCCTCCTTATCTCCTCTAGCGTGAGCTCTCCAACCAGCCCGGACATATTCGACGTCCTTTCCAAGGATTCGTCGTGGATCACCACCACCTCTCCGTCGCCCGTCAGCCTTACATCTAACTCTACTCCATCAGCTCCGGCCTTAACGGCCTCCTCGAAGGCCAACAACGAGTTCTCGGGGTATAGTGCGCTATACCCCCTGTGGCCGAGCACGAGCACCCTACCAGCTTCCCAGCTCATCGGGGTAGGGAGGTGGATGGAGCTTTTAAACTGGGTGTCAGTTAAGCGCCTTTTAAGGAACCAGTCCTCAAGGGCTGCGGAGGTCAACATGCCCTCGGATCGGGACTTCAGCTACAGGCGTGTATTCGTGCTGGGCTTGGGTTTCTTCGGGATAAGCATAATATGGTCGCTCTACAACGCTTACGTTCCCATCTTCCTGAAGGACTTCGCCCTCTCCTCGTTCATCATAGGTATCGTGATGGTCATAGACAACGTGTTCGCGATACTCCTTCTACCATACCTCGGTGCCCTCAGCGACAGGACCAGAACCAGATGGGGGAGGAGAAAGCCCTACATAATGGTGGGCGCTCCTCTAGCCGCCCTCATGTTCGCGCTCATTCCCCTAGCTAGGGAGAGCGCTGACTTGGCGTTGATGATGGGGACCATAATCACGATGAACTTCTTTATGGCCCTCTTCCGTTCCCCCGTAATAGCTTTCATGCCTGATATCACCCCTTCCCAGTACAGGAGCCAAGCTAACGGGATAATCAACTTCATGGGCGGCGTGGGATCTCTCCTCGTGTACTTCGCCGGTAAGGTGCTCTACGACATCCATTACTCACTGCCCTTCCTCATCGGAGCTGCTCTCATGCTACTAGCTAACCTCGCGGTAGTCCTCTTGGTCCCTGAACCGGAGGAATACAAGCACAAGGGAGAGAAACTCGATCTAGGAGAATTCTTCAGGAAGACGACGGAGGAGAGCTTCGGAGAGCTTAAGGAGAACCTCAAGGACGTTTTCTCCAGCGGCGAGAGGAGCCTGCTTTTCATGCTCCTCTCAATACTTCTGTGGTTCATAGCCTTCAACTCGCTGGAGACGTTCTTTACCAGCTACGCAAAGTTCAGGCTCGGGATAGGCGAATCCACAGGAGCCCTCATACTGGGGTTCGTTGCCCTCGGCTTCATACTCTTCTCGCTACCAGCCGGCTTCATAGGTGCGAGGTTCGGCAGGAGGAGGACTATCTCGCTGGGTCTCATACTGGTCACGGTCATGATTCTGCTCGCCTTCCAAATGAGTGACTCCCCCAATGTCCTACCACTCTTCTCGGGCCTCTTCTTCTTAGGAGGAGTGGGATGGGCTCTGGTGAACGTGAACTCCCTTCCCATGATCGTGGACATGACCGTGGACGAGAAGCTGGGCGGATACACGGGTCTCTACTATTTCTTCTCGCAGGCGGCCAACATATTCGCTCCTCCCCTAGCTGGGCTCTTCATAGACGCTCTGGGCTACGATTCCCTACTTCCATTCGCCGTGGCCTTCTTCGCGGCCTCCCTGCTGACCATGCAGTTCGTCAGGAGGGGTGAGGCCAAGGTAGGCGATCAATCGTAGGCTTTCCCTCACACCTTTCCCTTCCAACTCAACAAACCGATTCGAACGAGTAAATTTATATTAATCTTGCCGTAGTTTGACTTATTTTTGTAAATAAAATCGCTTATATCTTATTGATAAAGGCGTTGTGCCCGAATTTCAGAATAAGAATTCTGCGAGGCGTTTCATTTACCTAGGTAAACAATATTATATCTAAGTAGTTTACCTTAAGACTCGTGAGTGTCAGGGAGAGATTAAGGCCGGTGCTCAGGGAGTGGGATGTCCTAGGCCCCCCTCCAGCCAAGCCGAGGCGGGTCGATCACAGGGTCCTCAAGCTACCCCACATTGTGGATGTCGTTGGGGTCAGGAGGGCCGGGAAGACGTACCTCCTCTATTACTGGGCCAAGCGACTCATGGACGAGGGAGAGAATGTCATCTATCTGAACTTCGAGGACAGGAGACTTCATCCATTGGACTGGGATTTAATTGAGGAGGTGGAGAGACAAGCCCTGCTTAAGGGCAGGACATACTTGATGCTCGATGAGGTTCAGGAGTTTCCTGAATGGGGGAGGTGGGCTAGGAGCCTGTACGACAGGCGGAGGGGGGTGAAACTCATCGTGACGGGATCTACCTCGAGGATCCTCCAGCCCGAGATCTCGTCCCTACTAACGGGGAGGCATGTCACCCTCAAGTTGTTCCCATTAAGCTTCCTTGAATTCATAACATTCAAGGAGGTACAACCGAAGGGGTTGCCCGAGGAAGAGAGCCTGTTAATGAACCTCTTCGACGAGTACTTGCGGTGGGGCGCCTTCCCTGAGGTGACCCTCCTAGCGGAGAAGGGCTTACTGCTCAGGTCCTACTACGAGGACATCCTCTACAGAGATCTAGTGGGTAGGTTCAGAATCAGGGAGGTCCAGATAATGGAAAACTTTCTCAAATACCTGCTGACCAACGTTGGAAGGCCGTTCAGCATAAGGAGGGCCAAGAACTTCTTGGCCTCCTACGGTATAAGCGCCAGCACTAGGACTATACTTAGATACACAGGGATGCTGGAGGAGATCTTCCTCTTCTTCTTCGTTCAAGCGTACGGCAAGGTGAAAGATGCTCTAAGGCATCCCAGAAAGGCCTACACGGTTGACTTGGGGCTGAAGAGAGTAGCTACCACCAAGGAGGATAGGGGAGCTGAACTCGAAAATCTGATATTCCTACACTTCAAAAGGAACGGTGAGGAGATCAGGTACTGGAAGGGAGATAAGGGAGAGGTAGACTTGCTCGTCATGGGAAAGTACGCCGTTCAGGTTACTTGGGAGCTCACTTCGGATAACGAGAGGAGGGAGTTGGCCCCTCTGGTGGAGTGTGCTAAAAGGGAGGGTGTGAAACCTCTACTGGTCACTTATGAGCAGGAGGATGTGATAGAGAGGGAGGGCATGAAAATAAGGGTGATTCCGGCTTACAAGCTGTTATTGGAGGGCAATGATGTCTTAAAGGGCGGTGTAGGTTAGCTCAGATCAGTTAATTCTCACCTCACTTCACTTCTACTCTCTTCTTCACGAATTTAAGTTACCAATCCTCCTCTTCAGGCCTCAGCAGGTGTATCTCGACGGGAGCGTCCACACCCACTACCTCCAGTATCCTAGCCACCAGCTTCTTCTCCCCTCTCGGTCCATGATAATTCTCTGACAATCAAGAGCCATCTCAACCTCTCCCGAGAATTCAGCAGGTTTTCAACTCTACCGAACCCACCATAGGTCATGATGCTCCCAGATGAGCCCTCAGGAAGGTAAGCACCCTTTCCCTGTACTCATCGGGCTCTGCCTCCATTACCCTAACGTGAGCTCCCTCGCCGATCCACAGCTCCACACGGGGATTGATCTCCCTGTTCAGGGCGACGAATTCCTCCGCCTCCTCTACCCTGACTAGGGGATCCTGCTTACCCACGATTATGAGGAGGGGTCTCATGACCCTCTCGGCGTATCCCATGACGTCGACATTCTCCACACCTGTCAGCGCCTTGGCGAAGACCTTGACGAGGGGATAGAGGGAGGAGGGCAGATTAGCGAAATACTTCAACCCCCTGGCTGCGCTCCTGTCCGCGTAAAATGGAGGGCTGTCAGCCACCCCCACGTCAGCCATACCCTCAGCTAGCGCCCTTATGGTCACGATCCCTCCCATGGAGTAGCCGATCAGCGCGACCTTCCCATCCCCTCTCCTTCTGGCGCGGATCCATTCTAGGGCTGCCTTGAGATCGAGCAGTTCCATGTTGCCGAATGTGGTATATCTCCCGCCGCTCCTCCCGTGGGCCCTGAAGTCGAAGGTCAATATGTTGTAATCCTCATCAGCCAAGTACTCCATCATCCTCCTTATGTAGAAGGCCCACCTGCTCACCGTGTAACCGTGGAGGAGCACCACCGTCTTATCGCTCCCCCTGTCCATCCACCACCCCTCAAGCCTGATGCCGTCATCTGTGGTCAGCGTTACCTCCTCGTAATCGAGGCCCAAGTCGGAGGGGGTCCACTCACCAATGTACCTAGGCGGCTTCACCAGCCTGTAGCTTACGTAAAAAACGAAGAGGAGGAAAGCGCCCAAGGCGGCGAGGATGGCTACTAGGTAGATCATCTCTCCAGCCTCCTCATACCCCATATCAGTGGTATAGAAGCCAAGACCAGTATTGCCCCTATCGGGAAGAGGATCCTGTAGTTCCCTCCAGCTAAGTCGACGATCGCGCCCCCTATCACACCAGCGAGGAGTATTGGTAGGGACCTAGTAGCCTCGAAGAACCCATAATAGCGACCTGTCAACTCCTCCTTCTCGTAACTGGTCAGCAGATCCCCTATGACCGGGAATGAGGAGGCCATAAGCATCCCCCAGCCAATCCCGGCTACGGCCAGCGCTGCCGCTACCTCCATCTTAGTGCTTATGATCCATGCCCACAGCTGGGGTAAGGCGAACACCACGCTTCCCGCAACGATGCTCACTCTTCTCCCGATCCTGTCATAGATGATCCCACCGGGAATGGAACCGACTAGGACCGTGATGTTGAACAGGGCCATGAGGAGGAGTCCCAGCGAGGTGACGGCCTTCACATCCAGCTCAGTGGCAGCTCCTCTGAGGATGTAAGCCAGTATTCCGAAGAGGAAGATGGCCACGAACTCGAAGCTCAGCCACCACATGACCTGAGCGGTGTAGAACCTGAGGAAGTCCCGGTTGGAGAATATACTCTTCACATACTCCCAGATACCCTCCTCCCTATTCACATGAATTTCAGGCTCCTTCACCACGAAGTAGACCACGAGAGCGCTCACCAGCAGGAAGGCTGCCGTTATGAGGAAGGGGATCTGCAGGTAGGGCGTGCTCGCGAGGGCCTTGATTCCCGATCCGCCGGTCGACTCGACGGCCATGGCCATGAGCACCCCAGCGAGTCCGAAGAGGAAGAGGTTGCCCGCCCACTCGAAGAGGGTGATGATGCCGCTGGCTCTTCCTCTCTGACCGCTCTCCACTGTGTCGGGCATCAAGGCCCTGTATTGGGCGGTGTACACGTGCAGGGAAAGGTACAGGAAGGCGAGCGTGAGCGAAAAGCCCAGTAACCCCACACCGGAAAAGTAAGCGAGGTAAATGGAGATGGATGCCAGAGAGGCTAGGATCCCCCCAACCGCGACGAACGGCTTCCTTCGACCGTACTTCGACCTCATGATATCGCTGTAATAGCCGAGGATGGGAGGGATGACCATCCCTATCAGCCCCTCTAAGGCTAGGACGCTTCCCTTAATGAAGGCGGATTCCGTGTAACTGGATAGGAGGGGAAAGGATAAGCCCTTGTTAAGTGCCCATCCAGTGCTCCTAGCGAATCCGAGGAAGGCCAGGCTCAGGACAGTGATCCACTTGAACCTCGTTCTCATCGCATCATGCAACAGCTAAATCAATTAAAACTGAAGTTCTAAACACAATCAGTTCTAAGGGATCGCGCGCGGAGGAGGTGATCCCCTACCAACGCCACCTCTAACGGTTAAACTATTTAGTGCCTCCTTCTATACAATACGATGATCGCACTGAAACTCGATGAGGTGCTTCGCAGGCTCAGGGAGGAGTTATCCAGCATTCCGGGGGCCAAGCTAATCTTGATATTCGGCTCCGTGGCTAGGGGGAGCTACAGACCTGACAGCGATGTTGACGTGATGTTAGTGGCCGATAATGTAAGTGAAGCTAGGACGATGGCTAGGGAAATTTCCTCAAATATCTTCGCCGATACGGGAGTTCCGGTAACGGTGATAGTCGTATCACCAGAGGATTATTCGAAGGGGAGCATCTCCCTGATAAGAAGGGCGAGAGAGGAGGGGTTCCTACTTTGGAAGGCCGGGGAGAGTCTATAGCTCTGATGAAAAAGGCTGAATCCAAATTGAGGTCAGCTAAATTACTTCTCATTGAGGGGGAGCTGGAGGATGCAGTAAGCAGGGCCTACTACGCTGCCTACAATGCGGCTAGGGCAATCTTACTCCTTCTCGGGGAGGAAGCATCCACCCACGGAGGGGTAGCTTTCAAACTCTGGACCAGACTCGTGGAACCAGGTCTCCTTGATAGAGAGTACGCCAGAATACTGAGCAAGCTGAGGGAGGCCAGAGAAGAGGGGGATTACATACTTGTTTTCACTCTCTCTACCGAGGAGGTTCAGGTTCTGGTGAAGGACGCCGAGAGGTTCGTCGCGAGGATGAAGGAGCTAATAGATGAGATGGAAAAAGATATGGAAAAAGGTAATTGCCCCAGTACCTAATCCCGTTCTACGATTCACCTGATATAACTCCTTGTCCCCTTTGTAGCTCATCGACGGTTGCTATTCGTGTCAAGCTCCCTCGGCTTGTAGACAACACAGGCATCGTATCCTCCTTCCTTACCCAGATGCTCGAAGCCCAGCCCCATTTTCCCGACCAGCGCCTCAACCGCTCTGTAGGGGAACCTGCTATCCGTCAATACTTTGATACCCTCGCCCTGTCGAAGTTCCCTTAGGAACCTCAACAGCTTTGCTACCGGCGATTCCATGCATCCTCTCCGTCTAGAGTACATCTCGAGCTCTGCCACTAAAGTGTACTCACTCCCTTCCAATCATACCACCGTACAACCTCTCTATCATCTCTTCCTCCTCTAGCGCCTGCTTCTCGACCGTTGTGAGGTCTTCAGGGAGCCATTCGGGTCTACTCTTCTCATAGTAGTGGCGGATCGCCCTCCTCAGGCCACCGACCGCTAGGATGCTGCAATGCCTCTTTACTGGAGGCAGACCGCCCAACCTCTCCGCGACATCCTCCCAGCCTATTTCCCATGCATCTCTTAGGCTTTTCCCCTTGACTATCTCGGTCAGTATGCTCGCAGCCGCAATGTTCGCTGCGCAACCGTAACTCTCGAATTTAGCCTCCTCTATCACATCCTCATCTCCCTCCCTAGCTATACGCAGGTATATGCTGATCACGTCACCGCAAGCCGGACTGCCAGCTTGGGCTGAGGCGTCAGGATTCTCCATCTTCCCCATGTTCTTGGGATTCCTGAAGAGCTCCAGTACCGTGGGGGTGTACGGGAGGGGCACTCTGGTACTCATATGCACACCTTCTCATATAACAATAGTCATGGACATATTAACCTTTCCCCAACGGACTTATCTCCCTCAACCTGCCGACGGACTCTACCACCTGATCCACGACGTAATCGACATCTCCCTTACTATGATACCTCGTGAGCTTGAAGAGCAGACTCCCATGGGCTGCCTCGTAATCCTTGCCGATCGCAAGCATCACATGACTGGGTTCCAACACCCTAGAGGTGCAGGCGCTTCCACTGGAGACGTAAACACCTCTGAGACTGAGCTCGACAGTCAGGGCCTCTCCTTCAACATGTAGGAAGCTTATATTGACGTTGTCTGGTGCCCTCATCTCACCAGACGGTCCGTTGAGCTGGGTGTCCTGTATCCTATCCAAGATTCCATTGATGAGCCTGTCCCTGAGCGTAGACACCCTCGATAACCCGTCCTGAAAGGCCAACTCTACCGCCTTCCTGAACCCTACCAGTGATGGGACGTTCTCCACCCCCGGCCAAAGGGGCTGGGAGCTCAGCGCTCCCTTCAGGAGGGGCTCAACCCTAACCCCCTCCGATACCCAGAGAACTCCAACACCCTTGGGTCCGAGGATCTTGTGAGAGCTGAGGGTCATCATATCCACTCCAATCTCCTCCGCCTTCAGAGGGACCCTCCCGTAGGCATCGCAGGCATCAGTATGGAAGATGACGTCAGGATTTCTGTCCTTCACAATCTCGACTATCTCCTTCAGCCTCTGTACAGTACCTATCTCGTGATTCACGGCCTGAACGCTCACCAAAACCGTCTCACTATCGACAAGTTCTCTGATGACATCGACATCAACGAACCCCTCTTCATCCACAGGTGCCCTCACGACCCCGAACCCTACATCTTCTAAGGATAGGACTGGAAGCAGCACGCTGTAATGCTCTATATCCGAGACAATGATCTTCCCCCTCCTCTTAAGGGCCATCATGGATCCGAGAATCGCCAAGTTATTGGCCTCCGTGCCGCTGTGGACGAAGTGGACCAAGGAAGGATCGACGCTGAGGGTAGCAGCCACAGTTTCTGCCGTCGACTCGACGACCTCTAGGGCTTCCCAGCCGGGTTTATTAGTTATTGAAGGATGTCCGTACCCCTTCTCATTGAAGTAGGGTAGCATGGCCTCAACCACCTCGGGCGGGACCCATCCCGAGTTCTCGTGATCGAGATAGACCTCCTTGGGAGGCGTCCCGTGGGCCTTCAGGAGAGCTGAAACACTTGGCATGAACATACTAAAGGATGTTATAATAAAAACTTTGAGATATTCTCGGAAAATAGATTAATAAATAAAGTTAACAATAGTTTTAAAGTTACTGAAAAAATAGTAATAGGGAATCAATAGTGGTGCCACTTTTCCCTCGGTTCGTAAGGTAGTGATTCCAGCTCCCCAGAGAGGTAGGCCTCGAGGACATCACTCACCTTCCCCTGAGCTCCCGTGATGACTTCTATCCCCAACTGCTGAAAGAACAGGCGAGCCCTACCACCCACCCCCCTGCATATCAGTACGTCCACGTTCAATTGGACAAGGAAGGAGGGAACTACGCCAGGTCCGTGCTCTCCGGAATGGGGATTCTCTACCGTTTCGTAGGATCTCACAGTTCCATCTTCAATCTCCACAAGTAGGAAGGCGGGAGCATGTCCAAAATGTTCGAAGATCTCTTCATCCAGCCCTTTGTGGTCGTAGACAGGGAAGGCAACCCTCATTTTCCCTCCCGAGAGATCACCTATAGAATGGAAAATTTAAGAGGTGAGACCGCCGATGGGTCAGCCCGTCCTGCCGCGTCCCGATCCCTTAATCCTTCCTGTCCCCACTCCGCCGCTGATTATGGACTCGTACTCCTCCAAACTGAGGATCTGGGGCTGATATATCACTCCGTACTGCTTTAACACATGGGTAAAGGCTCTCAGGTGATTCTTACTTCCTTCCATCAGGTTCTCGTAGACTCGGGTTATATCAGCGTTGTCCACCTTGCTCAGCCACCCCTTCAGGTCCCTGATGTCGACCTCCTCTATAAGGGCACCAACTTTCAAGGCTTCCTCAGGAGACTGACTTCCCTTCTGGATCAGCTCATTGTACAGTGACTGTAGATCAGGATTCGTGAAGACTCCCCTGTCCTTAGCTGGATCCTCTAGCCCGTACCTCTCAGTGAGGACCTTTACCATGTCCATGTGCTGTTGCTCGCTCCTTGCTATGTTCTGGAAGATCTTGAGCTTCCACTTCTCATACATATATAGGTATACGTCCCTAGCCAGCTTCTCCTCCTCTCTCATGTAGAGAATACTCTTCCTCTCTTCCTCACTGAGTTTCCCAGAGGGAACAATAGCCAGCGGCTGATTGCCAACCTCAGACGGCGGTCCCCCTCCCATATGCCCATAACCCCTCCTAGGATCGGAGATGGGCTGCTCTACAGTGGGCGTGCCTTTAGGGTAGGAAGTGGTATTCGGTTTCAGTATGGTGTACCC
>JAOZFI010000018.1 GCA_027491395.1 Thermoproteota archaeon | reverse complement strand
AAGCAGGATGAGACGCTGGAGGAGCTCAAGGGGGTCAGGAAGGACCTCAAGTCCATGCTGGATGAGAGGCTCACGGCCTTGGAGAGGGACGTGGCGCTGATAAAGGAGAGGTTGGGGATAAAGTAGTGGTCTCTAACACCACCCCTAATTAACTCGTAAAGCTGATAGCTAAGGCTCGGAATGACTCTCGGCTACCTTCAGGCCCCTACCTTCCCAGCCGGTCCTTGACAGCTCGCTTTAAAATCCCGTATCGCTAGGATCTCTCGGGATTCATATGAGGTACGAGCAGCTGGGGAGGACGGGTATAAGGGTCTCCAAAATAGGGCTGGGGACTTGGCAGTTCGGCGCCAGCTATTGGGGTTGGGGGAAGGAAATAGATGAAGGGGAGGCCATCTCCATAATAAGGAGGGCCTTGGAGCTTGGAATCAACTTCATAGATACTGCGGAGATATACGGATGGGGGAGATCCGAGAGGGTCATAGGGAAGGCGCTGAGCCAAGTGGACAGGGAAGAAGTAGTAATAGCTACGAAGGTCTTTCCATACAGGGTCACCGTCTCAGGGGTATTGAAGGCGCTGAGGAACAGTTTGAGGAGGCTTAACACCAGCTACGTGGACCTCTACCAGATCCACTGGCCCAGTCCCATATTTCCCCTGAAGGGCGCGTTGAGGGCACTAGAGCGGGAGCTGGAGGAAGGGAGGATAAGGGCGATAGGGGTGAGCAATTTCTCCCTGAAGCAGATGGAGGAGGCTAGGAGCTATCTCCAGAGGCACGACCTAGCCAGCAACCAGATTGAGTATAACCTGTTGAAGAGGGATCCGGAGAGGGATCTGATCCCTCACTGCCGGAGGGAGGGAATCACGATAATAGCTTATAGCCCCCTGGCGCAGGGATTGCTTACCGGGAAATACGGGCCGGGGAGAATACCCAAAGGACTGCAGAGGAGGCTGAACATATGGCACCTTTACGGAAGGATCGACTGGACTGTGGTTGAGAGGCTGAAGGAACTAGCGAAGAGGAAGGGAGGAGGGACAGGCCCGGCCCAACTCGCTCTGGCGTGGGTGATAAGGGAGAAGGGAGTGGTCGCAATCCCCGGAGCTAAGAGCTTGGAGCAGCTCCAAGAAAATGCTGAAGCTGCGGAGATGGAACTAAGTGACAAAGACCTCTCCTTCCTTGAAGTTCCTTGATGAATCCCTCCATGGCCGGATCCAGACGCACCCACTCCTCATTTCAATCTAAACCTGCAGGTTGAGGGTTTAGGATGATAAAGAATAGTCATATGACCGGTGAAGAACCCGATGGAGAGGCCCGTCATGTCGTATGCGAGATTTATGCAGGAGATTCCGTTAGAATTCAATTTCGCCCATCAGGCTCGATCCGGGATCTAATTTCCCTGCCCTTTATGAGTGAGGTAGGTTGACTCGCGCGCCCTCTCAAGCATTTCAGTAGCGCGCGAGCTAGCGTTTTTCATATAACTTTCATTCCATATGGGAAAGTACTTGAACCCACGAAAGAGATTCTATATCGTCTTGGGACCTATGAGTGATGTCCCTCTCCTTGGAGGAGAAGTTCCTCAAGGCGCTGAAGGATTATGAGGAGTACCATTTACGGTGAGACTGACGACATCATCGTTACAGGTGAGGTTAAGGCCGGACTCAGCGCTAGGCGAGTCAAGGAGTTCGATGAAAGGGTGAAGAAGCTGCTCAGACTGAGACCGGAAATGAGAGAGAAAAGAATGATGAAGGTCCCCTACGCCATGGCCATCCGACTAGCTGCACTGAATGAGGATAAGGAGGGGGGAATCTTGGTCGCCATCTCTAGGGGATTCGTTGAGTAGTTGGTATAGACCATGCCAAGACGGGCGCGATGCGACCTTAATCTGGCGATAGACCGCAGATCTCATTCAAGCTCGGAAACATGAAACTTACCCAGCGAGGGGTAAGGAGGCTCTTTATTACTCTCCCCCTCTGATGGTTCAGGTGGACAGGTCCTACATATACTACCCCCTCGCCATGATGCTGATAATGCTCCTCTTCCTCTTCTTACTCCCCATAATGTTCCTGCTCTTCTTGGGCATGGTGGGAAGAGCATTCACCAAGATAGGTCTGACTCCTTGGCAGACATGGATTCTCCTACTCTCCACGCTGTTGGGCAGTGCGGTGAACATCCCTGTGTGGGAGAAGAGGACCTACGAGGTCGTGGACGAGGTCGAAGTACTTTTCCTCAGGATTAAACTCCCTCCGGTCAGGATAGAGAGGAGGGTTATAATAGCGGTTAATTTAGGAGGGGCGCTCATCCCCACAGCATTCTCCCTCTTCCTCCTGTCGAAAGTGGGTCCCAGGCCGGGGATCATAGCCTCTCTGATCATAGTGACGCTGGTGAGCTACGCCTTCAGCCGGCCGGTGAGGGGTGTGGGCATAGTGATGCCCTTCTACATAGCCCCTATAGCCGCGGCCCTATCCTCCCTCATACTGGCCCCTCATTTCACAGGCGTTAGCGCCTATGTATCCGGAACCTTGGGAACCTTGATCGGAGCGGACCTGTTGAGGCTCAGGGAAGTGGAGAAGATAGGGAGCGGGCTGGTGAGCATAGGAGGGGCTGGAGTGTTCGACGGGATATTCCTCTCAGGGGTCCTTGCTGTGCTCCTCAGCTGAGGATTCCCTCCCCTCCTCTCGCTATTAGAGGTCCAAGGGAGCAGTTGGGGCAATGCCATGTGAAAATAAAAAAGGACGAATTGAACACGATTCCTTCTCAGGGGAGTGAGTCAGCCCCTTAGGCTGAGCTCGCCGGATCCCTTGGCTACATTATGCTTCTTGGTGAAAATATCTTCGTCCGCCATGGCGAAGATGAACTTGATCGTCGATCCTGGCTTCAGGTCCTTATCGTACTTATCTCCCGTGGAAAGCTTCCTCTTGAACTCTATAGTGGTCACACCATCCTTCTCCGATCCTCCATACGATAGGATATCGTTCCTTCCCCCTAATTTCTCATCCGGCGGATGGGGTCCAGTTTCGCCCGTGGAATAGGCGTCAATTACCGTGGCCTTACCGTCCTTGACCCACCCTATCACCATGTCTGCATCCTTCATCCTCTTCGTCGGTTCGAAGCCTATCGCAATCCAGCCTGTCGTCCTACCCACTAGGGCCACGTAGAGATACTCACCATCAACCCTCCAGTATACTTTGAATCTGCCGCCCGCCAGCTCCAGCTCTTGATCGTACTCCCCCTCAGTTACATCGCCATCGGGCTTCCATCCCACGGCTTTCTGAAAGGCAGTCTGTTTGGGCGTCACCATCACGGTAGGAGTCTTCTCAGCCGGCCTCGATGCTACGTAGAATAGAGCAGCAGCGAGGGTGACCAACACGACGATTGCTCCTATAAGGATCGACTTGCTCATAATGAGAGCAGAACCACGGAATGATAAATGTGAGACCCAATTTTCCCCAAATTTACATATAAATTTACCATAAATTTAGCACTACTCCTATAGAGTATCGATGATTACCTCTTACATCGATATTGTATTAATGTTTTTATGAGGAATCTACGAAATATCCTATGCCAAGGGATTTAAGGTCCAAGTCGTCACCTCTTGAGGTATTAAATGGATCCCCTGAGGCTCAGGAAGATACTAACGTGGCTGTTGAATGGTTCGAGAGGCGGGCCCACGAGGCTGAAGATATTAAGAGCACTAAAGGAGAAGCCCATGAACCCGAATCAACTCGCAAGAGTGCTGAATCTGAACTACAAGACCGTGATCCATCATTTAACTGTGCTGGAGAGACACGGTTTAATCGTGAGATTGGAGAGCGGCTACGGCGCTCCATACTTCCTTTCCGACGTCTTGGAGAGGAATTGGGAGGTTGTAAACTCCCTTACGGGGTGATCTAATGATAGGTGTTTACTGGATTGTGGATCTGGTTCTCGTTCTCGTGGAGATCCTCTTCCTGATGCTCACCCTGAGGAATTACTTTACCCTCGGGAATACCCCTGTGGGCAGGCTCTTAGTGGCAGTATCGGCCATATTTCTGATACAATCCACATTGATGTTCATATTCTTCCTCCACTGGGCGGAGATGGGCTACACCGTCAGTGTGGCGGGACCGCTTCTGATGGTCTCGGGATTGGGTGCACTGGGATCGGCCATTCTATATCGAATCTCCAGCATGTAGGCTAGAGCAGGCCACTTCCATCACCAAGCCGGTTTCAGGTCTCTCCGCAGTCCTCCTCACCCCGGGATGGCCCCCATATCGAACTCGTGCTTTTCCACTGCACCGCGCTCCTTTTCAATAAGATCCTCGGTGAACAATATCCCACCTCACATGCCTTCTACTCAGCTTCTTATCACGCTACGAACGTTATTTTCATCTTCAACACCTCCACTGCTTTGATGAAGTGATCTACCGGCGAAAGGAAGCGCTTACATTTCATCTTCGGGGCTCTTTCAGAGATGTTGTCCACTCTCACTCAGGATTTCGTCATAACCCGATGAGAGGCACCTGCCCGATATCCCTCGACTCCTCTCCCATTAGATTTCCTACAAACGATATAATTGAGTTCGGAAACGCTCAAGTCGGTTATAAAAGCCCTCACACGGGAACAAGCCAATAATCCTTGGCTAACACGAGTATCTCTTATGTAGAAGCACCCTTGCCCATCCTGAAACCTTAAAGATCCTGCTGGTCAATCGTTAATCTGGGCGATCTTAATGGAGAAGGTGAAGAGGAGATTCTTCCTCTGGCTATTCGTGATGCTGATCCCCCTAGTACTAGGATACTCGCTGGACTCTATATATGGCTTCATTCTACCTTTATGGGTGAGGGTCCTCGGATTACTCGGGATGATAGTTGCAGCGCTGATCCTGAGGACATCAGGTAGAATGCTCAGGAAGTTTGGGCAGCCGGAGGAGTGGGGATGGACCACGAAGCTGGTGACCCATGGAATATACTCCTGCGTCAGGCACCCTCACCACCTCGGTATCGGGCTCTTCGTCACTTCCTTCGGCCTACTACCCGGTGGCCCCTTCACATTCCTCCTACTCACCCTCACCATCTGGGCGAGCGTCATCTTATTCCTGATCAGGGTAGAGGAACCCGAGGCGTTGGAGAAGTTCGGGGAGGATTACGAGGAGTACAGGAGGAGAGTACCCATGATCATACCTAATCCTATATGCATGCTGAGGGAGATCTTCAAGCCACCGTGACCGCATCTCCTCGCCATACGGTTTTCGAGACGGCCGCTGATTCGGGATCTTAATAAGCCACCCCTGTCCACAATCCCTGAGGAGGCATGAAGTACCGGATAGTAGGGGATAATCTTCAAGTCCTCGTAATAGAACTGTCTCCCGGTGAGAGAATCTACGCAGAGGCCGGGGCCCTCAACCACATGTCCGGCAACGTAAAGATGGATGTTAAGGCCCGTGGAGGGTTCGTGGCCAGCCTGAAGAGGGCCATAGCTGGAGAAACATTCTTCGTAACGGAGTTCTCCGCCGAAGGAGGACCGGGAGTAGTTTCCTTCGCCGGCACAGCTCCTGGTAAGATAGCGGTGCTGGAACTGGACGGCACTGAGGAGTACCTTATCCAGAGGGGCGGCTTTTTGGCTGCGGAGGATGGCGTTGAGATCACTGCCGGCATGGCCAGGAAGCTGGGAGCTGCTCTCTTCGGTGGAGAGGGACTCATAATGGAGAGGGTACGCGGCGTTGGGAAGGTGTTCATCCACGCGGCCGGGGACTTTATAGAGTACGATCTGAAGCCAGATCATGTGCTCAAGGTAGACACCGGGCACTTGGTGGCCTTGGAGGACTCGGTGGACTTCGACATAGAGAGGGTCGGCGGCGTGAAGTCCATGCTTTTCAGTGGGGAGGGCCTCTTCTTCGCGGTGCTGAGGGGCCCGGGCAGGGTGATACTCCAGTCCCTGAACATAGCTGCCATGGCTAAGGAGATAGCGAGGCACATACCCCAATCTGGGAACAGGGGATTCACCATAACACTGGGTGATTGATTTGAGTGGGAGGGAAGTTGCGGCTCTCCTGCTTCTCACCCTAATAGGGCTGCTGGCTGGAGGTATAGTGCTCTGGCTGGTCCTCAAATACCTCCCGTTGATCGCTGCCCTCATACTGGCTATCCTCGTCGCTCTGGTACTGGTCGGGGTACTCGTCACTACTGTGGGCTTCTTCGCCGCTGCAGTAGGGGCCCTCTACTACGCGGTCGTGAAGAGGCCGAGTACGGGCGGTAGGCCGATCACCTTGAGGGATGCCAAGAAGCTGGACAAGGAGGAGGGGAAGTTCGAGGAGGCCGAATGAATTGAGCTACAGGGAGTCCGAGAACCTGAAGAGAAGGGGCAGGGCGTTCCTAGAGCTAGCTGAGTACAGCCTATCCAGAGGGTTTCATGACAAGGCCGTGTTTCACGTCCATCAGGCCATCGAACTATTCGTCAAAGGAGTGCTGCTTGAGGTGGTGGGCACATATCCGAGGACTCACGATCTGATGGAGCTCTTAGGTGACTGGCTCTCCGAGTAATGTGATCTCGTATCTAAACTCTTGGAAGAGAGGGGTGAGAGGATAGAGCACCTCACAGATGCCTACTTCAGCTCTAGGTACGGTGGGAGGAACTTTAGGCGCGAGTTAGCCATCTCATTCGTCGAACTGGCTCGGGAGGTGATTAGAGTTGCGGGCCTATGTGAGGAAAAGGATAGAGAGAGCTGAAATGGTAAAGAGATGGAGGGAGCACGTGAGAGAGATCGCCCAATCAGCTAGGAGCCTCTTGGGTGATGTGGAGGTATATGTGTTCGGTAGCGCTGTGGAGGGAAGGCTCACCGCCTCTTCCGACGTTGACCTGCTCATTGTGTGCGAGAGAGCCCCTAAAGACTTTGAGGAATACGAGGATCTCAAGGAGAGGATATTGAGGGGAGCTGGCTTGGAAACTAGGTCTCCTTTCTAGCTGCACATAGTGGACAGGGACGGAGCTAGATTCTACTTGGAGAACCTAAGGGTGAGGGCTGAGAGGGTCCCCATCTCTGGGGGCAAATCTGATCCTTTCAGCTAGGGAAACGAGATCATCCGGGCCTAGAGACTCGTCTCCTACTTCAGGCGGCCTCTCAGTCAAGCTGACGAGGCCTGCGTAGGGTACACCAAGTTCCCTCATCCTCATCACCGATTTCTCGGCTTCTTTCTCAGTTATTGGTCCCAGCTTGATCTCATATCCAGCCATAACCCTCTTCCTCCTCAGGAGAACTGCATCCACATCGCTCTCGGGCGACACATGGTAGGCTAGCCTCGCCCCTTCCCGCCTGGCCAGCATCTCCCCCACCGACAGCTGGATCTCCCTGCCCAAAATGCTCTTAATCGCACCCTCCTCAGGCTGGTAACCGTCGCTCACCCCGAACTTGGCCTCCATGTAGTAGAGGACTGATAGCAGGGGAGATCTGTGCCGGTAAAGGTACCTGGCCCTTCCACTCTTCCACAGAGGTATCTTCATCGCTAATCCCATGGATTCAAGTCTCGATAGGATTCCGGTAACTGCAGCCGTTCCTCCAGACAGCAGCCCTCTAGAGCTGAGGATTCCCGCCATCTCCTTGGCGCTCCAGACCCCCTCTCCCATTAGAAGGAGGATCGAGTCGTAGAGGGATGTGAGCATCCTCTCCTCCTCGCTGAAGACTTCCCCCACGAGTCCTTGAGCCGACATGAAGAGCCCGAATGATCTATCCACGAAGAAGCTAACCGGGTCCTCATGGCTCGTGAGCGGTATCACCCATGGATCCCTCATGAGAGCGGCCCACACGAAGCCCTCCCTATCCTTCGGCCTGAGATTCGCCAGCATGTCCGAGTAAGAGATTATGTCGAGTCTTAAGGGTTCGACAAGCCCCAGAAGAGGGCTCCTCCTGTTGAACACCTTCCTCACTATCCCTGAGCTTGATCTCGCTAGGTAGAGCCTCCCACTCGGGTGTATCTCGGCTAGTCTCTCCCAATACGAGTCATCGAGCCTCTGAAACTCGTCTATCACGGCCTTTCCACCAGAGTATAGGGTCTCCACGACGAGACGGATCGCTTCCTCGATGGGCCTCAGTTCCCCCTCCACGAGCGCAGCTCTTGATCTTGTGATCGTCACGTAAGCATCCTATTTCGTGAGACGACGTAGCAGAAAGGGTTTACCTACCTTCCTCCTGCCATAGAGAAGGAGCCATCCCTTCCTCCTCTTTATCTCATCACCTTCCCACCTATCTATTACCAACTAATATTCCCATGAGAATATAAAATATTCAGATCAGGAGAGTTCCTTTGCCACGTAGAAGGAGCCCCCGATAAGCTCATATCCCAGCTTCCTGAAGTAGTTCCTCGCCCCCACACCGGATATGACCAGCATCCTCCTCGCATCCAGCTCCTCCACTGCTATCCTCTCGGCCTCCGACATGAGCCACCTCCCAAACCCCCTGTGCTGGGCCCTGTCTCCGGGAGGCTCTCCCACCGGAACCAAAGGGCCGTAAACGTGGATCTCCCTCACTATGGCCGTCCTCTCATCCACCTCCCAACGATGTGCTAGGACCGAGGGCTTCCTCAATCTGAGCACCCCCATCAACACGTCGTTGTCATCCACCAAGGATAGGAACACCTCGTAACCGCTGCTAGCCTCGTAGTCTATGCGTTCCAGCCTGATTGAGTCGTAATTCGGCTCGACTCCCCTAGCTAGAGCGTGGCCCACCTCTCTATATCTTATTTCATTTATCCTCTCTCCCCTCTCCAAGAAGTAGCGCTCCACCATCTGCCTGAGGTTCCTCCTCCTTGGTCCGGCCGCTATGTACTCCTCCGGTATGTCCCTCTGAACGTGCTGAATCCTCACCCATCTGGGAAGGAGCCGGTAAACCTTAATCAGGTATTCCAGCGCCTCCTCCTCGGTAAGTCCCCTGTACTCCCCTCTCCTCCACATCTCGTAGAGAGGGGTGCCGGGTAGGACGAGCGTGGGATATATCTTCAGCATGTCGGGCCTGAAGTCTGGATCCTCGAATATGAGCCTGAAAGCCTCGATATCCCTGTCCAGATCGCTCCCCGGAAGCCCGGGCATGAGGTGATAGCAGACCTTGTAGCCTGCATCCTTTAGAATGCGGGTAGATTCTATGACGTCATGGACGGTATGCCCCCTCCTCACCCTCTCCAGCACATCATCGAAGGGGCTCTGTACCCCTATTTCCACCCTAGTAGCGCCTAGGTAGAGCATCCTGTCGACATGCTCCTCCTTAGCCCAGTCCGGCCTTGTCTCGATGGTGAGGGCCACGCACCTCGCTTTAGCTGACTCATTCAAGGCATGGGCCTCCAGCAGGCTACCAGATCTGATCTCATCGCCGGGAAAGGAGTTGAGGGCATCGAAAGCTCTCCTCACGAACCACTCTTGGTAAGGGAAGGGCATGGCCGTGAAGGTGCCGCCCATCAGGATCATCTCCACCTTTGAGGGGAAGAAGCCGGCCATGAGGTGCTGCTGGAGCCTCACCCAGACCTGTTTGAAGGGGTCGTAGTTCACCTTGGCTGCCCTCATCACGGTGGGACTCCTGTCAACATAACTCTGAGGTGTCTGCCCGCCTCCAGGGCAGTAGATGCACCTGCCGTGAGGGCAAGGGTACGGTCTAGCCATAACCGGCACAATAGCTACCCCTGAGGCCACCCTAGCCCTCCTGACGGGCCTTAGCTTCAATCCCTCCACGGCCATCTCAGACCTTCTCCGCCACTACTACGTGATTCTCAGCGAACCAGCGATATTTAAAGCTCCTTCCGTAGGAGCGGACTGTCTTCAGACCGGCCTCCTCCACCAATGACTCCAGTTCACTTCTGGTGAAGAGGTGGTAATAGCGCTGGTAGACCCTGCCCTTCTTGTGCCAGGGGACGGTCAGATCCCCGAACTCCCTTCCCCTCAAGGGATTGAGCAGCATCCAAGGTATCTTCCCGAAGAAACGGGGCTGGAAGAGGGCCCAAGCTGAGACTATTAGCCTCCCTCCCGGCTTCAGAACCCTCCTGATCTCCTCTAGAGAACGCAGGCGGTCCTCCTTAGGCAGGTGATGTATCGTTGCTAGGAAGAGGACCGTGCCGAAGGAGGAGTCGCGGAAGGGGAGTGCGGAGGCATCGCACTGCACAAGATCCCTGACCCTCTTCTTGGCCACCATGAGCATGCCCCAAGAAATGTCGGCGCAAACGACTCGGTATCCCTTACTCTCTAGATAGCTAGCATGCCTCCCGTTACCACACCCCAAGTCCAGGACGGGATCCCTGTCAACTAGGTCCACCTCAGGCCAGGGCCTCCCCCGGGTGTGATCGAACCCCTCTGCTATCTCGTTATACACCCTCATGACATCCCGCTTCACATTCAGGACGAGCACCTCCCAAGCGCAACCTCATCTCGTTCATCAACGCACCTCCTCATGCCCTGAGAGATCCACGCGCGATTATTAGATGGAATCCAAGAACAAGACTCCCAGCTCTTCCAACTTGTCGAGTACCGGTTCCATCTCCTTCTCAACCCTTCTGAACAGCGGTGATCCCTTTATGAGCTCCGCGGTGGCTATGACGTAACATTCCGGCAGGGCTAAATGCAGTTCCTTTTTCAGCTCACCGGCCCTCTTCTCGATTTCCTCAGTGATATTCACCTGGATACCCTTACCTTCAACCATTCAACGTATTTTAGTGCTTCTTCATCGGGATTAGAGATGGATGAAATCTCGGTAGATCCTTGAAACTACGTACAATGCCTCGCTCAATGTAATTGGGCTCATAAACAGCCTAACATCTCCCTCATCCGCATTCCTGAAGACCTCCACGACCTTGTGCCTGTAAGGAGCCCTTTTTACGATGTACTCGACCAAGACACCGGTATCCAAAACTATTCTCACGGACCTAGCCCTTAGAGATGCTTTAGTATTTCTCACCCTCTAGGGCGTACTCCTCTCTGAGCAACTCCTCTACGATCTCCGGATCGACATCCACCACTTTGGACTTAAGAGGCCTCAGTATGATAAGACCCTCATCCACTTCAGAGATTACCTCATCTCCCTACCCGATGCCAGCTATCCCCCTCGTTCTCTTAGGCAGGATGATGACCCCCTTCTTCCTAACCTTCAGAACAGATCTCATGTTCATCCCTGCTAAGAAGTTCGACTATAATAAGGGGTTAGACCTACACTCAGGTAGGACTACTTGGATTGTAATGGACCTGCCAGATTCAGGCTAACTCAGCAACCCCCTAGCATAGTGGGGCTCCCGAGACCTCCTCAAACTGGGGGAAGCACCTCTTCCAGCCTCTCGTATGTGCCCAGCCACTCGTATCCCCTAGGAGTTATCCTGTACCTTCTTCTCCTCCCCTTTTGCAGTTCCACCAGCAACCCGTACCTGAGAAGCAGGTTCACCATCCTCCTGCCCCTGTCTACGGGAAGGCCAGCCCTCCTGCATACCTCAGTTATCCCCAACTCCTCTCTGCAAGCCTCTAGCACGGATCTCACTATATCGTGCCTGCATCTGTTCCTGTACACAATCAAGGCTGAGATGCCCGGAATAAAAGATTGGCTGCCTGCGTTGGGAGGAGGTCACTTGCGGGTATGGGCCCGGTCAGCCCTCTCTGGGATTCTTGGTAGCTGGATGAATCTCACAGGAGCGGCCTCAATCGAATCTTTCGAGCGCGAGGGAACCGCTTTAAGGAACTGGCTGACGGCCACAGGACAGCCGGATCTAAAGTGAGACCCAACGCCTCCCGGAAACAGGCATTGAGACGGCCGGATCCTATGTTGCCCGCACAGGTGCCTAAATTGGGGCTGCGTAACCTATCCCAAGTTCTCAAAACTAACAAATTGTGAGTTAGAATAAAAGGCAGGGGTCGAGAGTTCTAGAGGTGGGTACATGCAGGAGATAGACGAGCTCGCCGTTGGCGGATCCGTCAGCCTCAAGGGACCGGTGAAATTCGGAGTTGTGAGGGTGAGCGGATCCTTGAAGATCGAGGGTGACGCTGAAGGTGATGAAATGAGGGTAAGTGGCTCCAGCACGGTAATGGGAAGTGTCAGGGCTGAGGAGATCAAGGTAGCAGGAAGCATGAAGGTCTCGGGCAGTATAGAGGCATCAGAGCTTGAGATCGCAGGTAGTCTGGAGTCGGACGGGGAGATTAGAGGGGGAGACGTGGAGATCGCCGGTAGCGTTAGGGCAAAGAGGATCACTGGGGAAGAGGTGAAGGTTCACGGCTCAGCCAAGGCTGAGGAGATAGCGGGAAATGAGGTCGAGGTGGGCAAGAGATCCAAGGTGAGGGGACTTATAGTGGGCAGGGAGGTCAGGATCGGCAAGGACGCTGAGGTCCAGGATGTGATCGGGGAGGAGGTCTACATCGGGAGAGGCGCGGAGGCTAGGACGGTCGAGGGGGTCGAGGTGCATGTGGATAGTGGCGCGGAGGTCGAGGCCCTGAGGTATGTGGAAGAAGCCATAGTACACGAGAAGGCATCAGTGGGGAGGATGGAGAAGGTAGACAGGCTTTCTAGGGAGCCTTCATGATCTACACGACTGATCAACCCGATAAAATCAAGTCATCCACCTGACCTCTTGATGAAGTACTCCACGAAAGGCAGCACCACGCCCGGCAGGGTGAAGAACAGGAAGACCTCCATAAGGATGGGAGAGAGGTCGAGTGTGACGGAGATGGGTCCACCGTAATCGAGGCTCACGCTGACGACGCCACCATCCAAGAAGTAGACCACCACTGCGAAGCCCAGTATGGACTCGAGCGCCCCGATCAACGGTGAGTATATGGTCCCCCTCAAGGCGGTCGCTGCCAACGAGAGGCCCATGAACAGGAATATGAGACCAGTAAGCTCTCCTGTCTCTGGAACGATCACCTCGCTCACTATCCCTCCCAGCAGCCTGTTCACCAAGAGGGGAATGATTACAGCGAAGAGGAGCCAGTAGTACACCCCCCATAGAATTCCTTCAGCCAGCACATCCGTAAGCCTCTCCTTCCAGCTCAAGATCCCACCTCCACCTCCCTGCTGATGGACAGAGGGAAGATGCCTCCTATCTCGGCATACAGCTTCATCCTGATCCTCTTCAGATGGGAGGGTAGCTCACTCACCGGCAGCCTGATGGTCAAGTGGCTCCCCTTCGCCATCTCATCGGCCATGGCCTCTCTGGACACCTGTTTTGAACCTATCAGGGTGATCTCCAGTCGTACATTCCTCAGCTTCACCCTCCCACGGTAGTCGAAGTCCACTAGTATACTCTGTCCCTCCCGCCTCAGGTAGACGCCCGAAGTGGAGTTCATCAGATCGACAACGAAGGTCACAAGGGGATAGCTAACTCCCAGCAGGAAGAGCAGGCCCACTACGGTGATGGCGGCCTGAAGGCCCCTCAAATCTCCTCTCCCTCTTTGCGCGCGCTCCTCCTTATCCTCTCCTCCCTGATTAGGGAGACCGCATGCCTCACCAGAGTGCCCCCAGCAGCCAGTGCTATTCCCAAGAAGGCTACCTTGAACAGGAGCTCGATGAGGAGTCCGCTGCTCTTGGTGAGCGCGTCCATTATGTTCTCACCGGCCACGCGCACCCTGACCTTGGTGTACTCCATGAGGGAGAACACGAAGACTATGGAGATCATGACGATGCCCAAGGCCATGAGGAGAGCACCGCTCCTCCTAGGATCGCTGAGCGCCTCCATGCAATCCCCCAACTGCTGCAGGCGAAGGAAAGAAAAATGTGAGTGTATCCGGATCTGGCGCCCGCGCTCAGGGCCTTCTCAATCTCTTGGCGCCCAACGCCAGAATTATGACCAACAGCAGAACAACCACTCCGTAGATCCAGATATCACCCACAGCTCCCGCGGGGGCTTCGGTCTGCCCCTCTGTAACTCTAGGCTCGTACTGACCGTACTTCACCGCTTTGTTGCCGACGGCATCGTACGCCTCGATCCTGTAGTAGAAGCTCTGGTTGGCGGGCATCTTGAAGGTGGGCCAGCCCGTCTCTATCACGGGCTTTAATGGATTCCAGCTCTTGTTGTCGGTGGATGTGTAGGCCTTGACCCCCTTCACCCCGGTACCCCTATCGTAGGCCCTGTAAAATAGAATGATCTCCTCACCACTCTCCTTAATCTTCACGCTGAGTTCAGGGGGTTCCTTATCGGGCTTTGCCTGGAGGATCACGAGCTTCCTCTGGTCTGGCGAGACCTTCACCGAGAGAAGGTAGTAACCGTGCCCCCCGATCTCTTTGGCCTCCACTATCCGGGCGCCACTGACCTGCGGCTCCGGATTGAACTTGCTTAGGATAACGGGTACCTTCAACTCAGCGGGGGACTTGCCGGACACTGTGAACGCTATGCTTCCGGAGGAGGCGTCAGGCACCCTGAGGAAGGTGACATTCAGCTTCCAGAGCGTCGTGGTTGACTCGTACCTGTAGGATCCGTCCTGCGCTAGGGTGAGGAGCCTGTAATGACCGTAGTCCTCAGCGGGTCCACCATAACTAGTTCCGTGGTCGTACTGGCCAGCGTCAGTGAGTAGGACCTCCACATCCCCATACTTCCAGTCCCCATCGCTATGCCAGTGGCCCACGAGCCAGAGCCTAATTCCATGCTCGTGGGAGAAGTCCAAGAGGTATTTGATGGTGTCGTTGTAGTCGACTATCTTAGTCTCGTTGCCCTCCTTCAGCCACAGCCTTATGTCCTTATCGTCGAATGGGTAGTGTATGAGGCCCACCCCCGCCTTGCTCTTGGCGGTCTTCAGGAAGTCGAACTGGTCACCGAATATCTTGCCCGTGTCTGAGTCGGTTGCGAAGAAGGTCAGATCCCCGAACGAAGTGTAGCCTGCTAGGGGAGCGAAGTACTTCTCCCAGTAATACGCTTTCTTCTCTATCGCCGTGTAATCGTTGTTCCCCTCGCACATTATGATTGGATGCCTAAGGGTGACCAGCTCCTCATAGGCCCTCTTGAACGGCTCCTCCTCATCCTTTGAGACGATCGCATCTATCACATCACCGGTATGGAGGACCAGATCGATGTCCATGGAGTTGAACGTGCCTATTGCCGTCCTGAAGAGCAGCTCGTTCATGGAGTGCTTTGGCAGGTCCCTGACCCCGAAGTGGGTGTCCGTCCAGTGGGCCACCCTGAGCTCCCTGTGGGAGTCGAAGAAGGCCACCGCATTGGGTTCAGTGTACGACCTACCGCCGGCCACCACCGTCAGGTTGTAGAGACCCGAGGGTGCGGATCCCCTCACTGTGACGTAGTAGCCCTGAGGGGTCTTCCCCCTGTCGGTCACCTCTAGGGGTATCCTGCCGGTGAAGATCGAGGACAGGTACACCTCACTGGGTTCGCCCAGATCGGGATGGACCCATACCGCGAACTCGCTCCCGTTGATAACGAGGGCCGGTAGGCCGATCCTCGGGTAGAGGATGCCGTTCAGCGGTTTGACATGGTAGGGAGTGAAGGGGGCGGGAGGCTCCGCCCGAACCCCTGCAGCAGAGAGAGGTAGGAGTAGAAGGGTTAGGAGAACTAACCACCACGATCTCAACTCGTTGACCCTCAGTTATCTGAGGAGGGAGCTAAATACCTTAACCTTCATCAAGTCAGGTGCGCTCTTTTACTGCGCCGCACGCTTTTCCATTCCATCGATGGGTGGGTAACGATTTAAGGGCTCCGCGAGTGTATCAAGAGAGTATAATAGCGGAGATGATCGCTCTCATTCACTAGCGGCATTTCACGATGTCGTGATGCATTTCTTTTTCCTCCCAAGCGGATTATGGAACCGCAGGACCTTCCTTCCGAGTTTCAGTGTCTTTAGCCTTCTGATGATTATCCGTCTCTTCCAATGTCAAGTATCGCGCTCCTAGGGAAACTTAGAGGCTCTCCGGATCCATGAGGACCTGTGACCGGGGCCCTGATCGATTGCTTGAGGGTAAGCTCAGGTCCTCAAGGAGCTTCAAGCTGGTGACTTACCCCGGCCCACCCCTTTTATATGTTCACATTACATATACACGTATGAAGAACATATCCCTGAGAGACGAGGTGTACGAGGAGCTATCGAGGTTGAAGAGAGAGGGGGAGTCCTTCTCCGACGTGATAATGAGGCTCCTCAGGAGGAACAGAGAGAGATCGCTTGAAATCCTGAAGAGATACGCTGGAAAGTTGAAAAGCTCAGATATAGAGGACATAGTTATGGGGGAGAGGAGGAGATTCAGGGTGAGGGAGCTTGATCTTTGACACCTCCACAATCCTGCAGGTCCTGAAGGACGAGGGATTCGTGAGCAAACTGGAGGAAACAGGGATCGAGGAGATATCTGTCACTTCGATAACAGCCTACGAACTACTCAGAGGAGCAGCCTACCTGGCTAGGAGGGGAAGCGAGAGGGAGCTGAGGGCCATCGTTCGTATGCTGTCCGAACTGCTGGTGATCCCGTTCACCTATGAGGATGCAAGGATCGCCTCCCTCTTATGGTCGAAGCTCAGGGAGAGGGGAGTCCCCGTAAATGACGCGGACATATTAATAGCCTCCATCGCTTTGAGGCTTGGAGAAGTCTTGGTTTCCTTGGATGAGGACTTCCAGAAGATAAAAGAGGTAGAACCGGGCTTGGAGCTGGTGATGCTGAGACCCTGACTCTGAAAAGGCGATTTGATGGCGCATGCCGGGCCAGATTACTGGTCGATTCACGTACACATCAACTGATGGGCTCCTCAAATGCCATGAGGCCCCTGACGACGCACTCCATCAATACACGAAAACGTATCTCATTCCGGTGGATCCCAACTCTTCAGTCAGCCGGGCCTTCATTCTCCTGTAATAGGAATCTAAATTTCTATCCCAATTCCCGACTCCAAGTCTACGCATGGCTGTATCCAGCTTGGATTTAAGTCCGGGCTTCACATTCAACCTGTCGAAGTACAAAACGTCGGCCTTCCCCCTCAAAGCTTCGACCAGCTCTAAGATCTCCTCAACACTCGTGCCCGGCAATATCGGTCCAATGAAGGCGAAAGTTCCTATCCCCTGTTCCTTCAACCCCTCTAGGGCTTGGATCCTCTCATCCACCCTTGGAGCTCCAGGTTCCACGACCTTCCTCACCTCCTCTCTAAGGGTCACGATGGTCATGCCCACTCTAGCTTGACCGAATCCCCCTAGGATGTCGGCATCCCTCAACACTAGAGGAGACTTGGTCTGGACTAGGACGGGCCAATTCCTCTCCCTTAATATATCTAGAAGGCGTCTGGTGAGCTCGTACTCCATCTCGACGGGCTGATAAGGATCGGTCATGGAGGACAGGTAGACGATACCCTTTCTCTTCCTCTCGATCTCCCTAGCTAGGAGCTCGGGGGCGTTCACCTTTACCTCAACGTAGCTCCCCCAAGGTTCAGTGCGTCCCCACCTCCTCGCGTAAAATTGGGCGTAGCAGTAAATGCAGGCATGCTGACATCCCACGTATGGGTTTATGACGTAGTCGCCGATGGAGCTCCTGTTCAGGATGGACTTAGCCCTTACCTCCCTTATCACAGGCCATTGTCCTTGAGTCCCTTAAGTGCGTATTGCCGCGGCCGGTTCTAATCAAATCAGATGTGGGTTGCTAGGTGCCTGAAATTATATGGGGGGCAGCACGATCCGAATTATATTCCCATGGGCGGGACCCGTTGTCTGGGTCTCACAGATTTTATAGCTCGATCCTCCCCATTAAGATCGGTGAAGAAGCTAAAGCTGCTGACCGAGGACTTCAAGGTCAGGAGAATTGATAGAGTAGAAGTAAACTCCCTGCTCGGTTACCTACCCAGCGCGGGCACTCTGGTGGAGGGCTCCTCGCCTCCCGAGATATTCGTGGGGAGGCACGGCTACCCCAAGGTGTACATAGGCCCCTTGATCCCTCCCGTTCGGGGCGACACCGAATACATGGGGATGAGTGAGCTCTGGTTCGGGAAGGGCCTGAAGGAGATAGTGGTCATGAGGCTTCAGCTTCTCAGGGGGAAGAGGAGGCTGAAGGTGACCCAGATAGATGACAGGTATGCGAGGGAGCTGCAGGAGTCCATGCTCTCCAGGGAGTCGGTGGACATGGAGGCTAGGCTCAGGCATCCCCCTAGAGGAGCGATTCTATCGGAGGTGCACCAACCCTTCGGACCCTCCGCCCTCCTCGAGAAGCTGAGAGTTGAGCCAGGGAGGTCAGATTCCAGGCTGGAGAGGGCCTACTACGACAGAGACGCCAAAGCAACGGAGGCCATGGTCGAGCTCTATGAGAGGGGGGTCCCCGTCTCTAAGATCCAGCAGGGGCTCAGCGCTGGCCTCCTCGGCATTGGAAGAAACAGGAAGTTCGTCCCTACCAGGTGGTCCATAACCGCCGTGGACGACACCCTCTCCAAGTACCTGTTGAGGGAGGTGAGGACCTACCCGGAGATAAACGAGTACAGGCTGTACTACGGCGAGTACCTCAAGAACAGGTGGTCTATTATCATGTTCCCCGAGAGATGGAGCTACGAGTCCATAGAGGTCTGGTTCCCCGGGACCCTTTTGGAGGAAATGGCTCTAGCCGGGGACTACGAGCCCTTCGAGGGAAGATGGAGATACGCCAGCATGGGAGGCTGCTACTATGCCGGGAGGCTGGCCGTGGCCGAGAAGCTCAGGAAGGAGAAGAGGCAGGCGACCGTGCTCATACTCAGGGAGGCCCATCCGGGCTACCTTCCCGTGGGAGTGTGGAACGTGAGGGAGACGGTCAGGCACATCCTCAGATCAGATCCGCTAAAGTGCGACGAGCTGAGGGAGTGCCTCCAGCACGTGGGGAGGAAAATGATAACCCCCCTCGATGTCTGGGTGGAGAACTCAGCGATCCTGAGGCGGCACCTCATCCAAGCTTCTCTCCAAGACTACTTGAAGTGAAGGGCACGTTAGGACGGGAGAACAGGCCTTCACAAATGGATTATAAATGAGCCACGAACCTAGGCAGCGGGTTCCCAATGATCAGAGTGGCTGTAGGTGTGGATGACGACGAGACTAGGTTGAGCGGGGAGCACTTCGGCGACGCCAAGTACTACCTAATATACGAGGTCGACGAGGACGGGAACTACCGGCTTGTTGAGAAGAGGGAGAATACTGTGAGAGCAATGGAGGAGAGAGAACACGGAGACCCTAGGAAATTCAAAGCGGTGGTGGAGCTCCTGAGTGATGTAGACGTCTTCTTAGCCGGGAGGATGGGGCCCAACTTCCTCAGGGTCAGGGAGTCGAGGCACTACCCCATCGTGGTCGGGAGGAAGACCGTGGAGGAGGCCCTCTCAATCTTGGTAAGCAGGCTGGACGAGGTCTTGGAGGAGGTAAGGAGGAGAAAGGGCTTCAAGCGGTGAATCCATCTCACCATCATCGAGACTAATAATTACATGGTAATTTAACACCATGATTACATACACTACGATACCCGTGAAGAAGGAGGTAAAGAGGAAACTCGAGCTCCTTAAAGGAGACAGAGACTGGAGCGATTTTCTGAACGAGCTGGCTGAAGAAGTCAATAGAGTCAAAAGAGATAGAGCCTTCGAGAAACTGAGGGAAGAGGTGCTCCCCTACTTGGAAGAGGTGGAGAAATCCCACAGGGGGTTCAGGGGGGTTCGCCCTTGATACTGATCGACACTGATGTCCTGGTAGATTCCTTCAGGAGGGCAAAAGGGTCGGGGATGCGATCTCGGTGATCACGCTCTTGGAGTTCATTAGAGAGATACCCAGCGAGAAGAGAGGGAAAGTGAAGAGACTGTTAGAGGAGACCTACAAGGTGATCTGGCTGGATAATCCATCCTGCCTGAGTACAGCAGACTGTACGAGGAGCTGAAGGAGGAGAGATCCCTCATAGGCGATGCGGATCTGCTCATAGCAGCAACGGCAATATCCAAAGGGATGGAGTTACTCACCGGCAACCTGAGGCACTTCGCGAGGCTTAGGATGTACGGGCTCCGTCTTAAGGGAATGGAGGGCGAGGAGTGACTCAGAGGCTACCTAGATGTACCGACCTTCTCCTCGAGGCCACCATGCCACCCAAGTTAAAGCAGGAGTGGATCAGCACGGCCGGCAGCAGGGAATCGGCGTAGACCCTAAAGAAGCCAGCCACGAGACCTGCAATCAGCGCTGTCGTCAGGACCCACCTAAGGCAGCGAGGGGGGGCCTCCCTGTAGGGCACGTAGTGGATTGCCGCGAAGAGGGCCGCGGGCAGTGATATCGCTACTACCAGCGAGGTCAGATTCGCGCCCAAGCTCAGCAGTAGGTAGCCCTCCAGCAGACCTCTGAAGAGCATCTCCTCCCCCATCGGTGCTATAAGAAGGAGGAGAATCACTCTCTCTGTCATGCCCTTGGGGAGGTGTGGAGGTTCGTAGTAGCCGCTTCTGTAGGCGAGGCTGCTCATAAGCAGTGAGAGGGGAAGGGAGATTGAGGCGGCTAGGCCCAACTTGTAGGGCGGAGCCCCTGAGAGAACGGAATAAGCGCCAACCCCACCGGTGAGGTGGATGAGCAGCAAGGAGATCAATCCATAAAGGGCCTCAGAGGCTATTGTCGGGTAAAAGGACCTCTCAGGTGCGAGTCTTGCGATGTAGGTTGCTACGATCGCCGAGACCGATATTACTAGCCCCCACATGCCGATGGCCGTGGCTAGGGCTGCGATCCACACGCGCCTCATCCTCCTATTTACTTAAAATGTGCACAACTCCATCTCGCTTCGAGAGGAATTGAAGTAATGTAGGAAAGGAATTAAGCTTCCAAGTAGAGATGTGGGAGATAAAGTGGAGGTCAGGGACATTTTCTTAGGCGTCTTGGGATGTATACCCGAGGAGTGGACAGCGGCCTCGGATACCGACACCCTCCCCGCCCACAATCCCAAGTCCCCTCGCCATAGTTTTCATCTCCAAGCTGGACCCGAATTCTCCCTTGAGAAGCTCCTGAACCAGTCCGGAACACACTAGGAGCTCCTCTACCAAACGTTAGAGCGATCAGGGGGAACTTATGGAAGTGAAAACAGTTTTGCCGCCTTCCCAAGGCCTCCTACTGCTCGGGATGCTGGCAGGAAAGCTGATCTTGAGGATATGTCCGGGCCAGCTGACTAGGGATTTATCGCCTACCAATCCCTCCTCACCCCTGAGCTGGAGGAGATATCTTCGCGCGATGAACAGCGAGGGCCTATTGAGGGACGAAGAGGGGAATGAGGTTAGCTATGTGGGTGACGGTTAAGTTTGCGACAGCAAGAGGGACAGGATGGGCTGTCTGGACACATCTATAAGCGACGAGTGGCAGACGGAGAGACTAGAGTCGGAGGCTCCGATCCAGCCGACGTATTAGGTACTACGACTAGGGAGCTCAGGGGGAATGAGGAGTCCACAGAGTCACCCTACTACTCATCTAGACAGGAGGAAGAGGACGAATGATCCTTGGGACTTCAGACACCCTAGAGGGACATTACCACCCATAAGCTCGGCTTACCCAGCTAGGTCCGATCGACCTTCGATATCACGTACATAAACTTCCCCGAGGCTGGTCTAGGCACGCTGTCCACTAGCTCCCACCTCACGGTCACATCGCCTAGTACCTTCCTCACCTTCCCTCAACCGCGGAGAGTGAAATTTTCTTACCTTCCTCGGGTGTGACGAGGATCCTCAGAGTGTCTAGATCCTCTTAGATAACTTGGAACTCCCTGACCCAACCCTCGACCCTGAACACCCCCTCGAAGAACTCGCCCCCCAAGAGGGAGCCGTCCCTCCTCACCACGAACTCGGTGGTCCTGCCCTCAACCCTACCCATCCTCGGTAGGATGGAGCCGCAGGGGCACCTCCTCTCAACCGCCCTAGCCATGTCGCCTATCTCGTACCTTATGAGCGGCATAGCGTAGTTGTGTAGAGGAGTCACGACGACGTTCCCGAGCACCCTATTCGGGGCCTTCCTACCTGAGTCGTCGAGGATCTCTACTAAGTTGTTGAAAGAGAAAACGTGGAGGGACCCGTCGCTGCACTCTCCAGCTATGGACGGGGCCTCTCTGGCCCCGTAGAAATTGTATACCCTACCGAATGCCTCCTCTATTATCTCCCTCCTCCATTTGTTTAGCGTTTCCCCAGTCGAGATCACAGCCTTCGGCCTGAACACCCCCAATCCCCCTCCTGAGGGCGTACTCAGCCACAGCAGCTAGGAAGTGAGGAAGTCCCCTGAGGATGTCCGGCCTGTAATCCTCTAGCTTCCTCAGGACCCTCTCAATTAACCGTTGATCTATGAGGTAAGCGTTGAAGTAGACTGCCCTATCAAGGATGTGGGTCATATTGGATAGAAGAGATATACCACCGAGGAGTTCAGCAGCCGAGCCCCAAATGATCATTTTCTTAGCCTTCAGCAGATCTATCCCCAAGAACCAACTGTAATAGAAGACCTCCGTGGCCTTACTCCAGCGATAGGATCTCACATCCCTGAAGAACCTTATGGGCCTTGCCGTTGATCCTCCAGTGGTCCCGGTTAATACCCCCATCATCCTTTCCATGTCTGTGGAGGTTAGATCATCGATGTGAGCCTGGACGAAGGATCTTCTGAGGACAGGGATCCTGTCAAAATGGGTTAGTGGGTCTTCTAAGTCCCTCAACAGCCGAGAGTAATGCGGTACCTTCTTTTTAGCGTACTCAAAGAGGGATCTCAGGGATTCTCTAACGAAATCTTCCAATGGCATATCCCCGCGCATTATGGACTCTATCGTCCTGAGTTCCCGCCTGAAGTCCCGGCCAGTCAGCCTCATCAGTGCCAGTACAGCACGCTTCCTGAGGAAGCCCCCTAACATTCACATTCTCCTAAAGCACCCGATGGACCCGTAAAAAGGATCTGGTGATGTTGGTGTTAGGCCAGCTAGTTGCCCCCGCCAGCTCGCCGGGAAATAGAACGTCGTTTGTTGTAAAATGCAAGCAGGTTCCGGCTCCTATTGGCCTTCACAATGCCGACAGGCGACCGAGATTAGATCCGGTATTACAAGCTAAGCGGATACAAAAAAGAGCTTATTCGGTAATCTAATTGTTCCTAGCAGGTATTCGCATAAGATCTGACTCGTGGTTCCCTGAATGGATCTGTGGTGCCATCAGCTTCATCATAGATGGAACCACTTAATGAAAAATTTTAGTTCGTCAATAGACGTATAACGGGAGGTGAATGGGACTGCCACCTTCTACTCCGGTGCCTCCTCTGCCAGAGCCTAACACATAAAGGCCCCTTTCACAATTTTTTGTAGCAGGCCTCGAGATCCCTCTCCAATCTGATGACCGGGTCCTCCCATATGAAGGTCCCACTTTCCTCGTCCCACAGATCTATGGGGAGCCTCCAACCGGGACTTATATCCAAGAAATCCTCCGCCAAGACGAGTTGATCTCCGTAAACGGACTTCACAGCCCAAATGAGATCCCCCCTCACTTCTGGCCTAGTGACGAGGAGAGATAGCAGTCCCTCGAAGTCATCCCCCTCTATGTAATGGGTGAGTACCGATCCAACCGACCTCAGGAAGGAGTGGAAAGGTACCATCTCATCATGGGAGGCCCTCACTATCAGCATGAGTTTTTCCATGCCCTTGGGGATCCCGTGGAAGTACATCCTGATTATGTAACCGTCCTTCCTAAGTCGGCCGAGCCTCTTCTTCGGATCAGGAATTCTCTCCCTCTTCAGGAGCTTGTGAGTGACCTTCCCGTGCTTGAAGACTAGGTTAAGTATCCTCAAATCGTTCCTGTCGAGGTTGGACTCTGGCCTCTTCACGAGAATGCTCAGGTCCCTCCCCCTAGGCTGGGGCCTGGACAACTCCTCCACCGAATCATACGGGCTCCTCCCAGCATCGAGAGAGAGGCCGAAGGCTGCGTCCTTCACGAGATACAGCGGGATCCTTCCATCTAGCGCGCCTCTCAGGGCATCAAGACCCTGATAGGGGTAGGACAAATATGCCCTCACGTGCGCCTTTGATGAGACCGGGATGTACGCGCTATAGGTGTACGGAAACCTCCAGAAGGCCTTCCTGCACTCTCTGTTGTTGGGATACGTGATGAGGAGGGTCGTCAGACCTAACTTCCAGTGATCCACGTTCTCGGGTCCGAATATCATGCCAAGCATCCTCAGCTTCTTCAAAGACCTGCTCAGCGTGGCTCCGGTTATCCCCATGCCCCTGATCTCCCTATCGGTAGCCAGAGGGTTCCTTGAGATGATCTCCATTATCTTGGCATCGCTCTCGGTGATCCTCACCATCATCCCAGCGATCCTGTTGAGGAGTGCCACGTAAGTTTCGAAGTCCAGGGATCCCCTCTCAGCGGCTAGGTTGACTATCTTAAGCAGGTTCCCCACGACCCTATCCATCTCTCCCTCCTGGATGAGCGAGAGGAGTTCGTATGGATCGTAATCATGGAACGGACCTTCTGGGGGAATTCTACACCTCAACCACAGCTTCTTGGGGGATCCCGAGTAGTACCAAGCCACATCGTGCACCTGAGGTACAACATCCACCCCCTGGACGGTATGTAGGATCACCGCCTCCTTTTTCAGGACCTGAGGAAGCCACTTGACCACTCCCCTAGCTACGAGGAGGGCCTCTCCATCGTAACCGGTGCATCTGCCCCCAGGCACGTCGTCGACGATCCTCACCTCCTTGGGGATAGGTCTGCGGATCTCCAATCCAGTCGACTTAGAGACATCCTCGATCTTCGCGTGCAGCTCACTAACTGGATCCATTCGGTTGTTCAACCTCCCCAACCAATATTACCTTTCCTCCACCAGTTCCCGGGCCCGTCTGATGTGATTACCACTTATCGTCGTGGGATCGGCCGGGATTGAGGAAGGCACGCCTCGAGATCACCCTTTAACCTCTCGAGGGGTTCCCTCCACAAGAATTTCTGCGACCCCTCGTCCCACAGATCTGTAGGGAGCCTCCAACCCGGCTCAATGTCCACGAAATCCTCGGCCAGAAGCACTCTTTCACCGTATACGGTCCTGACCACTCTGAGGATATCTCCCCTAATCTCCGGAGGGGCCATAAGCACGCCCATCAGGTAGGAGACCTCGCCCTCTAGGTGCTGAACCATCACCGATCCTCCGGATCCCAGCACCCCCAACAGGGTATCCATCTCCCTAGGCCCACCCTCCACTAGGACGATCGCCTTCTCCACGCCCATGGGAAACGTCAACCGATAGAGACTGGTAATGATTCCGGCCCCCCTCAGCTTTCTGAGCCTGGACCTAGCTTCCGGAACCCCCTTCTTGGTCAGGATAGTGGCAGACACCTTTCCCTCCTCGAGGACGAAATTAAGCACGTCCAAATCGAGCTCATCAACTCGGACAGGTGGAGACGAGGTGGCAATGAACTCCGCCTTTTCTCCAAACTCTTGAGGGGTGGCCAGATTTATCGCCTCGAATGGGTCCCTGACGGGGTCGAAATTGAATCTCAGGAGGGTTTCCTTAACTAGGAATACAACCAATCCAAGGTTCCGAAGCGAGAGCAGATCCTCCATCCCTTCATACGGGTATGAGAGGTATGCATAGGCGTCGATCTCGCTCGACACAGGTACCAGCATGCTGCGCGTGTACGGAAACCTCCATAAAGCCTTTCTGCACTCCTTTCGGTTGGAGAACGATATCAGAAGGGTAGACAGCCCTAGTTTAAGATAATCCACGTTCTCTGGACCGGATATCATCCTCAGAGCCCTCAACTTCCCCATGGACTTCGTCAAGGAGGATCCTCCCATACCCCTCCTCCTGATGTAGTCAGAGGTGGCGCGTGGATTCTCTGAGATTATCCGGATCAGCTTCACGTCAGAGTCAGAGAGACCAACGCTAGAACCGACGATCTTGTAGAGGAGAGCCATGTACATCGGGAACTCTAAGTTGCCCAGCCTAGCCGAGGCGTTCACTATCCTGATGATGGTTCCGAGCACCTTGTTCCTCTCCTTAGAGGGGACCAAGGAGAAAAGCCTGTAGGGATCATAATCGTGAAATGGGCTCCCAGGCGGGATTCTACACCTCTCCCAGAGTTCTCTGGGGGCTGAAGAGTATATCCACGCCAAGTCATGAACCTGGGGGACCTCATCCACCTCTGGCACCATTAGAGAGATCGCAGCTTCCTTCGCCAATACATACGGGAGCACGTCCCCAGCCAATTTGGCGGATACTAGGAGGGCGTCGCCTTCCCTACGAGTGCACCCATTGCTGGGAAGATCCTCGACTACTCTCATCCGCTTGGGGACACTCCTCCTAATCTCCAAGCCAAGTAGTCTAGAGGCCCTCTCAACTTCCCTCTCGACTTCAGCGATAAAGCCCATTCAGAGTCCTTCGAACGCTGGATTAATTTATTCGTTCCCCTCACTGAAAGGAGAAATTGTCTAGCCTTTCTCCTCCAACTCGCACACGATGTATAGTGGCAGTTTGAGCGATGCTCAGGGAGGAGAGGAGAGGCCCGGGGTCCGACGAGAAGGATCTCGGAGGCAATTGCCTAAATGGGAGGAGAACCAGGAGATGGAGCGAGGGGGACCGAACGAATGCCCGCCCCCCATCGCTCCAATAGAGAGCGAGCATCCTCTTATATAAGTTATGCGTTCGACGGACCCGCGCAGCGCTCGCGAGCCTGCCAATAGTCATCTTATGTCCAAGTCGCCCTCTAGAAGGAGCATGATCTCCTTCCTGACCTGATCGAGGAGCAGCATGAGGGACCTCCTTAGAGCGACCAGCTCGTATATCCTGACGGTCCTGCTCCCCTTCCCCCTCCTCCTGACGCGCCTAGACCTCACCAGATTGAGCCTGGTGAGCTTCCCCAGGTCGTCCTCGTACTCCGCCCTCTCCCCCCTGTAGATGGGTGAGAGCAGGGTCACGATCTCTGGAAGGCTGAGGCCCTCTCTCTCTTCACGGGCCTCCAGCTTCTCAGCCAAGCTCCCCCTTCCCCTGACGCAGTTCCTCAGGGAGCTGGAGTTACCCTGATGGAAGTATAGGCACAGGACCTCAGCCACCCTCTTGGCGTAATCGGACCTGCCCATGAACTTCCCGTCCAGGAACTCCTTGGCGGCCAGGGCCTGCAAGATGGCGCACTCCCTCTCCTCCAGCGTGACAAGCACGTCGTCCACGTTGGGTTGCGACGCTCCAAGCTTGAAGAGGTTAACAGATATCCTCACCGCCTTCTTCAGGTCCAGAGTGGGGAGCCAGAAACCCTCTATGTATCTCCTAAATCTCCTCTCCACGTCGAAGTTCCTCAAGAGGTGGGAGTACGTGGAGCCGAAGGTCGCGTCCCGCCATCCCGTGACGTTCCTGAGCACCTCGGGATTCAGGATCATGAGGCCGTTGATGAGGCTCCACTCCCCATGGAACCAGAGCGATGAGCTGGTGTAGAACACCTTCTGGGCGAGCACCAGATCTATGCCCATCCTGAGCATGCCCCTGACCCTCTTCCTGACCTTCTTGTTCACCTGCCTGCTCCTGCCGAGGGACATCATCACCAGCACACCGTCTACCGAGGAGAAGATGGTATCGTAGAGCCTGTGCTCTAGAACGTCAGGTTTCCTCATCTTCAGCTTCAGAGGAGAGATCAGCTCCTTGACTAGGTCCAAGGGCATATCCTCCACAGAGGCCGGGAAGTACACCTCGGTGAAGAACCTCGAAGCCCTGATGTTCGGGATCTCCCTTCTCTTCAGTTCGTCATTTATGGCTCCCTTGAACTCCCCGGCCAAATCGGGCCACTCAGAAGCTAGGCGATAGAGATCGCTTGAGAGTCCGGGGCTGACCTCGACCACCTTAGACAGTCTGATGGACCTCAGGCCTGACGAGTAGATCCTCTCCTCCCAGATCGCATCCTTCAGTACCTTTCTCACCTTCCTCCCTAGGAAACCCGGGCAAGGGTTCTCCACCGTGGGCACCGAGCCTCTCAGCTCCCTTCCTAGGAATGTGGAGCAGTTGGTGGCGAGTTTCACCCCCTCCCTTATCACGTACTCCTCGTCCCACTCAGCCCTCCTGACATCATCGCTGCCTGACCGGTTATGGAGGATGGGAACGAATTCAGGTTCCAAGTAGACCTTGCCCAGCGTCAGGGTTACCCTCAAGTTTTCCCTCTAAGTAACCCCGACCTGTCCAACAAAAATTTCACCACGCCGGGGTGAACCGCGTTCATGCAGGGATTGGCCGGGCACCAAGTCAGATGCGAAGGTCTACATCTTCACTCTTCCACCTATTTTTAGCACCCAGATCTCGATAAGACAGAGAAGAATTGAGGACGATCCTTATCGGGGTCGAAGATCTCGGAGTGAGGCTAGCTGAGAGGCTCATATCCACTGTCAAGAGATCGTCCTTATTGGAGAGGGGTGCTAAGCTCATCCTAGAGACCTACTACGTGGACGATTCTGGGAGGAGGGAGAGGCTCAGAGCATCCTACGAGCTCGACGATACATTCCTCGGGGAGAGCGAAACCCTAGTGGAGAAACTAGCCCCCGGAATCCACAGGCTGAGGGTGATACCCAAGAAGAGAGGCCTTATCTTCCCAGAGGTCAGGGGTGAGCTTAGGGTTGAGCCTGAGGACGAGGAGATAAGGGCGGTGGCAGAGGTCTATCAGCGAGCGATCCCCAGGGGAAGGGTGGCGAGGTGGTACGAGCCCCTCCTCTTCATGCTACTGGCCGGCATGATCGGCTTAGCTCTGGGAGCGATCAGGCTAGCGGCGTTCGATCCATCAACTCCGTCCATATACCTGAAATTCCTCCTCCTCTCCTCCGTTCCCTCCTCTATCCTCCACGCTCTCCTGTTCTTCGGAAAGGACTTCACGGATCAGCCGTCTGACGAGGTCGTGAGATCCCTTCTCGGAGTATATCTCACTTACGTGTCCGGTCTGGGAGCTGCATTCCTCCTCGACTATCTCTACCTGATGCTTCCCCACCTGCAGCTCCCTTTCAGCATCTCCTTGACGGGGATGCTTGAGGAAGAGATAATAATCCTCCTCCTCGGGAGCTACGGGTCCCTGACGGGGTTAGTGATCTGGCTCCTCAGGGAGTTCAGGGCGGCGTTACCCGAGGTTCTGATTCTGGAGAGCTGGATCTCGGTGAAGAGGAGACTCATCATGATGCTCTTGGTCTCTATGGCCACGGGAGGCGCCATAGCATCAACCCTTACCTCCTACATATTCGAGCTGAGGTACAGCTCGCTGCTGCTCCCGGCAATTACAATACCCGTTCTGTCCCTGCTGGCCGGACTGGTCGCGGGCATCATATCCGAGTACCTGTCTAGGGATAGGAGGTGGGACCTGGCCGCACCGCTGTTCACCGCTGCCGGGACCTACACAGTAGTTCAAGCGGCCTTGAGCTTCGTATCCAGCTTCTCACCCATTCTGGGACTTCCAATATCCCCTCTAGAGCCGTTAGTGGGCTTGAACCTCGGCTCACCAGTCACTGGAGCCTTGATAGTCCTGTTACTCCTGAGGAGGATTAGGAAGGTGAAGGAACCCTGCCTCTGCATTCTCTCGGTGAGGAAAGGGATCCCAACACGGAGAGAGGCCCAGTCGCCCCTAGAGGTCTTCGGTATTGCGATCTCTCATGAGGACAGGGCTCTCAACTCCGCATGGAACATCTCCCAGCTCGAGGAAGGGCTGAAGGAGTTCAGACCGGGCAGCAGGCTCAGGCTGAGAATCGATCCAACCACTGGCCCCGCAGGGGAAGTCAGGAGAAATATCGTGTCTCTCGCGGAGTATGTGGTGTGGAGGTGCGGACACCCTCCTGATCTAGCGTTTCTCTTGGTCGATGCCGTCAGACCCGGCCTGATGGGGTCCCTTGCATCAATCCTCAATGAAGTGAGGGTTCTGGATGTGCCCCTCATATCACTGGTGATGTTCTCCTCGTCGAGGCGCGAGGGCCTAGACGGCGCCCTTAGGGAGATGGGAAAGAGAAGCAACGTGGTGCTTCTAGCAGATGTGGAAAGAGCCCTTTCACTGGGAGAGACTATGGAGGAATCGGTTGAGGCTTTTCTAGACGAACTGACCATCGCACTCGATCTCGTCATCAGCTCCGACAGGAGAGGCGATCCCTCCTTCAGGCTGTCCGCCTCAACTTTGGGGAAGCTGTTAAGTCATCCCGAGAGGGTCGACCCCTTCGGGACCATCGGCCTTTCGATGCTCGATCCGGAGGCCTGCATGCAGGCGCCATCGCCTGACAACCTGAAAGACATGGCCGCCATGACGCTGCTCAACTCCATGGCTGGATTCGATGGGGAGGAGAGGGCGTGGGGACTCCTCCTAATGAGAGGGCCTCGTGATTGCATGTACCTCTGGGCGGCCAAGGGTGAACTGGAGAGGAGGCTCGGGAGGGGGGATCGTTGGTTACTCGATTCAAACCTCGCATAGGCCGCTGATCATGGCCGTGATCATCTCCGGACTGGAGTTGAACGACATCCATCCCTTCAGTTCCAACGGGGAGGGATAAAGATGGGGCTTAGGGAATGTCTGCTGAGGACCTTGGTGATCCTCTTCGTGGTGTGGGTGTTCATCGTCGTCACGGTCAGCTACCTCCAACCACCTCGCTCTTTCCTCCTGATCTTGGACGCATCCATCAGCATGAAGGATCCGCTCTCCATCAGTACGAATACATCCAAAATGGAGGCCGCTAAGCTGGCGATCTCCCGCTTCTCCAGCTCCCTGGGAGGGGAAGACAGGGTCGGCCTTATCGTCTTCTACGACTGTGACGACATAAGACTGGAGCTCCCACTGGGAAGTCCTCCTGAAGAGCTGATGAGCGCGGTCAGTAGGGTGGAGCCGAAGAACCAGGCTCCCATAGCAGGAGCCCTGAGGTTCGCTGACAAGCTGCTCCGGAACGTTACATTGGAGGGTAGGGAGTACCATGTGGTGCTCATAACCGACGGTGTCGAGTACTGCGGTGGAGACGCCTTGATGGCGGCTGAGGACCTCTGGATCCACAGCGGCAGGAGGGTGAGGATCGATGTGATATCCGTAATGATCCCTCTATACATAGAGGAGGTCTTAGGCGGAGGGGGAATAGAGGGAGGACCGTCTTTCGAGGGAATTCCGACGGGGAGGAAGATACCGGTCAGGCCCCTGTATGTGAAGATGGCGGAAATGACGGGAGGCACTTTTGTGAATGTGAGGGATGCGGACAGCTTCGGTAACGCCATGGAGAGGATAGCTGAGTCGCATTGGGAGGTGGTCAAGTACCACTACTGGGGCGCGATCTTCCCGCTTGGGCTGCTCATCTGTCTAGGACTGAGGGCCCGGGAGGAGAGGTGGTGCGTGCTCCGGTGCCTCACCCTAGGTGGTAGGGAGAGTGAGCACCTACCGGAGAGGGCCCATGACTAAGAGACGTTCGATCGAACTAGGCCCCCTCGAACCTACGCCCATTGACGGGAGTGGACCCTCCTACGCTCATCGTTATCCCTCACTTCCCGCCGTCGGGAGGGATCAGCCTGTCCACCTTCCTGCATCTGGACAGCACTAGAAGCTTGGAGACCCCCTTGGGAGGCCTAACTTCCTCGCATTCCCTGATCAGGGCCACGTACCTCTCGAAGGTCTCGGCATCCACGTCGTCCGCGAAAGAGAGCCTCTTCACCCTCTGAAAGACGACCTTCCTGCCCAGCTGTTCCAAGTCCTCCTTGGTCACCTCGAGCTCCCCAAGATCGGATATGATCGTGGGGTTTAGTGCCGACAGGGTGTAGTCCACCCTCCTCCCCGCCTCCCTCAGACCCTCGGCCACGGGCTCGAGTCCGCCTCTGAGTCCCTCTGTGAGATCTATGAAGAGCCTTAACGCCTCGTTCACGACCTCTCCCATGGTCTTCCCGGTCCTCTTGGCTATCTCCGCCGCCCTGCTGTAGAGGAATGCGTCAACGCCCCTTATAGTCACATCCTTCTTGGTCTCCTCCCCTTTGGATGACATGCTTTCACCGTATTACTTATTATATATGTAATATAAGTGTTACTAACGTTCCATCATCCCATTAATCGGGTATCGCCTAGAGCCTTGGCAGTCCCAAGCATCTAGGGCGCTCAGCACAGGAATCGCGCGATCATAAGGATGGGCCGAGCAGACAGAGTACCTTCCGCAAAGGGCCAATTAACCACAGGATCTTTTGCTCCATGTTACCGAGTAAAGGAGCTCAATCCCCTCGCTGATATAGGGGAGATCACTCATCTAGTGATGGAGGGCTCTCCGTCACAAAACACTAAGCCATATATACCGTAATTGCTATTGATACTATAGATACCATGTCTACCACAATCCAAGTGAGCAGGAGGACAAAAAGGGAGCTCGTTAAGTTCGTGTCCGAGCTTCAACTGAAGCTCGGGAGGAGGGTGAGCTTTGACGAAGCAATTCTAACGCTGTTAAGGGAGAGGAAGAGATCTTACCCTGCGAGGAGGGAGCTGAGATCCTTCAAGGGCATACTGTCTAGGGAGGAGGGTGAAGTGAGGAGGCTGCTGGAGGATCTGAGGAGGGAGGAGGAGAGGAGACTTGAAATGCTCGGAGTTACCGAGTAGGCTAGCTATCGATTCCAGCGTGGTCCTGACATACCTTCTAGGGGAGTCCTTGGCTGATCTGGTCGAGGAGTGCATCCTCTTCTCCGACAGGGAGGTGTACCTTCCCAGCACCGCCCTGGCTGAGATATACTACGTGACTTGCAGGCTCAGGGGGAGGGAGGTGGCACAGAGGCTGAATAGGGCGTTGAAGGATAGCGAGACCGTGGAGATCGTCCATGGCTTGGATGAGGTGGCAGGGGAACTCAAATGCGACAGGGCCATCTCTTTAGCGGACTGCTACGTGATAGCTTTGGCCAGAACCATGGATGCAGCAGCTGTGTTCGCCAAGAGGGAGAAGGAGCTCGTCAGGGAGATGGAGAGGGTGCCCTTCGATGTGAATTTGCTGTTTTTAGAGGATTTAGGTGAGGACATGCTCACCCACTAAAGGGTGAATGCTATCACGTCGTCACCGGGCGCGAGCCTCGTCCCATCATTGTTCCTCAGGAAGATCCCGCAATGGATCGGTTCCGGACACCGACGTTCCGCGCGAGGACCGAATTACGCACAATAAACCTGAAAATCTATGGATCTATCGATTTTACAGCTCTTTCCCGCGTGATTCTAGGGTAGTTTGGGTTAATGTATGAGGCGTCTAGGTCATGCTGGCTGAAGATCGGCCACGGGACCTCCGAGTGAAGATATCGGGCATCAAGAGCGCGCATCCTCTGAACGTCTTAAATCAAGGTTGCCCCGCTATACGGGCCTGAGGTACATTCGACGGACTAAGATGCGCGAGTCCCCGTCGAATGTGGGGTGTTGGGGGATGCCGATCCAAGCGCTTGTGGGTAAACCCGTGGTCGTGAACTTCCTCATCTCCGGCGGGAAGGTCATAGCCTATTCTTGGCACTACTCAGAGGAGAAGTCGATGAATCATCTGAGGAGCATAATGAAATATCACTCCCTCTCGGGTGAGTTAAGGAGATCGCCGGACTTGGAGGAGTGGCTCGAGAGCAACCTCAGGAATGTCCTGATCGAGGGAGGGTCCTTCGAACTCCCTGATGTGATGTACAGGATGAGGGAGGTTTACGAGGAGCTCCTCAAGCTGAGGTGCGGTGAGACCACGACCTACAGCGAACTATCCAGGAGGACCGGGGTCAGGTACGTTGATATGCTGAAGACTCTCATGAGGAACCCCTTCCAGGTTCTAATTCCATGTCACCGCCTGTTGACCAAGAAGGGGACCCTGATGGGTTTCTATCCCCTGGGAGTGGAGGTGAAGAGAAGGCTCCTAGAACTGGAGAGGAGGTCTTGCTCACACCGCGAACCCTGAACCCGCTGGAAGCACGTATCACGGACTGATGCGTCGAGGATGGGACGGATGGGGGGATGACCCACCCATCGGCTCTCCGAGGTATCCGTTCCATGGAGGGGGCCTGCCAGTACCTCCCACCAGAACTCCCATGTGGGCCGCTGATCCCCCGGCCCTGAAGCCCACCGAGATCAGAGCGCGTGCACGGTATCGGTGTTCCGGCACTGCACTTGATCCATCCTCCTCTAGCTCAGCCGCGTCCACTCTGGAAACATTTTAAGTGATGTTTGACCACGGATGGAGTGCTCCAATGGTCTGGAAGAGGATCAGGGTTAATGGGCTGGCCTTCGGGATGAGGGACCTCATCCTCGGCCTCGTGATCACGCTTGCGGGCTTCTATTTTCAGATCCCCTACGTGGCAGTGTTCGGACTCACCGGCGTCGCCTTCGGCTTCGCAGAATCCCGGCTCTACAGGGTGTACGTGGCTGGCGATGAGGTGGTGGTGAGCACCATCAGGGGAGACATGTCCATGAGGATAGGGGACATCTCGGAGGTGATCGAGGAGAGGAGTGCGCTGCGCTTTCTAGGCAGGAAATACGTACTTGTAGACCGTGGGGGAAGGAGGATGCCCATAGTAGGTGTTGGAGACGATCTGATAGAACTTCTCCAGTCGCTGGGAGACAATCTAGGGGATAAGAGGGCGATCTGACCCATAGAAGGGCGAGCCGTGCAGCCAGCCTGGCAATCC
>JAOZFI010000062.1 GCA_027491395.1 Thermoproteota archaeon | reverse complement strand
TTACTTCCCTGACCCGAACTCCCAGCTCCGAGGCTATTATTTCAGCTGTTTCTTTTGCCCTCGTCTTACCACTGTGGAGCACCTCCTCCACACGAACCCCTATCTCTGATAGGAATTTGGCAATTTTACTGGCCTCCACCGCCCCCTTCTCAGTGAGATGTCTCTCGGGATCCTCTTCCTTCCTTCTGGCCTCACCGTGCCTCACCAGATAAACCCTCATCTGCGCTCCCTCCTCAATCGAAATTTACAGGTATACACCTTTCCCTTTCTTCCACTCTCACCCTCTTATCCTTATATGACCTCTAAGCACTTACTCCCTGTGATAAGGCTCGTGGGAGTCTCCCCTCGAGAGGCCCTTCCCGTAGTCGAATTGGTTGAGAGGGCCAGCCGGGAGGTTACCGTGGGAAGATTCGACCTCGTCGTGGTGAAGGGAAGAGAGGACCTCAGGGAGGTGCTCGGTGACTATTGGACCCCGGAATCGTCAGATTTCTATGCTCTACATATAGCCTTGGAGGGACCCACAGTCGAGGTCAGGTTGGATGTGCCTAGGGACCTGCTAACCGACTCAGTATACCACGATCTGGGTCACGTAAAATTACACGGTCACAGGAGATACTACGAGATATCCGTGCCAAGGGACGATCTTCCCTTGGGTAACGCGGCCCCTAAGGTGCTCTACTTGCTTTCGATAGCGGTGAGGGACTACGAGGTCTCGAGATACCTAGCTGAGAGGGGTCTAGCCCATACTCAATGGCCCTTGATGAAGGAGATGCTTCCCCTAGAACCTCTTCCGTGGGAGGAACTCAGACGGAACAAGTTGACCAGCGCTATGGCACTCGCGGCCCAGCTGAAAGAGATCCTGTTTTCCCTATCGCTCTTGGGCGAGGATCTCGTTCGCGATATCTCGGGTGCTCCAGAGGAACTCTTGGAATGGGCCATCGGGACGACTGGGAAACTGGGTAGGAACACGATTCAGAACGTGAGACTGGTCGCCCGATCCTTCTACCACTTCCTCAGCTCGTTCGTCAGGTGAAGGCTCCGTTGAATATATATCGAACTACCGGTGAGGGGATTCGGTGAACACGCTAGCTCTGGTCGCCTTCACGGTGCTAGCCTTCACGGGCTCTCTCGCCACTAGGATGCTGACCCCGGCCCTATCCTTCTTCCTGAGGGAGGGGTTGAGGGCTTCCTTCTTTGGAGTATCAACTCTTACCTCTGGTTACATGCTTGGCCGCTCCCTGACGGCCTACTTCAGCGGTAGTATAGGAAGGAGGTGGAGATATCTTCCTTCCCTATGCCTCATCCTCAACGCTCTTTTGACCCTACTGTATCCCTTAACTAGAAGGTGGTATGAGGTCGCGGGACTGAGCTTCCTTCAGGGGGCTCTGATGGGCCTCACTTGGCCCTTCATTCAGTACTTGGTGATGGCCTCAGCAGGGGAGGGAAGAACTGGGAGGGCAATATCTATCTACTTCTTCGTAGGATCCGTAGCCGGCCCTGCCGGTGATGCAGTCTACGGGGTTCTCTTCAGCACCTCTCCTGTGACAAGCGTGGTACTGGCTTCCCTCCCGCTCTACGTCCTCTCCTCGCTCCTCGCCTATTTGGGATCCCTGAACATTCAGGTGGGGGAAACGGTGGTGAAGGAGGCGTCAAGCGAGGGAGGTGTTTACTGGCTGCTGATGCTGGGGTTTGGAATTGGGGGCGTGGCCAGCCTCGTGGGCTCCTCAATCGTCTACGTCTTTCTGAGGGAGTGGTTCGCGCTCAGCAAGGGGGCCGTAGCCCTGTTTCTGAGTTTAGTGGGAGGGCTGTCTGTGGGATCCAAGCTTATCTCGGGTTACGCCTTGGATAGGATTGGAGTGGGTATAATTCTAAAGTCCCTCACCGTCCTCTTGTTAATCGGTACGCTGCTCACAGGAGTGAGGAGTCTGCCTCTCCTCCTCATCGGCCTAGCTATAATCTCTATGGTCGTCGGTGCGTTCATACCTGTATCTAGGGCCATCGCTTATGCCTTCCCCGATCCTGCATTAGCAGTCGGGAGGCTAAACTCCCTCGGGAACATTGGAACCGTTATTGGCCTCCTAGCGATCGGTGCTGGGATGGATCTACTTCCCTCCTTTGGTTTGGAGTGGATTTCACCTCTTATAGCCTTCCTAGGACCGTTCACCCTTATGGCTTTAGCCTCAACACTTAGGCTCTCCTTATGAACCTGAAGTGAGTGACTTCAAGACCGGATGGCGCGCTTACTACACCAGGGGAGAGTGCGACTCACTTCTCACACACTACCACACGGATGGGAGGACTCCATGAAGGAGTTCGCAGGAGATAATCCCGTGATGGCAATGCGTCCTCTCTACCGATAGATGACCTCACCAGCTTCTTGGGGCTTTCAAGCTAGGAGGATCTCTACCTAGAGACGATCTGTTAAGTCAAAGGGGGGAAGTACGCCTAGGAAAGCACAATCTGTTCCTAGAGATATTGGTATTTATTAATAAGAGAAGATTATCCGTGGATTAGAGCAGTGAAGATTAACTGAATAACCCTTATGTGGGTAAAGGTAGTTATGAATGGGACATAACTAGTGGAAACCACCTAAGAGGAGTAAGTTTGAATCCATGAGGTGAGAATCTCCGCTGCATTTATTCCCTAAGGGCACTCTTGCTGCTCCGGTATCTTCATTACCCATGAATAACCCGAGAAATCTGGCCGGTAGCTTCCCCACGTCAACCCAATTATCTAGAAATTTTATTGCTTGGAAGTTTATTAATTCGTTCAGTAAAGAAGACTAGGTGATCATGATGAGTGGCAAGATTGCCTTCATCATGATCGCTGTTGGCGTCCTGATACTGATTTACGCTGGGTATCTCTACCTTCAGGGTTCTCAAGAGGGGGATCAGGGGCCTACATCAACCATTCAGGTAACTAAGTCTAAGGCGAGGCCGAAGCTTAAGCAGAAGCAGAAACCGGGAAAGAAGGCCAGGGGATCCAGTGGCACCGAGACCAGATCCACCCCGCAAGTGACTAAGAGGGCTGAGACCTCGGTTAGATCCTCAAGTACTTCTAGGGGAGAAAACCCTTCATATGAGACTGGGATATTTCGCTATGCTTGGTTGAAGTATGAAGTGGTTGTGAAGGGGAACCGTATCAGGTACACCTTGGAGAACCTCGGTGAGGAACGGGTGGATGGTAGGGAATGCTACCACCAGAGGATATCCGTAGAGGGACCTCAGACCAGTGAGATGGAGATCTGGTACGATAAAGGCACAGGAAGGTGTGTTAAGGCCGCAATAGAAATACCTGGGATTGGAAAGAGGGATGTACCGTGCTCTCAAGCTTCCCAGATGCCGGTGAGTGGGGAGGGAATGAGATACGTTGGAGAGGAGAGGGTCACCGTACCTGCGGGCACCTTCGACTGTTGGATATTCCAGGGATCGAATTACAAGGCTTGGATCTCCAAGGAGGGACTGCTGGTCAGGTGGATTTCCGGTGAATCTGAGGGCGTACTCTTAGGATACGGGTGATCTAACTGTGCCTGTAGGTCCTCTCCGCACCAGACCTGTCTACTACTGCTTGATCGTGCTGCTCGTCTCCCTGCTACTAATTACTAGCAACGCGATGGCCACTGGACCCATCACCATAACTCCGGTGGCCGATTCGAGCATAATCCACGGAAAGGACAACCGAGGAAATGTGTTAGATGGGAGGAACTACGGGAGCGACTCCACTCTCTTCTTAGGGAAAATGTGGAAGCTGACTTTGGGAAGCTCGAGCAGCATGAACCTGCTCTACGTCGGGAGGGTTGTCCTGAACTTCCCTCTCACCTCGGTATCCTGTCCCGTTGGTAGGGCTGAGCTCGTTCTAAGGGCGAAGGAGGGCAGGAATATCATGGTGAGGGTCTATGCCCTAAAGAAGGGGTTTGTCGAGGGGGAAGTCACTTGGGAGGAGGCTAGGAAGGGAGACCCTTGGAGCGGAGGCGAGTACGACACCTCTGACCAGCTCGATCACAAATACTACTCCGAATTGAGGGATGGGGATGAGGTGAGGCTAGATGTCACCGAATGGGTCAGATCCAATAAGATGAGCATACCGAACGGCCTCATACTCGATTCCGGGGGATCGGGTGGTTACGCTCTTTTCTACAGCAAGGAATCCACCTATCCGCCTAGGATAGAAGTGACTTGCACCTCCCTCCCCGTGCCTGGAGTGCCCCCTCCAGTCACGACCAGTGCAACGAGTTCGACCACCACCGTGGCTTCCTCGTCATCGACCACCACGGTCACAACGACCACATCACTCACCACTACCCCCGCCCCAACTACATCCGGTTCGCCCACCGCTCCTACGGAATTCCACCTCAGGGTCCGTCCAGCCTATCTGCAGCTGGTGAGGGGATCCGAGGGAAGGGTGCTCATAGATGTGATCTCCGACTCGCCGATGAGGGTGGATCTGAGGGTGATTTGTCCGCCCGTAATTCAGTGCTCCCTCTCTAAGACTAGCGGTACAGCTCCGTTCTCATCAAACCTCACGATAGGCAGCAGGGGAGCCGAAGAGGGGAGCTACGGGATAAGAATTATCGGAGAGTCGTCGACGGAAAGTAGGGAGAGGACTGTGAGGGTGAGGGTAGTCGGCGCTGCGAGCCCCTACTTCACCTTGGAGGTCTCCCCGCCCCTCGTGGAAGTCGAACCGGGAGATGATGTGATCCTCAAAGTTAATGTCACCGGGTTGGGCGGGTTCAGGGATACTGTGAGGTTAGAGGTGAGACCCAAGGTGGCGAGCATCGATCCACCAACCGGGGTCCCACCGTTCGAGTCGATCGTCAGGTTCAAGGTGCCCGAGGAAGCGAGGCCCGGTCTGTTGGTGGTGAAGGTGGTGGGGAGAAGCGGGGAGATCACCGTGGGAGACGAGGCATCCGTCGTCATCGAGAAAGGAGGGAGCGAGCGATCTAAGACGGCTCGGAGTTCCACTACCAAAGAATCGGTTCGCGGCGAGGAAACTCCAAAGACCTCTGTCAGCACCACTCAAGGGAGGGGGATAAGCCCAACTGTCAACTCTAGGATCACTACTCAGGAGGGAGGGGTGGGCAGAGGAGAAGTGATGGATAGGACCTACCTGTGGGGGCTCGCGCTATCGGGGGTTCTGATACTGCTGCTAGGGGTGCTGCTACTGGTGAAGTACAGGAGATCGGGCAACCGATCGAAGTAGCGAATGAAGGAGATCAGGAAGGATGTCGTGGTGAGTGCTACGACTCTAGCAGCTTCGGTTAAACTCGATTTTCTTCCTCCCTCCCACTACTGGGAAGGAATATGTTCGTGACCTCTTCGGGACCTCTCGAGATTCCTTGGAATGAGCCAGAGAGATAGTAGATAGTAGGGTGTACATATAGATACTGTCGGCAATGTGAGGTTGGTGAATCGTGTCCTCCTCCTGCTTCCTAAACTTGTTCATCTAACGACGTTCTGCGAGCTAGCGAGTCTTGTCAGGACCCTACATCTATCGTTGTGGTTGAGGTTGCCGGTAAGGGAGGTTTATTGAGAGCGTTGGGATGTGGAGTTCGGAGGTGCTCAAAGCCCTCCTCTCACTAATCTCACAGCCAATCAATCAGAGTTCTATCGTCAAGGACCTGCATTTTATCATCCCACCAAGCTACCGTGGACATGGACTAAGACAAGGAGTGTGCTCCCCGGCACGATCGTGGTTGATGATGACCGGGAGGCAACCGGAGTTACCATTAATGACTAGGTCCCGGCCTGGGATACCCTGCGGAGTATATGGATGGCGGTAGGAAGAGGAAAGAACTAGTGGATCTAATCCTGAGACCCGTGGAAGGCGCGGGTCCCGATGATCTGACGGAGTACGGGTACGAGGATCTCGGTGATTGAATTGAGAGCCTTCGTTGACACCGAACTCTGGAGTTTCGCCAAGAAGAGACCTGTAAGACGCAGATTCAAATCAGAGGAGGAGTTTAACCTAGCCTTGGAGATCCACGAGAGGGTGGTGGAGTTCTTCAGGGATGTATTTCCGTCCCTCCACATTTACATCTCTCACCATCAGCTGATTGAGATATTCCACGTTATGGCTTTTCGGGGGCTCAGAGTACCATTACACGAGGCTTTAGCCATCGTAGAGCGAATAATGGAGGATGAATCCATTGTGAAGGTACCCATAACCGCTGATGTGATCAGAGAAGCCCTAAAGGAGAGTTCTGAAACCCGCATCCACGTGTGGGATTTCCTCTGCTTCTTACCGGTCAGGGGGTTCGTGGACATAGCGTACTCATCGGATCCCCTCTTCAGGGTCATAGGGGAAAGGTACGGCGTAGAGGTTGCCAACCCAGTCGGCAGGTGGATAGGTCCCTCTGAGGCAGCAGGTAGTGAATATGAATATTGGTGAACCCCTTCACCTCGAACTCTGATTGATAGTCCCGTCGTATGCTTCGGTACTCTAGCGCTCCAGCGTCACGAGCGTTCGTTGAATGGAGGATCGCGGGCGGATCCTTGTTCGCTCAACTCTCTAAGTAACGTCGAAGATCGCATTATCTTCCCGTTGGAAACCATCAGAAATATACACTTACTCGCTTTAGTGGAATGGATAAAGCGTGCATATGAACTATTGAGCTATATATTTATGTTGGTCCAATCATTAATTCGAGGGTAAGTCCGGCGACCCTAGGCGCTGGTGGGGAAGTGGGACATTGAGTAGGTTAGCGCTTCTCCTCATGATCCTCCTTGCCGTTGGGCTGGTTTTCTTAATTATCACCGAATACCGCCATCAAGAACGCATCAGTACTAGTTCAGCTGTGACCAACCCTACATCCAGATCGACTGCGACCACTTCCGGAACGCAGACCCGGAGTCGAGGAGCGACGGATATCATATCGAAGATCCCTCACATCTACCACAGGCCCTCCGGCTGGAACGGGAGGTGCATAATCTTCGTCCACGGATTGGGCGGTAGTAAGGAGAGATGGTCTGAGGACATGGAGGCCTTCGAGAGAGAGGGTTTCTGCACGTTCGCCTTCGACCTTCCGATGCACGGTGAGAGAGGTTCCCTGAAAGATCCTAGAAAAATTGCTCTAGTCATAAAGAAAGGATCTGATGAGATCGTGCTCATCTCCCAATTCTTGAGGCAGGAGGGTGCGGAAGAGGTTTACTTGGTGGGAAGGAGTCTAGGCAGCATAGTCTCGGGAGTAGCCTTGGGAAAGGGGGCTGCCGTGGACAAGGCTGAACTCCTGTTGGCAGCTGCCAACCTGAGTTATGTGAAGAAGCACGGGAGGGTTGGAAGGGCTTCCCTGCCCCAAGACGAGAGGGTGCTCAGGCAGATAGATCCCCTCTATTACCTACCCAAGTACACAGGAGAAGTGCATTTCCACTGCGGGAAGCGCGATGATCTGCTCACCCCAGAGGCCTGCGAGTTCGCATACGAGGCCGCCACCTCGGCTAGGGAGAGAAAGATTTTCTGGCACGATACGGGGCACGAGATGCCCCTTGAGGAGTACTTCGAGGAGGCGCTCTCCTTCTTCTCCTCTGGAGGGCGCCGGATCGGGAGCGGCTCGCTGCTGGATACTGTCGAGATCCCGGATACGTGTGGTAACGGGGTGTGTGACGCCTCTGAATCCTGGGAGTCGTGTCCCTTTGACTGCAGGAGGGAGGCCCTGCTCGTGGGCTTCCAGCTACACATCGAGGAGATAGTTAAGGTCAAGGCGGATGGTGTAAGGAGACTCTACTATGATCAGGACCAGGAGGTCTTCAACATGTACGCGGATTCGCTCGACGCCCTCGCTAAGAAGTTCGAGGAGCACGGGGCCAAGCTCTCCATCCAGCCCGAGAAGAACTTCGCTTGGGGCGATGTGAAGTTCGGAAGATACATCCTAAGGGAGCTGAAGAGGAGAGGGCATGGGATAGGGGTACAGAGTCATCTGGGTCATCACATGGAGGAGCTGGGGCTTAACACCGATGAGGCCAGACTTCAATACAATAGGGAAGTGAAGGAGGCCGTTGCAAAGGCGATAGGGGAGGAGCCCACGAACTTGGGAGCGGGATTCGACTTGGAGAACGTGAACCTGCTGGGAGTGTGCGATGGTTGCCTGGGATTCACCAGCATGACCTCAGTGGAGAAGCCGTACTACAGGGCAACGCACCAGCCGCCCCAGTGGCTGCACCCCTGGATACTCCCCCCAGTATCGATGCTCGACCTTACTAGCGGGGAGTGGCTGAAGCACGATCCCTCAGGCTCGATAGTCTACCTACCGGGATGGTACTCGAGCAGTGAGTTCGAGGTGGACTGCAGGACCAACCCAAGGTGCTTCGACGCCGCCACCGAGAGCCTCAAGAGGGCCCTCCTAGACATGGATGCTGATCACATAAACGTGTGGTGGGCCAGCTCCCACCTCTACCAGACTGGAACCGGCGAGGAGCTGAGGAGAGTTCTCCAAGCTTATGAGAGGTGGTTTAGTGAAGTGGTAGATCCCCTGGCCAAGCAGGGGAAAGTGGTGTGGATGACCTTCGATGAAATGACCGAGCTTTACCTTAAGTGGGAGAAGGCTAGGCAGAGGTACGAGCGCGGCAAGGGAGGCCTGTGGAGGCAGGTAGATCCGGATGGGCCCCGTTATTACGTCTACTTAGCCGTAAATGTGAATGACTAATATGACCCGGATCTGTGCGCTGAGACTCTCAGCAGACTCCTCGGCATATACGAGGCTAGCGGGATCAGGGCTGACTTCTACTTCACCGGACCAGCACTCAGGGTCCTGCTGGAGACCCATCCCGAGGTAATCAATAAAATCAGGGAGATAGGCATGGGAGCTAACTATCACATCAGGCCGCCCCACCCAGCGAGTTCCCTCATATACCTCGCCTACTACGAAGGGAGGTGCGTAAGACTGGAGAACATCACCCAAAAGGAGAAAGTGAGGCTTCTCCGGGGATTCGAGAGTCACGCCCCCATAGTCGAGGGCTATTCCCGCGCGCGGCGGCTACGAGTACGTTAAGAAGGTCTCTGGGACTGCCCCTGTGATAGCTGGGGATTGACTCAAGGGATGAGGGGATCGAGGGGCAGAGCTGCAGGTCCTCAAAGAGATGAGGCTGAAGATATACGTTGCCTCCCGCGTTAAGGGAACTCCCCTGGATGATCTATTTCAGGTGAGCTACGGCCTGCTGGAGAGACCTTCAGACTTCGGTTTCACCTCGCGCGCGAGCACCGAGATCGTCTAGCCAGATCCTCCTTATCCCCGCCCTATCGAAGTCTTCATCATCGCTGGCTATCGCATCCAGTTCGTATAGCTTTATAGTAGCGACGTGAAGCGCATCTGAGAGGTTTAAACCGTATTTGCGTGCATAGTGGAAGGCTAGTGCATTCACGTCGTGGTCTAGGGGCAGCATCTCGACGAATGGAAGGACTATCCTATCGACGAACTCGTATATCCTAACTAGCCCTCCCCTGTAAATGACTGACGTGTAGTTGAGTTCTTCCAGCACAAACTGGCTTATGTATAGGTTGTGATCCCTAATTAAGCGTGCCCAGAATTCCTCCAAGATCTTAGCCCTATCAAATAAGCACACGTTCAGGTAAACCAATAGGTTGGAATCAACAAAGATGTCCATCGGACCACCTCAATCGATAATGTCCCACGAGTAGTACCATCTCTTAGAGTTGAAGATTTCTTCAAGCACCCTTTCTACGTCATCTATCGGATCATTTACTTCCCTCCCCCAGCGTGAAAATTGTTTCTCCCTCCTGAGTTGTCTCAACCACTCCAGCGCCGTCTCTATGCTCCCATGATTGAGAATCAGTATCCCCTCCCCCCTGAGCTCCACCGAGACATAATCATCTTTTTTAATACCGTATTTCTCCCTGATCTCGTCAGGGATAATTATATGTCCATACGAGTTCACTTTGAACCTCATTTTAGGCATAATATACCATGCCCGTAATCTATTCTATCTTTAAAAGGGTTATTGATTGAATATATTAAAAAATTATTAGTAGGATAATACTGAGGCCTCCTTTCTAGCCCACGGCTATCTGTGGTTAGATCCATTAGAATACCTGCTACGCTCGCTCGAGATCGCGCGCGAGACTCCTAGATCTAGCCAGCAGGGGGTCGAATATATTGAATATCTCTTTCCCTTTCCTATGGTAACATTACAGTTGGGTCTTAGGGTACATGATGGATGTGAGATGAGAGATATGCCTAAACCTGAGAGTATGCAGGAAGTTGAACCTGAAACCAAGTGAGTTGGAGGCAATAAATGAAGCAAAAGAGGAAGGATTTTGGATAGATGCAAAGGAGCTACTGAAGATTATAGAGCTGGAGAAAGCATCTAAGGAACCTGAAAAGCTTATTGAATGAACACTATGCGAGAGATTCCTCTTGAGTAGTCTTAATTAATAATCGTCCATTCCATGCTACTTGCCTCGGAACTGTTGATCCTTCTTTAGTACGTGATCCACCTAATTACTCGGCAAGATCCCTCAACGAGAGCTCGGATCGTCTCAATGATCCATGGATAGCGTGCGTCCATGCGAACCACATAGTGTTAGTAAGAATTATCCCTACCGGTACTTAAGCCCGCTTAGATCTTTGCTTGACTCTCTCGAGGACTTGACTAGAATCGAGTCCTCCTAAGGGCAGGAGAAGAGACCTTTGTATCATCTATGACCTCTAGGTGAATTTTTAAAACCGATGGGCTGACTTCCCATCCCTTAGGTATCGAGAGCGGCGAAAGCAAATAGATTGGTCAGATCTCCTGTTCAGGAGTGTTTTCGTGTCAGCCCGGATGCCTATCATAATGATGCTACATGTAGAGTGATTTTGCATTGTAGAAACCGTTGCTCTAATAGGCTGGGCTGACAAAACTGGATGTGGTCCACCTCGCTCCCCCTTCGTTCCTTATCTCTCTGCTTTCCTGACTATTCAATTGGGAATTTTGGCCATATATCGGAGGGGCTGCTGTATTTCATCCATCCCAGCTAGACCTTTTCCTCTACGTCTATCATTGAACTTACCACCCAACTGCCTACAGACAACTTAAATCTGAGAGGAGGGTATGCTTGTGATGGACTGCGAGAGTTTGAGGATTAGCGGGAGGGGAGGGGTCTTCTGGTATGGGGAAGGAGTGAAGTACTTCGCCCACCTGTGCAGCGACTTCGATAAAGACAGCGGCTGCAGAAGATGGTTGAGCGATGAAGAGAACTGTGATATACATATAGAGGGATGGGTGAAGCTCCCGATCGAGCTCCCTAAGGAGTGCTGGGAGTACGGGAGCTGGTTGCCCGGACTAGTAGTGGTCTGCGGTTGCGCGTGCCCAGACGATGGTTGCGGCTTAAGCACCTCCATAGATTCAGAAGGACGGCCGTTCAAGAAGTACGGTGATCTTCCATTCCTGCCCACTGGATCCTACTACCTAGATGCTGAGTACTGGGTATGGGAGCACGGCAACTGCTTGATGTACGAGTGGGAGGCGCCTCACGTTTATCAGGCGGTCCTCACCAAGATACACTCGGCTAGACCTTTTAGGGGCAGAAGGGGAAGGGGTCCAAGGCCCCCTAGGGGTGTGCTGTGATGTCAACAAGGACCAAGCTCCTGATCGTCATTTTCCTGTCCTTGATCGCCTATGGGATCATCTCCAGGCTTGGGCCAGAAATAGGGCCCATACCTAATCCCGTCAAAGCGGAAAAGTGTTTCAAGCTTGAGGGGAAGCCCGTGCTCTTCGCTACAGGTCCCCTCCTAGTAGTTAACACTGATTCCCCGGGCGTGGACACCTACGCCCTACGATCGGACGGCTTTATTGTCTGGAAAATGGAGCTGCCTGGAAGGGCCGCCCGCTCCCTCTGGTGGAGGAATAGGATAGCGATAGGTACGGATTCAGGAGCCTTGGTGATCGTGGAAGAGGACGGCTCTGTCCTAGGCAAGATGAAGTTCAGAGGAGAGGTTCAGTTCATCAGCTGGAGCGAGGACGGAAGACTGGCGGTCGTGACTAGGGTAGTCACGCCCAAGGGGGAGGTGGCCACCCTCCAGCTCCCTTGGAAAGTGGAGTTCTCAGGTTACGCCACCTACTTGGGCTGGCTCGATAGATTAGTGCTTGTAGCCTTGGAAAACGGCAGCTCGTCGTGGATCGAGCTTATCGGTATGGGCGGCCCCGTCCTGAAGAGACCTATCAGTGGTAAGGTCTTGGATGTGGAGAGTGAAGCTGCGATCTCCTCTGGTGAGAGGGTTGTCGTGATCGACACCCAAGGAAGGGAGAAGGAGATCCCAGTGGCAGCATCCGTGGGTTGCTGGAGGAAGGGGAAGCTGTACCTCGGAGGGGAGGGGGGTCTCTACATCTACGACGGTTCCTTGAGGAAATTGGTGAATGGGAGCGTGATCGAGGTGAACTGTGATAAAGGGGTCGCTGCTGCCATTCAGGTCAACGGCAGCTGGTCAATCTACATGGATGGTCAGATCTTCCAGCTGGATGGAAGACCTTATAATCTGCAGTGGAGCCCCGACGGGAGCAGACTCGCCTTCTCAATTCAAGGAGGGATGACAGGGGTGGCCGGAAATGGACTGATCACTGTCAGGGGGCTCTTAGGGGGTTGGGTAAAGGACAGGGTGGCCGTGTACAGGGAAGGGAATTTGTGCTTGGTCCCTCCTTGAAGATCAGCTCGTACATCTTCCGAGCACTGGCAGATACTCCGGAGAGGCGAAGGATTAAGCACCGCGTGACCTACAACCACCACCTAAATGGCGCCTAACCTTGAGGATATGAACGCCGATGCATCAATTAGCAGCTGGTTTGTGCCCTAAAAGTTCGATGGTTGCATCCGTATCGATCGATCAACTTTTTGCAAAAATTGCCCGCAAGAATGTCATCAGCTCGTAGGTTACTCGTCACATCTTTTGTGTGCTTCGCCGCTTTTGTGTGCTTCGCCGATCGCTTACCTTTTTCAAGAACTCTTCGTCGGCTGTATACCCTAGGCTCCCAGCATCTCAGCTAGGACCTCGTATGAGGCTCGTCATAAACAGTTATCCCTTCCTCACGGCCAGTTCAACGGTGTCTTGCTTGTTAGCTCTCCAGAGAGTTCGAACAGGATGTTATGAAAGTCCTCCAGTATCGAGGCAACTTCCTCCAACTTCTCCTCTCCCCCTATGATCTCCGCTATGGCCTACTGACTGCCTCGCTCCGGTTTATGTGTTTGAGTCGATCCTTCTCCCCTTTGAGCTCCCTGTTTATCCTGAAGCTCACAACCAAGGTACCATCACGTAATATATCGAAACTGTAATATATTGTATTGACTCACCGGTCAGCTGGACAGATTCTAGCGCGAACATGCGTGCTGAGGAGCGAGTACGCGGAGGAGCTTGGAAGAAGGGGAGTTAACACCAACGGGAAGGTGGAGACTCTTTGGCATCGGATAAGATCAGTTACAAAGTGGAAGCCGTTCAGGATGCAGTGGAGGGTTCAAGGCAACGCGCGGCAATATATACCCCCAATGAGGTGCTGAAGTGATCGAAGGCGTCGCATGAGATGAAAAACGAATTAAGCAAGTATCACTAGGTTCGCCCATGAGCTTCAGAGAAGAACTCAAGAAGGACTACGAGTCGGTTAAGGCCATGCTCGAGGATCTGGAAGCCCAACTCAAGGACGTTGAGAAGAGGATCAGCGAGCTGGAGAGTAAGTATAGGAAGAGTAGCCGGGAGTTCCTCGAGGACAGGTCGGGGGTGAGCGAGGAGGAAAGAGAGGAGTGGTTGGGACTCATCCACTACAGGGACAATCTCAGGAGAGGATTAGAGCCTTTACGTCAGCAGATCGAGTCTTTGAGTGGGATGTTCGAGAACCCTTAGGCTTCGTGGGGGCTCCCCCTCCTCGGACCAAGTAAATTAGAATGAATGTATACATATACATTTATTAGTCTCGGTGTGAGGTGATGACGAGGAAACTCATTTGTCTGATGTAATTATGGTCGGATCCGGAGCCGGCGGATCCACGGTGGCCGTCGAACTTGCTAGGAGAGGGTTAAATGTGACCGTGTTGGAGAGGGGGAGACATCACAGGCTTGGAACCGAGATGGAGGCCCTGAAGTTCTATCCGAGATCCAAGTGGAGGTTAACCCCAGGGGAGGTTTCAGAGGGGAATGTGGAACTCCTGAGGGCTCTCATGGCGGGTGGCTCCACGATGGTCACGCTCGCTAACGGTCCAAGGGCGCTGGAGGAGTTCAGGGCAATTGGTGTGGATCTGGAGGATGAGTTCAGTGGGGCGGAGCTTGAGCTGGGGATAACTCCCATGCCTCGGGAAATGATGGGGGAGAGGACCATTCTATTGGAAGAGGCAGCCAGTAGATTGGGGTTCGAGGTGGAGCCCATGCCCAAGTTCGTCGACTTCGGGAGGTGTGAAGGCTGCGGCATGTGCGTCACTGGATGCGCCTACGGTGCAAAGTGGACAGCACAGAACTATCTAGCCGAGGCCAGGAAGCTTGGAGCCCGAATATTGATGGAGAGCGAGGTTAGGGAGGTCCTCGTTAGGAATGGGGGGCTAAAGGGGTCGTTGTAATGGATCGATCTGGACTGCGTGAGGAGAGTGCTGATCTGGTGGTGCTCGCAGCGGGAGGATTGGAAACCCCCAAGATACTCCTCAGATCAGGTATAGAGGCCGGAGATGGGTTGTTCGCCGACCTGTTCGTGAACACCTATGGAATGATGAGGGGAGCTAGATGGAGAGAGGAGATGAGCATGGCCACAGTGATCAGGCGAGAGGGGTACATTCTTTCCCCCATCCTTGATACTCAAATCCACATGCTCCTGTACCTGCCCCTCAGGAAGAAGCTCATGGCCTTCAGGAGAGGCGCGCGCGATGCCTCGGGCATTGTCAGGGAGGAGGGGGTCGTGAAGCCCGTGACCCCTAATGACAGGGAGAAGCTGGATGAGGGAGTGAGGATATCCAAGGAGATCCTGCTGGAGGTGGGAGTTGAGAGCTCCTCGATATACACTACTGGCGTGAGAGGGGCGCACGTGGGTGGCACGGCCGCAATGGGCAAGGTGATAAACAGGGAGCACGAGACCGAGATAAGTGGATTATACGTGGGAGACGCGAGCGCCCTCCCGAGAGCACCTAGAGAACCGCCAGTCCTGACGATAGTCGCCCTAGCTAAGAGGCTCTCAAAGATAGTGTACGAGTCAGCAAGCTAACTGCATCTATACCAATCGATCTGGCCGGTTCCTTCCGCGCGCTTAGCCCGATGATGCCCTCTCTCCCATCCTATTTATTTCATCGAAATCGGATTTTGACGTATTTTTGATCGCTATGTGACCCGCTGACTTTGGCTATCATCTATTCCAGCATCTAACAGCTTGGTAAACCTAGTGGTAAACATTAAGTAGGTAAACCATAAGGTCTTGTAAGCGGGAGGGGAGATGGTAGATTACGTGGTGGTGGCCACTAAGATCCCCCGCAGGCTCAAGGAGCTCATGGATAAGCTGGGGATCAAACCTAGCCCCGTGATGAGGAGGGCGCTGGAAGAGGAGGTCAGGAAGAGGATCCTTGAGGAGCTGGAGAAGAGAGCTGAGAAGCTGAGGAAGAGGCTTCCAGAAATAAGCGATGAGGAGGTAGCCGAGTTGATACGTGAGGACAGGGAGAGGTAGCTTGAGGTTCCTGTTCGATGCGTCCGCCATCATCAATCTGATCAGGAAGGGGGATCTGAGAGTACTGAGCGAGGGCTGTACCCTAGATTTGGCCCTCTATGAATCCCTAAATGCTCTATGGAAGGAGCACTCCCTCCTTAAAAGAATGAGCAGGGATCTTGTGGCCGAATACGTGGATATACTGCTCGGGATATTCGAGGCGATCGAGGTCAGGACCATTGCTGGCCTAGAGAGGAGAGTATTGGAGAATGCCATTAGATACGACTTGACAGTCTACGACTCATCTTACCTCACCTACGCCATAGAGAATGGCCTTGCAATGGTAACAGACGATGTGAAACTCGCGAAGAGGGTTAAAGGGAGCATCGAAGTCTTGTCAACTTCCGATCTGTAGGGGGTTCCCGTAGATCCACGCTCCAGTATAAGGTCCGGGCATTTCAACAGGCCCTCGCACTGCGATCTCTAGCTAAGTCACTTGGGGATCAGCTCCCAACGGCTCGCACGGTCGAGGAGTTGACGAGGAATCGAACTTGGATCTAGGGGCATGATGCTCAATGGAGCTGGGACGGTGCCATCGGGATATCGCTCACCCAAGGCATGTATATGAGTGAATCCCAGTTGGCGGCCCTCGTGAGAGAATTGTGTCGACCACCTTCACGGTTTGAATGTTCCTTGGGAATCGATGGGAGAGTATCTGGGGGCATCCATGTAGAAGTCCTCTTAAAGGGGTCAGGTCCATCTGGACGGTGATCCCATGAACAAGAGCAGGGGGTGGGTCCTCCCCCTCATCATGTTGGCAGCGGGCGTGGTGCTGGGATACTCTCTCAGGACGGGTGAATCTGGCTACAGTCCGATCTCCTCCGGTGTGGATAGAATCATCGGGCCGTTCTTCTGCCCCGAGGATCACTGCTCTAGTGTGGTGATCGACTGGATCTCAAGGGCAAACGAGAGCGTGGACCTAGCGATCTACTCCTTCACCTTGGACTCCATAGGTGATGCCCTAGTAAGGGCCCACGAGAGGGGGGTCAAGGTCAGGGTCATAATGGAGAGGAACCAGATAAACAGGTGGTCTGAGTACAACAGGCTGAGGGGAGCTGGGATAGAGGTGAGACTCGATGGAAATCCGGCCTACATGCACAACAAGTTCATGGTCATCGACGGTAGGGTCGTTCTGACGGGCAGCTACAACTACACAAAGCAGGCTGATACTAGGAACGACGAGAACCTCCTAGTAGTGATTGGGGAGGACATCGCTGGGGCTTACGAGGCCGAGTTCAACGAGATGTGGTCCGGAGTATTTGGTGGCTA
>JAOZFI010000046.1 GCA_027491395.1 Thermoproteota archaeon | reverse complement strand
GAGCGACATTTTTTTCATAATGAAGCCATCTCCCGTGATTTTGGAGCCAAATAATGGATGAGAAGGTTAATAAGAGTTACTGAGCACACGAGCGCGGAGATGGAAATGAAAGCCCTGAGGAGGAATTTGGATGGAAGATTTTGGAAAAGGATTATCCTTATTATAACATTATTGATCCTCATAGTCCCGGTTTTCCCAGCATACAGCAATCCATTGCACCCATTCTGGAGCACCTTCACCTACGAGGTCCACGAGGGTGACATAGGCTGTCCAGCTTCCCCTGCATGTCACTGCAGCAAGAACTTGGATGTGGATCTGTACATATCCCTCCACGATCTCAGGTTCGACGTTGAGTCTGAATTGAGGGCCAGTTGCTGTGGATGGGACGCTAGGGACATGGACATACCCGTCACAGCGGAGGCGTTCATTGGAGCGCTAGATTCCAACTACATCAGGCACCTCTATGACAAGTACGAGTTCCTGTTCCGCCCCGGATGGGAGGACCACGTCCTAAATCGCGAACCATTCAGGGCATTTGCAATAGGGCACTCCCTGCTGAAGGCCGCTCCTACATTCGCCACCTTCAACGTGAGCCAGTGCTTCGGAAATGTCTGCGGGCCATTCAAGATAACTGCTGAGGTAGGAGAGGGAGGCTGCTGTGAGGGCAGGTATGCCAATGTGTCGGTGTGGTTCAACAACTACGGCAGGTGGGAACTTCTCCGCACGGAGAGGTTCCATCTCTTCGGACACTGCGGGGAATGCGGAGGCTGTTTTTCTAGAGATGTGGTGTCTGGTTTCTTCCCGCACCTTAATGTTAACGGGATAACCTACAGCTTCGCATTCTTCTACTTCAACGTGACATCCAACAGATTCCTGACTCATGAGGAGGCCATGGAATACTGTCACTGCAACCCAACAACCACAAGGATATCTATGATGCTCACCCCTTGCCCCGTCTATAGATATGGAAGCGTAGCATACGAGAGGAAGAGATCCTGGGATACTGACGAGGGGCACATGTTCAGGTACTTCTACTCCAACATCACCACCTGGGGATGGAGGTGGTGGCATCACTACTTCCGCTGGTTCCTCTTTTCCAACGATCTGGTGTACAAGGATTCCTTCGTCTATCCAAGCTTGGATGACGCTCCCGTCAGGGAGATAGATTCGGAGAGTGTGACCGATCACCTGACCTTCTACCACAAGAGTGTCGGGGCCACTGCCTCTGCTAGCGTCGATGAGGTGCTCTTCCACAACGAGGACCTCCCGGTGTTCATTGCATCCCTCAATACCACCGAAGGTATGGAGAGGAAGATCGTCTACGGTCCCGTCCTGAGGCCCACTATCCTCAACTACACCATCGAGACGGTCGGACCGAAGAGGTACCATGTGAAGCTCTGGGTGGATCCGAACATCGTGTGGGAGAACAACTTCACCAAGGCGAAACTGTTAGTGATCTCCTCGTTCGAGAAGGAAAGAGACATGGACGAGATGATATGGCACTCCTACGCTGGCTCCCTCTTCAAATTCACCGTCTCCGACGAATACGAGCTACCGGGCCACTTGGTGGAGAACGGACACGGCTGGGGATGCGGATGCCATCACACCTACCACAAAGTCTATGTCTTCGAGGATACCATAGACTTGAATGGCAGGGACTTCAGCGGTATAGCGCTCCTCGCCTACAACAATCTGCTCTACTCGGATGCCATAGTGCTGTTCACCGAGCCTGACCACAAGGTAACGCCAGTGATAAAGGTCCTCGACAACGAAACTAGCGAGGTCATTCCTAATGCAACTGTAGTGATAGGCTCCCCAGACGTCAGGCTTGAGGGCACCACTGACGGAACGGGTATGTGGCAGCCCGATCATCCCATAGATCCCGGGCTCTACTGGGTTTACACATACAAGGAGGGCTATCTGCCGAGGAACGAGACCGTTCTTATTGACCACTCTGGGATATACGAGATGAAACTTCAGAGGGCCGAAGGAATGCTCACGGTACATGTGGTGGACAATGAGACCTCCGGGCCCATAGATCAAGCCTACGTTGTCACGACGAGGGAATCCGACGGGATGAGCGCCTTCTCCTACACCGACGCGAATGGTACGGCTTACTTCTCCTCTGATGAGGGTACCTGGCTGATCACCGCATCCAAAGAGGGATACTTTTCGTCTAACTTGACCATAACCCTGACCTCTGACAACCTCACCTCTGAGGTGACCCTGCGCCTCGTGAGGAACCCGAACGCTACTACTGAGATCACCGCCGGGGTAAACTACAACACCAGAGTGATTCTTGGCGGGTGGCTCAGCGTAGAGCTTCCGGGCAACCTTAGTGGGACCTACATAATCGTCTCCAAGTACGCCAAGTTCTGGAACGGCTCTACTTACGTGACCGGCCTGCAGATGGTGTACAATGAAGTGGAGAACAAGACCTATGTGGACACCAGCGGAGGCAAGGGTCTGCAGTTCTTCCCGCTGTATGATCTGCTCGAACATCCAGGCGAGGCCATGTCCCTCATAGGCAACAACGTCACCGTTGAATTAGTAAGGACTGACGGCTACACCGTGAGGGTCAATGCTAGGGTGGGAACGCTGAGGTTCGATGATGTGCAAGTATCGGGGACTACCGTGACCGGCAGGCTTGTGTGGGACGATGGAACTGAGTTCAGGCCCCAGAACGAGTGGGAGTTCGTGCAGGTGGTCGTGGCCGAGACTGGCGACGCTGTGATAGTAAGTCCCGACGGGACGTTCACCATCCATCTGAGCCGCGAGCTGAGTTCTTTCACCCTCAACGTGTTCTTCAAGGGGCGCGGCGGGATTGAAAGCTACCAAGTTCCCTTCTCTGGGAGCTACGTCTGGAAGGGCTAGGGGAACCTAGGTGGACAGCGCCATCGGCCTCATCTTCTTTGTTTTTTTGACGGTAATAGCCTTCTCCTTCTTCCTCAGCGCGCAGACTTCCGCGAACCAGTCAGTAGCGAAGATGAGGAAGAAGCTGGAGATGGAGAGGGAGAGATCTAAAGAGAACGTTCTTATCAGGTGGCTTGACAGGTACAGCCTCCTAGTGGTGAATAGGGGCAGGTTTACTGTGTTGAGGTATCTCTACGTCCACATCAATGGATCTAGGACGCCTACATTCTTCAAGGAACTCTCAGTAAACGACACCAACCTTCCCGCTGGCACATGGAACGGCCGAGGGGTTCCGCTCGGGGAAGGGGAATCCGTGAAGGTGAGTCTCTTGGAGTACGTGAAGCCCCAACTGAAGTGCGATCAACCCGACTGCACCGGGTTCGTCACCGTGTACGATGATAGGAGTGTGGGAGATCTCAGGTGGGGGAACAATCCCATTGCAGCTGGGCTAGAAGCGGGATTGAGAGGTTTCTCTCTGCACGTGGACCTGAGCTACGACAACTGGGGGGTGGGTCACTTTCAGCTCCCCTCCAACTACAATTACACTGGTTGCTCTTGGATCAAGGTCACGAATCCTAGGGGATCGGGATCTCCTTGGCTCCTGCTTAAGCTTCAGGATTTTGAGTTCTGGGTGGATCCGCACTCGGGTAGTCCCAGAATCATAGCTAGGATAACCAACGGTATAGAACTGGATCAACCCGATGAAAGAGTGGCGGCTCCGGATGAGTGGAATCATTACTGCGTGACCACGAGGAGATACTGGAATGGCACCAACTGGATCAGTGAGTTCTACTTCCTCATCAATGGGCGGATTGTGGACTTTGAATCTGAGATAGATAGTGGTTTTCAGCCCAATCTGAACCAGATAAATCTTCCTCAGAGTACAAGCATGGCCGACGAAGCGTGGTTCGATGAGATATTCGCTGCGCCGATCTACCTAACTCCATCTCAGGTGAGAAAACTATCGCTGGGGGGACTGCCTGAGGGTCTGGGTTCGGCTATCTACTCCAAGTTCTCATTCGAGAATGTGAGGAACAGGGTAACGGCTGTGGCGATAGTTACCGATCTCGGAAGGGTCTTCTCGTCAGAGTTCATGGAGGGACCTCCCGGTTTACCGTGAGGGGGTGTACTCATGTTAGGAATCGGGAAGTTGAGGTTTCCCCTTAGGGGGATTTCCCTGAATCTGAATATGGCCAGCGTGATTGAGGGGCTGGAATCAGTCGATCTGGAGAGAAAGAAGGAGAAGGAGAGAAAGGAAAAGCAGGAGGAGCTCAAGATACCGATCATAGGTAAGGAGATCTACGTAACCAGGGAGGAAGTTCCTCCAGGTAGGGAACTGATGAGGGCCGAGGGAATGGGTTTCACCAACGTCCTAGTGAGGGAGTCCGACGGGAGCTACAGGTACGTGGTTAATGAGTGGATGCTCACTAGGAACGACAAGAAACTGATCAACCTCATCCTCTCTGATGTGATGATGTTTCAAGAGCAGTACTACGACAAGCTCGTGGCTGGCAGGCTGGAGGAGGTTATACAGGACATAGTCAGGAAGTACAGGCTAGAGACGGAGTTCAACCTGAGGAAGGACGTGGTGATGTACTATGTGCTGAGAGACACCATAGGCTTCGGCATGATCCAGCCCCTCATATACGACTGGAATATCACGGACATCGATGTTAAGGGGACGGAGCCAGTCAGAGTGAAGATGAGGCGATTCGCGGGCAGATGGATAAACACTAACGTCAGGTTCCCTACGGAGATAGCTCTTAGGAGGTTCACCTCCAGGATAGCTTCGCTCTACGGAAGGGGTATAAGCGAGGCCACTCCCCTCGTCTCCTTCATGTACAAGAGCAAGGACGGGAGCCTAAGATTCAGGGTGGCTGCAAGCTTCGGCGGGGTTAAGAGCGAGCAAACCACTGTGCAGATAAGGAAGTTCCCAGCTAAACCGTTCTTATTCAATGACCTGATAAAGTTCGGGTCCCTATCACCCGAGGCAGCTGTGGCCATATGGATGATGGTTGATCACAAGGGCAAGGTCGCTTACTCAGGACCGGTGGGTACGGGCAAGACAACTCTTCTCAACGCCGCCCTTGCCATGTTCGATCCCAGAAAGAAGCTGGTAACAATAGAGGACATTGAAGAGCTTGCTCTGAGGTTCAAAGGCAACAGTTGGGTCCCCTATTATGCTAGGGGAGGGGAGTTCTACGAGATAGTGAAGTTCGCCCTTAGGATCACCCCCGATCTCCTGATACTAGCTGAGGTCTTGGGAAGGGAGCTGGGAGATGTGATCGCTTCCCAGACAGGACACGGGCTGGCCTTCACAATCCACGCCAACACGGTGGAGGAATTCAAGCTGAGGGTCAGGATGCTCCTAAGGATGTACTACGGAGAGAACGCCAGTGAGGAGCTGATAAACTCGGTTATGAGGGAGCTCTGGTCACTCCTCTTCCTTAACATAAAGGAGGACAGAAGGGTCTTGGATCAGATCTACATGGTGGATATAAGCACGGGCGATATGATACGTGTATACCAGCACCCCACCGACTTCGATATGGACAGGTTCCTGTGGCAACTGCACTCGAGGACCAACATACCTGTCAGCGATCTAAGGGACGAGTTCGAGGATAGACTGGACTTCCTACTCACACACATGGACTTGGAGTTGGAGGACTTCTACAGGGAGCTTGTCAGGTGGTATTACAGGAGGTGAGCCCTTGGAGATAACGCTGGAGACCATATCCCTCATCGTGATAGCTCTTACGTCGATTATCGTGGTGGGATCCATAGTGTTCGAGGTCCTACCCACCCAGATGAAGATCATGGAACCCGGTATAATGGTTAGGGTCGAGGACTCCGAATTTTCACAAAACAGAACATGGTTCATCCTTTCAATTACATCAGATAGCGAAATTCAGAACATTACAGTTATGAAAGTTAATGGATCTCTTTGCAATGTAACTGAAATCTCATATACCGAGAGAACTATAAAGCTGTTCGGCTACTGTTATGGAAACCTCAGGGGTGACGTTGTAATCATAGCTGTGAATGTTGGAGAGCACGTATTTCAGTATAATGCGGGCCTCTGAAACATCCCTAGATTTTTAAATCTTAATCGTTTAAACTATTTATATTGATGATTCGATTGATTATTAATTAATCTATTCAATAGGACTTACCATGAAGACATGACTACGCGAAAAGCTTCAGTTCTCTTTTCTCCTACAAAATTTCCAGATCTAAGCCACCTTTAAAGAAAAATAAGGTGTCTCGGCGATTGCTTTAGGAAAAGGAAGGCTATCTTTTTATTTTGATGTCAGATGATTAGGGAGGGTGCATAGTCCTTGCAGATAACC
>JAOZFI010000037.1 GCA_027491395.1 Thermoproteota archaeon | reverse complement strand
GCTGAAGGAGGCGATGGAGGTCTGCAAACCGGGGTACAGGGTCAGGGTCGTTCCTACGGGTAAGGGACCGGTGGTGGAGATATGGAGGAGGGTGAAGAAGAGGGGGAAGAAGGAACGATGATCGGTTTATCGGGTAAGGCTTCTAGCATAATATTGCGTCACTTATCCCCTCCAACAAGAGGGGGAGCATACTAACCATATTATTACCTCCCAATAGGATGAGAACAATGGACACGCCTATTTTGGAAGTTCCTACGACTTTCTTAATCCACTTAATCAGCTCATGCCTGAGATCCCTGCCTTCTATCCTTCTTATGGCTTCTTTTAGTTCATTACTAATCCCCGAGAGTTCTCTCCTGATTACTTCTAGTTTTGATAGGTCTCCCACTACCCCCTCTCTTATGATATAGTCTTCATATTCTTTAGAGAGGCGTACTGTCTCCTCTATTATCTTCGTGCATTCCTTGGCTATTTGGATAACTTGAATTTTGATTTTACCTAGAGACTTGATTATTTCTTTAGGACTTTTAGCTTTTTCCTCTTCTATATCATCTAGTAATTTCTTTAATTTTAATGATTCACTATGGAGCTCCTCAGCTCTTTGAAGAATATGTACCCGTTCAGATACGAACTTGTTCCACCTTCTCTTCTCGTGTTTTCCCTCATCCTCAAAGATACTCATAAACCAGCTGTATAAATCAGTCTTTTTAAGTTTTACTCCGTTTAGGATATCATGAATTAGGTCCATTTTTAAAGAATTTGGATTAATCGCTGCGAGTTGATAGAGATGGAGAAAATTATAAAATTTATGTAATTCCTTGCGGAGTTAGGGTCTAAACCCACTATAAATGCCCCGATTCCAAGAGGCACTTAAAGGTGTTCGCTGGATCTCTTGGATGAGTTATAGGTGGGACCTACTGACCTCGAGGATGAGGCGAGGTTTGGGAGTGGGATCAGGGAGTGGCGAGGTAGGGAGACCTCGCTTAAAAACGACATAGACTTCGTAGCCGAGAAGGACGGTGTCGCCTACGGCGTGGAGGTCAAGAACGGGTTGAATTACCCGGATGACCTCTACTGGAAGGTCAGGGTTGCAGCGGAGCTGGATCTGATTCCCATGATCGTGGCTAGGTGGCTCAATCCAGCCTAGGTCAAGGCGCTACGGACGGTGGGCGCCGTCTTCATTGTGTACAGGCGTGCAACTAATAATCCTTCTCAAACCATTCCATCAATTTACCAATCGGAGGGAAGAGGAAGTAAAGAATACGAATCACAGTGGAGGCAGTTTACTGACTTTCAAGTATCGCTCATTCGCTCTAAAGAGGCTGCAATGAGTACTATCAAGGACCATGGGATTAGAAAGAGGTAAGACTCAAAAGGAGCCATTGCCCCTAATAAAGCCAAGAAAACTGCAAAGATCAGAGCCAAATGCAGGGTTCGGATACTTCTCCTTGGATCCGTCAACCAAACCAATATTTTCAGCCACACTGGGTATAGAATCACTAATCCGAAGAGTGCTAACTCTCCCTCAGCAAGGGCTTCGAGCGATGTAATATAAGCTATAAGGAAAAATACCGCTGCAATAAGTAAATCTAGGCTCGTCACGCCTATACCCTTCCTGTAAGCCTCAGATCTCTGCTGTAGGTAGAAATATAACAGTATGATGACTAAGACCGGCCCAAATATTAGTAGCCCTGCATCAATGCCCTTCAGGATGATGGTTAGTAGTATGACCAAGTTCGCCGCGGAAATTCCTAGTAATCCCGATGCAGACAGGAATGTCTTCACCCAAAGGGTTCTCATAGAGAGTCCTACAGACCTGCCCCTCAAATACTCCAATAGCATTCCAACGTACCTGCTGTTCAGCAACTCCCAGAAATCGAGATCTCCTCTCATACACCTCATGAGCGTATCTCTAAGCTCTGATACAAGGAGTCGCGTAATAACTATCCCGTTCATGGTGATTTTATCTATGAGAGAGTCGGATCTCGCTAGAGACTTTGCTTCTATCGGATTTATTGTGATCAAGGAGAACCCCCTGAGTATTGTGGTGAGGTCCTCGTTAACATGCTTCATCAAAGTCCTGAGTCTATAGAGACCCCTCGATGGAGTCCGGACTCCTGAGATCTCATTTCCAATTGACCTCAGCTCTTCAATCATTTCAGAGGTTAGAAGTGATGATCTAAGCACAAGAGCCAGAGGTGGCCATCCGTACGCAGGAACTAGTACTCCTTGGAGAAACCTCATTACGCTGAAGGAAAGGATTAAGGGGAGAGGTGAGGCTAGGTAGAAGGAAATTAGGAGGTTCGCGGCATCTACGAGTTCGCCCAAGGTAAGCCCAGACGAGTTTCTTGAGAGTACCTGTTGTACACCGGAGATTACCGCTAGAGAGATTACCAAAGCCGAGGTTATCATCGTGAACATGTATGAGATCGAGTAGGCGGGGGGGGGGACCTCCCCTTCAAGGACTCCCTGAGGGTATTATAGAGACCCTCCCACCTCCTGCTCACCAAGTAGGTAGAGGGCAGGTATATGAGAAGGATGAACCCAAGAGGCACAGCGAAGAAGAGGTGGATCAAGATCTTGGAGACCAAGATCAGCAAGGTTATCTGGTTAAAGGAGTTCAAGCTTATCCCAGTACCAAGATCCTCCCCCAAAGGGCTGAGTACCACCGCAGCGAGGTTATTCAATGACCAGTTATTGGAGAGAAGGTATAAGATCACTAATGGGAAGTAGAGGAGGAAGTACATGTAGCCGAACGCGTACCTGACATCAAAGAATAATAGGGAGAGTAGAATATCCCTCCTGACTTCTCTGATCTTCCTTAATAATCCCTCCATAATGGTGCCTCCTCGCAGACCCTTCCACCGGGCCCAGTTCGGATCTCAACCGACGCTTATAAGTATCCGTCAACGGCTCAGATGCCAGTCTCCAGAGCCGATCGTTACAGTGAGTCCTCCGATCCTCCCTGAAATGGGCGTACCTTAGCTTCCTAGACAGGTGTTATGAAATTAACGAGATAGAAAGGAATCCCTTGACGCTTTCAGATAACTCGTTGAGGAGAAGCTCTACAATGCGCATAAGCACATGAAGGCATTAAGTTTGATGGTACTGACAAGGATAAGGCTTCAAAGGCTTCTCGGTTCCTTTGATCAACCGAAACAACTTCTCCACACAGATCTCTCCCTTTTCTCACTCTTGCAACCTAGTCAGAATCTCGGATGAGCAGAGAACATCCAGAGAGGAACACAGAGAACCCTCCTCTCGACCTCTAGGCTCCCTCCGTGGACTGCGAGCCCCCTCCCAGATGCTCTAGAGATGGCCCCTCCCCCCTTCCCGCCCCAGCCCACCTCTATCACCACGTCGTCCCTCGATCTCGGGTTTGAGGAGGCTTACTTGCGGATGACGCTGGTTCTAGGGGCTCTCACCTGACCCTGAGTTCAGCTAGGGCGGGAGTTGGGGGAGGTTGGGGTTCCACTGAGGCAAGGGAGGGGGCGTTAAAACCGCTATCTGCTGTGACAGTTCCTGTCACGAGCATGATGCTGTTTGGGCCTTGAGCAAGTAGTTAGAAGATGGAGAAGCTTCGTTAAGATTAAGGAGATGAGGGGTAGGTTAAGGGATTCCAACGTCTTCCGCAGCGGGTGCCACTCTTAACACATTCGGGGCCTTATTGATTCACGTTCATGGGTATAGCTGCGCATTTTCTCTATTTTTAAAAGATGAGCTGATTAACTGATTGCAGCCCGGGAGAGCGGGGAGCCGGGAACGAGGACTACAATCTAGGTCCCTGAGTGCTGGGATGAGATGGAGCTTGCAACGCACCTCATGCTCTAGAGGCAAAAAATCTGAAGGAGAGGAAGGAGGAAAAAGGCCTGTTGTGCGTATGGGCCAAATATGATCGGGATCGGCTGGAGATACGTGGATAAGGAGACTTAATGTGTCGACCGCTTAAATTTTGAGTTTTCTGCAAGCATTACTACCCACGCTCCTTGGGGGCCGATGAAACAGAGAAATGTTTTGTTTTAACTCGAGCACTTAACTAGCTGGATCCTATGAGCGAGAAAGGCAGAAAAGAGGCTAGAATAGGGCTGGATGCCGAGTCTGAAATTCTGAGGAGAGTTAATGAGGACGTAACCTTCCGTAGGAAGCTAATCTACTGTTTGAGGGGACTGGGGTTCAGGTTAGAAGAGATGAGGATGAGGAAGGACGGGGTGAAGGTGGACCTCGTCATCGAGTCCGACTCCT
>JAOZFI010000061.1 GCA_027491395.1 Thermoproteota archaeon | reverse complement strand
CTACTTCCATCATGCCCTGAGGCCAAATGTTCTGTCCCAAGTGCGGAACTCTCATGAGGCCAAAGAAAGTGGGCAAGGAGCTCGTCTACTACTGCCCCAGCTGTGGATACGAGATGAAGGGTAATCCTGGGAAGTCAACGGCCATAGTAACTAGGGTCGCCTCAGACAGCGATGGCGTGATAATAGCAGAAGGAGGCAAGAAGCTGGCCGCACCGATAGTAGAGGCAAAGTGCCCTAAGTGCGGTAACGACAAGGCTTACTTGGAGATAGTCCAGACCAGAGCTGCTGACGAACCGCCCACGAGGATATACACCTGTACCAAATGTGGGTACACTTGGAGGGAATATGCCTGATCAGAGGGAGGTAACAGCCGCAAGGGCTATCTTCACCAAGTCGGTTTGATCTGGATGAGTGAAGGTCAGGCCGCGCGAAACGAACGGTGACACAACTAGGAACAGACCGCCAGCCCTCAATACCCCTCCCCTTAGATTGTACCAGTTGGTAAGGGCGAGGATCACGGACATCTCCATCTCAGTAGCCAAGACGCCCATCTTGGACAGGAACTCAATTCTCTTCCTTCCAGATTCTGGATCTACAGATAGTTCGGGATCCTCAAATTCATACAGGGCATCCTTAGTGTGAGTTACCCCCGTGTGAAGGTTCCTGCCTCTCTCATATCCCAGCTCCTCAGCTGCGGTCTCTAGAGCCTTTACAACGTCTTCGTGGGACATAAGTGGTAAGTCTCCAACTATCCTCTTGGATACCTGCTCATCCGCTATCACAGCTTTCGATACTACGAGATGTCCCACCTCAACGTGAGGCTGCAGGCTACCGCAGGTTCCGGCCCTTATGAGGATTCCCTCCCGGTTCATTGCCTCTATTACTTCCCTGACGATTATCGATGCGGAGGATGGGCCCATTCCTGTGTCGACAGCCGCGACCTCCTTTCCATTGTAGGTACCTGCCGCTATGAGCTGCCTGCCCTCCTCCATCAACCTTCCCTTTATAATCTCGGAGATGAGGGAGACCCTCCTACGGGACCCCACCAAGAGCACTCTGGGGGGGAGGGTACCCTTGGAGATCCCTAGGTGGTAGAGCTTCAAGAGATCACCAAGCCGAGACTCTGAGCATCCTTTAAGAAATTAGGATAGGAGTCCGACACCCATTCTTCTCCTCTGACCTCGCATCCTTCCTTGGACGCCGCTGCCAAGGCGGTTAGGGCCATGAAAATCCTGTGGTCGCGGTGGGACTCGAGTGTAGGGCACCTCCTTACTCCTCCCGTTCCATCAACGATCAGACCATCTTCCAGCTCCTTGACATCAACTCCCGCTTTCTCTAGCTCTACCCTCATGTTCCTTACTCTATCGCTTTCCTTCAATCTGGCGTGAGCTACGCCCCTTATCACGCTCCTACCTCTGGCGAAGACGGCTAACACCGCGGCGAGGGGTAGAAGATCTGGGGCGTCCCTTAGATCCAAGATCGCTGGCCTTGTGGGCCTCCCCTCGACGACCAGCAACTCGTTCCGCCACTCAACTGAGACCCCGAAGGATCTGAGAATTTCCACAATTAACTTATCTGCCTGCGGAACCTTCCTGTCTAACCCAACAACCTCTAGTTTACCTCCTGTGACTGATGACATGACCATGAACGGGGCTGCGAGACCGAAATCCCCCGGTATCGACATGTCCAACCCTTGGGGGCGGATGGGTTCGACCTCGAGGACATCCCCCAGCCTCACGCGGGAACAGGCCCTTCCGAGCACGTAAGCGGTCATCTCGAGATAAGGCTTGGAGACTAGCTCTCCCTCATACCTGAGTCTCATACCCTCCTCCGACATGGTTCCAGCTATTAGCAGGGCAGAGAAGAACTGAGAGCTCACGTTGCCCGGTAAGACGGCCTCTCCACCCTTAAGCCCCCCTCCCCTCACGATGATGGGCGGCAGACCGTTTAGTCCGGCGCTGACGGCCCATCCACCTAGGGAGTTGATTGCCTCTATCAAAGGGCCCACAGGTCTCTTCCTGAGTCCCTCATTTCCTGTGAGGACAGTATATCCCTTCTCAGTTAAAGTCGATATGGCAGTATAGAATCTCAACGTCGTTCCCGATCCCCCGCAGTAGACCACATCCTCCGGATTAGTGGGAAGGTCTGGGGGTTCTACTACGATATCCGCTCTCCCTTCGCCGTCCCTTACTTGGAGGGAAGCGCCCATCATTTCCGCGGCCCTCAAAGTGGCAAGCACATCCCTAGCTAGGGACACGCCTCTAAGTACCGACCTTTTATCGGAGAGATGAGCAATCGCTATAGCCCTATGGGAGTAGCTCTTTGATGGCGGGGAGTTGAGCCTTCCTCCTATCAGCGAGGGGCCTATTAGGACCATCCATCCTTCATGAGGTGGGCATATATAACTGGGATGCTCGCCGAGGGCCACACCTATAAGCGGGTGCTTCTGTCCCCCTCGGTGTGTCCATGGGAGAGATGATAGTCGTCACGGTCGTCGGCGCTGATAAGCCGGGCATCGTGGCTGCGATATCGTCCGTACTTGCCGAGGCCAAGGCGAACATCGTCGACATATCCATGACCGTACTGAGGGGCTTCTTCTCCATGATAATGGTGGTGGACATCTCGGAAGCGATCTCCGATATTTTCGAGCTCAGGGACCGTTTGGAGGAGAAAGGAAAGGAGATAGGGGTTAGGGTGATGGTTCTCCACGAGGACGTATTCAGATACATGCAGAAGGTTTAGCTGGGGTGAATGGAATGACCAAATATGATGCCTCTGAGCTGGCTGAAATAATTGAGATGCTGTCATTTCAACACTTGGACATCAGGGCCGTGACCATGGGTATCAACATCATGGGGGCTCTCAAATACGATAACTTAGCGGAAGGAGTGCGTGAGACAGTTAAAGATAGGGCTGGGGAATTGAGGGATGCCGTGGAGGAGGTGTCATCAAAGTTAGGGGTGCAGATAGTCACGAAGAGGGTAGCTGTAACTCCAATCAGCATGTTGCTGGATGCTAGAGCAGGAGACTCGGAGGAAGCCTTCAAGCTGGGAGTCTCCATTGCCGAGGCGCTGGATTCGGTCGCTGAAGATCTGGCCGTGGACTACGTAGGGGGGTTTGCCGCGTTCGTCGAATCTGGCTACTCACTTGGCGATAAAGGGGTCGTAAAATCTATACCGGAGGCCCTGTCCTCGACTGAGAGGATCACCGCCATGGTGAACGCCGCTTCAACCCTAGCTGGGATAAACATGGACGCAGTGTACGAGATGGGAGAGGTGGTGAAGAGGACCGCGGATCTCACCGAAGGGAGGGGATGCACGAGATTAGGGGTATTCGCCAATGCGCCCGAGGGCACCCCATTCGTTCCCGGAGCCTACCATGGGAGGGGAGAGGAGGATCCTGTGATCAATGTGGCGGTCAGCGGACCGGGCGTGATAGAGAACGTGGTCAGATCCCTTGAGGATGCGGATCTAAGGACGCTGCATGACGCCATGAAGAGAGCCGCGTTCAAAATCACGAGGCTGGGTGAGCTCGTAGGTAGGGAGGTCGCTAAGAGGTTAGGAGTGAGGTTCGGATCTGTGGATCTCTCTCTAGCTCCCTCGCCAGCGGTTGGAGATAGCGTAGCGGATGTGCTTAGGGCCATGGGAGTGGAGGAGCCCGGGGCTCCCGGTAGCGTGCTAGCGCTTGCCATACTAACTGACGCAGTGAAGAAGGGCGGTGCGATGGCCACTTCATCCGTCGGGGGGTTAAGTGGAGCCTTCATACCGGTGAGTGAGGACTTGGGAATGGCTAAAGCGGTTAGGAGGGGGGCGTTAGCTCTCAGCTCCTTGGAAGCAATGGCGGCGGTGTGCAGCACCGGTTTGGACATGATAGTGATGCCAGGTGATGTGGAGGAACATGTGATAGCGGCCATAATAGGGGATGTCATGGCCCTAGGTATAGTGCTGGATAAGTCCTTGGGTGCGAGGCTGATCCCAGTTCCCGGGGCCAAGGAGGGAGATGAGGTGGATTTCGGTGGGCTGTTGGGTAAAGCTCCAGTGATGCCGGTCGGCAGGTTCTCCTCGAAGGCGCTGGTGATGAGGGGAGGGATAGTTCCTCCGACCGTGTCTAGGCTGATGAAGGGGTGATCCTCCATGAAGAAACTCAAGTTTAGGGGGAAGTACAAGGATAGAATACTGAGCGGGGAAAAGAGGTCCACATTGAGACGGGAAACTAAGTTGAGGCCGGGGGATAGGGTCTTGGTGGAGGCCGGTGAGGAGGAAATAGGAGAGGCAATAATCGAGGAGATCTCGGAAATTAAAGTAGAGGAGCTAACTGATGAGCACGCTAGGGAGGACGGTTTCTCCAACCTAGAAGAGCTGTTGAGGGAGCTCAGCTCCATCTATGGGAAGGAAGTCTTGAGTAAGGGGACCAAACTAAAGTTGATAAAGTTCGACATGAGGCCCAAGGTGGAGGGAGAAAAATGAGCTTTGGAGCGTTTCTCATGCCTGTCAAGAGCGAGGAGGAGCTTCCTCGGGACTGGGATGTGATAATCGTAGGGGGCGGGCCCGGCGGGTTGACGGCTGGCATATACCTAGCTAGATATGGACTCAGAACCCTAGTCATAGAGAAGGACACGCCGGGCGGCAAGGTGTCCATAAATCCCGTGGTGGAGAATTACCCGGGCTTCCCCCACATCACAGGAGAGGAGCTTTCCAAGATATTCCACGAGCATACCAGTAAAGCGGGGGTTAAGATCCTATTCCCTGAGGAGGTGGTGAGGCTAGACCTGAAAGGTGATTGGAAGAAAGCGTACACGAGGAGCGGTAAGGAGTTCTCAGCTAGGGCCCTGATCATCGCCACGGGTGCCGAGGATAAGAGGTTGGGGGTTCCGGGGGAGATGGAGTTCTACGGTAAGGGAGTGAGCTACTGTGCCGTCTGTGACGGACCCCTCTTTAAGGGGAAGAAGATAGTGGTCGTCGGCGGGGGGAACACAGCAGCAGTTTCCACGCTTTACCTAGCTAAGCTAGCCAGTAAGGTGATTTTGGTGCATAGAAGGGACAAGTTGAGGGCCGAGCAGGCTTTGGTGAATCAGGTGATGGGCCTTCCCAACGTCGATTTCAGGTGGAAGAGCGTGGTCGTGGAGATAGTCGGTGACGAGAGAGTGAGAGGGGTTAGGATAAGGGACTTGGAGAGTGGTGAGGAGGAACTGGTTGAGGTTGATGGCGTCTTCATCTTCGTGGGAGTCATCCCCCAGAGCCACATCGCCAAGCAGGCTGGCGTCAAGACGGATGAAAAGGGGTTCATCCTGGTGGACTACTGGCAGAGGACCAACTGCTTCGCCGTCTACGCGGTGGGTGATGTTACAGGTGAGCCCATGCAGATAGCCAAGGCTGTGGGAGATGGGGTCAAGGCGGCCACGGACATACACGACAGGATATTTGGTGGCGCTTACGGGGAGCCCAAAGCCTCTTGGCATCCCACTCCCTGCATCCCGGAGGACTAGCCCACTCTCATCACCGGGACCTTACCGAACCTGCCCAGCTCTACCTCCTCCCCCGATTCCCCATCCACTAAGATGATCCTGACCCCGAGAACCCTGTTTTTCACGTAGCTCGAAGCTAGGACATCACCTATCAGCGCAGCTATCTCCCTGTCGGGCGTGGACCTAGGGAGGATGACCATGTCCAATCCGGTTATACAGTAAGGAGTGAGGGAGACCAAGCCGGTGGCGGTGAGGGATCCCTCAAGTGCCATCTGCTTGAGGAGGTCGTCCTCGGCCATTGGGAGCATTACCTCGTTGTAGCCCAAGGGCTTCAACCCCTTGGAGGCCTCCTCTATGGATCTGTTGAGTTCCAATATTGCTCTTGCCGTTCCTGGGGCCATGAAAGGAGCCCTAGCCATGAGGCTAATGACATGAGCCGAGCTCTCATCCATCCATGGACTGAGAGAGTAATCCATACCAAGTACCGGAGCCTCATCCCCCACGGTATCTACGAATTCCTCGTAGGCCTCACTGAATATGAGGGAAAGCACGTGCCTTATTGTCGTGTCTGGCTCCTCTGCCTCGTAGAGGGCCCCGTAAAGATCCGAGGGGTAGAGGAGGGAGGCGCTCAATCCGAGGGAGGAGGACCTAGATGCTGGGAAGTATGGTCCCTCCGGCGGTGGATCAGATGTAACCGCGAACATAGTTCCGTACTCCGGACCGAGCTCCTCGGACACCCTCCTTATGAAGGAAGCCGCGTACCCTAGATGAGCCGCGTAGGGATCTCTCCCCAGGGACACGGAGGTGAAATAGCCCCCCTTGAGCAGTTCCCACGCCTTATCGAAACCCTCTAATCCCTCACCAGAGTACACCGCTTTAAGATCGAGGTCTAGCTCATCTCCCGGTTTAGTTGATACTACCCTAGTCGTGAAGGACTCCAGCTTGGATGAAACTTTCTTAAGCAGGTCCGAATAGGAGAGGTAATCCTCCGGGTCCCTCACATGGAGGGTAACTGCCCTGAACCTCATGATAGCACCTATCCCATTCTGAGTAAGATCTCCCTCACCAGCAGGCTATAGATCTTCCTCTTTCCCCTCCTCTCCGACTTCACCAGTCCCTTGGACTCGAGGATCTTTAACATCTCGGACACGGAACCAACAGGTCTCCTCAGGGAGCGAGCTATCTCCGACACCGTGGCCTCCTTCTTCTTGGCTAGGTAGCCCATTATCTCCAATCTAGCTGGAGTGAAGATCTCGGTGAGCTCCTTGGCGTCCTCAACGCTCAGTTCTAGCCTTCCCATGGAGGATCTCCTGAGGACCTCGCTCACGTACTGCTCCCATACGAACCCGTCGGCCAGTTCCTCCATGCTCGCTCTATCCTCCTTCAACGAGGAAATGAATTCCTGGAAGTTCTTCCCGTACTTGGCCTCGAACTTCCTGATCTCGCTTAATAGCTTGGATAGAGGGACCTCAGATAGATCTTCCTCCACCTTCCTTTTAGTCCTCACTCTCCCCGAACTCCCCACTGCCAACCCCCCCTAGCTCCTCCACCTTATCGAGTATCAGCTCAAGCAAGTGCTTGAGGTCCTCGCATTTCAGCTTACCCAACCTCCTCCTCACTTGGAGGTAAGAGTCTCCCCCCTCTGAGTCTATCCTCACCCACTCATCCTCCCTCCAGTGGTCTTTCCTGTACAAGAGTCTGAAGTTCCCACTCTCCTCCTTGTCCACGCAGATTATTGTGGCCTTTCCTCCTCTCAGTACGATCTCCTCTTTCATTAGGCGGGCCATTGCCCCATCCGTGTAATGCAATACAACAATAAAAGATTTTTTCTAAGTTAGCTTTTTCCTAAATTAAGGACGATTAATATCCGCGTCAAACATATCTGGCTATTTTATGAGAAGCTACTTTAATAGAATTTATTTAGTAGAATGTTTATAAATTACTCTGAATACATTTTGCCTAGAGGTGATACCATGGCTGAGATGGGAATACCGCTCAAGCCGATGGGTAAGGAGGAGATCCACAAGCTGGAGTACAGCCTGCTTATCTCGTCTCTGATCGAAGTGCTCACTGATCCGAAGTTTGTGGAGCAGTTGAGAGATCCTAAGGACAGACTGACTTGGATAGATAGCATAGCCACCGCAGCCGCCGCCCTCGCGAGGGATCAGGCGGGAATGACTCTTTCTGAAATAGCTGAGGATATTGGGAGGACTGAGGCCACCATAAAGAAGCACCTTAAGGGTGAGACCGAGGCAGGCAAGATAGTGTTGGAGGCTTACAAGAAGCTGGAGAAGGGGGAGATAGACGACACCCTAAGTGTGCTTTTGGGCCTCAAGAAGGTTGAGGGACTGGATGAAGCCAAGGAACTCCTGAAGAAGGCATCAAGCCTGTTAGAGGAGGCTGTCAAGAATCTAAAGGAGGCGGTAGAGAAGCTCGGGTGATCACAAGCTAGCCACCTTCTTTTCCCACTTCACCCGGGCTTCCGGCGATACAAATAACCTCTCCTTGTAATACACCTTTTCTACTATCCCGCCGGCCACGTAAACCCTCTCTGCCGCTATTTGCGATACTCTAGACCTTCCCATCACTTCAACCTCCACCGCATTAATGACTCCAACGCGGGAATCCCTTACCCTCACTCTCCCTCCGATCACCTTCGATACTCTAGCGTTTATCAGTTGGATTTCCTCCCCCTCAACCTCGGTGGCCTCCCCAACCACTGTGACCCTTCCGCCCGCCAATTTACCCTTCCCCTTCCCGGATACGTGAGCCTCCTCCGCGGAAAGGTATCCTGATACTTTAAGAGCTCCCACTACCCTTAGGGTCCTCACCCTGACTTCGCCTTCCACCTTCATCACCTCATCTACCTTCAGCAGACCTCCAGTTAAGCGCCCAGTCACCTCAGCCATTCCCGTTTCCGCTTCCCCGATATCAGTGTTGCCAGTTACTCTCAGGGTCCCTCCCACCCTGATTCCTAGTACCTTGCAGCTTCCAAGCTTGGCTGATCCTCCGACTGAGACTCGATCCATACGCCCCTCGTCTACCTCAAGGGATCCTTTTACCTCCAAATGCCTGACATCTACTTTCAGGGCCCTGAGACTGCCTGAGATCCTCGCCTCCTCCACCTCGAGTGTGGCACAGGATAGGGAACCCTCCACTCTTATCTCAACCGCCTTGATGGAGCTGTTAACCCTAGCAGGACCGCGGATGTACGCCTTTTCTACCTCCACCGTTCCTGCATCTAGGAAGTCCGTGATCAGCTCCTCTGCCTTGATTTTCCTGCATTTCAGACCCTTGGCCTCCACCCTTACCGCATACAACTCCTCAGCCTCAAGCTTCCCCTTGCACGCGACCTCGGTGGCTTTCAAGATCCCCTTTATCCTAGATGACCCACGGCACTCGACCCTGTCGTACCTCCCAACCGGCTCGAAGGTCTCGTTCTTATCTATCACTACCTCCATCCTTCCCACCCAGCGATCTCAGGTCCTTGCTCACATGATCGCGGATGTTTTCCACATCTTGAAACACGAACAGCTCCAAATTAAACATCTCACGGGCTCGGCTGAGGGACCCCCTCTCTAGTTCCTCGATGGCCCTCCTGTAGGGGTCTTCCAAGGTTCTAGGAGCGATGTATAGGAGCTCTTTCTCCCATTTTTCCTCCCTTTTTGCGAGATCTTCGGGTCTGTCTACATCTAAGAGCCTCCAGGGGTCATCCAGAAGACCAGCTGAGATCATCAGGAGGGAGGAAGCGGCCCTATGGATATCGGTCACTCTCACGTTCTTCAGAGGACAGGCCCTCCTCACATGGATCAGCGGTTCCAAGGAGCGGATGTGGGCGATCATCGGATCCAAGTACCTTCCCTCAGCGGACCACAGGAGACCACAGATATGGGCTGAGGAGCTCCCACACATCCCCAGGAAGGACTTCAACACATCACCATTCACCCAAGGCAGGTCAGCAGGGAGCAGCAGAGTGTACTCCTCTTTGACCGAGGAGAGCACTCCCCTGATGGGGCCCGTGCAGGGTAATGGTTCGTCAACCCTGTAGTCCAGTCCGGTCAGTTTGGAGAATCTCTCGCCATCCTCATCACTTCTAACCGAGAGAATGACCTTCTCCGTTATTTCTCGAGCTGCTTCAGCCACCATAACTATCATCTCTTTACCGTCAATTTTGTAAGTCAGTTTATCCCTCCCGAATCTGATGCTCCTTCCCCCGGCTAGGATAACTGCTTCCCTAACACTTCCCATCAGGAGCACCCCGCTGTGAGGTGACGGCTGTGTAGATCCCACCTAAAACTAGGGCGCCCCCGATAACCGTAGTGGCACGGGGTAACTCACCCAGCAGGATTGCAGCCAAGATGGATGCGCCGATAGGCTCCCCTAGTATGGATACGCTGACGACGGAGGCCTTCAAGTATTTTAGAGCGTAGTTGTAGGAGTTATGCCCTAATCCGCTAGGGATGAAAGCCAGCGCTAGGAATATCGCCCACTCCTTTAGAGGATAACCATAGAGGGGGACGTTGAACGCTCCAGCTGTGAGGAGGAGCGAGATCCCAGATATCCCGTACACCGATGCCGTGTACGGTGCGAGATCGAGCTTCCTCCTCAACCTCTTCCCAGCCACTAAATATGCTGCTAGGGATATAGATCCTATCAGCGCGAGGAAATCTCCGAATATATTGGATCCCTTATCTATGTGACCCATCGCGATTATCGATGCACCCAGAAAGGATACCGATATGCCCGCCACCTCCCTAGAGTTAACCCTCTCACCTAACACTAGATAGGAGAGGAGAACCACGAATATGGGTGAAGAGTCCACTATGACCGTGCTCGCAGCTATAGAAGTATACTCCAAGCTGGCCGTCCATGTACCAAAGTGCACCGCCAAGCTCTCCCCAGACAAGAGGAGGATCGCTCTTTCCATACTGGAGAGGCCTCTTATCTGGTTTAGAGAGCTTGCAGAGAGAATTAGCATGAGGAGGGATGCGAAGGCCATCCTGTAACCTGCTATGATTAGGGGGTTACTGTCGCTGAACCTTATCAGTATGCTCGCAGTGGATACTGCCGCTATACCCACGGCCAGCGCTAGCTTCGGGTTTAAGGGCGGTTCCGATCTCACCATCGGGCCTCATCTCGGTCCATTCTTAAAACATTGATGCCGTGGGCGTTCGATCAATTTTTATAAGAGGGGGTCAGGCATCCCCGAAGGTGAAGCTAATTTGCTCGACGATGGCGTGAAGGGCAGGTTAATCGATGTTCTCATCGTAGCAGTTACTTACATTATAGGCGCTGTCATCAGGGTCCTTCCCACCTTCAAGTATGGGGCTCACCTGACCGCTGACGACCCGTTGCTGCACTACAGGATAACGGAGTACCTAGTGAAGACGGGGCATCTGCCGACCTTCGATCCCCTAGCTTGGCATCCCTGGAGCTATAACCCCAGCGAGGTGCTGCCCATACTTCACTACTACACTGGTGCCGCGATCTATAAGATCGCGTCTCTCTTCGGTTTCAACGACCTTTACACGGTTGTGGTGTATATTCCAGTGGTATTCGCTCCGCTGGTGGTTATACCAGTCTACTTGCTGGCTAAGGAGCTGTGGGGTAGGTCGGCGGCCGTAACGTCTGCATTTGCCATCTCCCTATCTTGGGCGTACATAAACAGGTCGCTAGCAGGATGGTACAGGCACGAGCAATTCGCCATTCCCCTACTCATGACCTCCATGTACTTCACGATAAAGGCCATGAGGAGTGAGGAGGAATGGAAGGTGCTGGCTTACTCCGGACTTAGCGGTATCTTTCTAGTTTACTCTGCGGGGGTATGGGCGGGATTCAAGGCGCTCTACGACGGCTACGCATTGCTCCTCATGGTCCTCCTCTTACTGAATAGGCTGGACTGGCGTGAGGGTCTGGCATTGGGGTTGCCCCCCCTCTATGTGTTGCTGGCTAGCTTCGGATTCCTCTCCAACCAAGCTTACAGGAAGCTCTACATAAGCGTGGAGAGCACGCTCGTCTGGGCCTCTCTACTGGCGGCTCTAGTTTACATCTCCCTCCCAAAGATCAACGTGAGGGCCTTGAGCGAGCGGAGGAGGATTGTATCCGTTGGAGTCGGGCTGGCCCTACTCGTTGCGTTCTTCGCCTTGGGCATATACCAGCCCCTTACGGGCAGGCTGATGAGGGTTCTGTTCCCCTCAGTAAAGCTTCCACAGGGGAATGTCGTCGAAACCGTTGCTGAGCACGGTGCTGGAGCGACTGTGGAAACCCTGACCACGCTCTTGATACCTGGAGTGCTGGGGCTCTTCTTCCTTCTGCTGGAGAGGTGGAGGAACAACGACGAGCTAATGATAAGCCTCATGACCCTGATATCCCTCTACTTCGCCACAAGTATAGTGAGGTTGCCCCCCTTAGCCGCGCCATTCGTGGCGCTCGTGTCGGGTTTCTTCGCTTACAGGATAGTGGTGTTCTCGGAGCCTTACATGAAGAAGGTGAGATCCCTAGAAAGGGCTAAAAGGAGGAGAGGCGGCAGCCTCCCCGTATCCAAGAAGCTGGGGATGATGAAGGTTCCTGTCACGATGATGATCCTCTTGGTGGTGCTTCCAGTCGCCTTCCAAGGCCACATAAGGAATTACGGGGCTGGACACTCGGAGTACGTCCTCACCTTCCAAGAAGCCATGGAGTACCCGCTCGGCTTTACCGAGGGATGGAATGATGCGTTGGAGTGGTTGAAGAATAATACAAAGCCTGATGAAGTCGTAATCTCCTGGTGGGACTACGGTTACTGGATGCAGACCGGAGCGGGGAAGATAACGATTGTTGACGGGCTCACCATAAACTCCACCCAGATAAGGCTCGTGGCCAAGGCCTTTATAGGTCCCGAGGAGAGGATGTTAGACCTGGCAAGCAGATTCAACGCCACATACGTCGTCGTTGACGTGCCCAGAGAGGTGGGACAGTTCTCAGGAGGTGGTAAGTGGGTAGCCATGGCTTGGATAGCTGGAGAGTTCCAGCACAGTCCCTACAGACCTGATGAGGCTAGGAAGTGGTTCGCCCAAGATCTCCAGAAGTTCTTCATCTACGATAAAACCACGGGACGCTCCCTCCCTACGGACTACACGCTGAATACTACTTTATACAAGATGGCCCTCAACGCGATAGGCGGGGCAAAGCTGAACTACTTCGACTTGGTTCACGTGGGTAAGAATAAAGGGTATGTCGAGGTGGCCATCTTCAAGGTCAAGGGGTGATCTAATGGATCCACTGGCCTACTTCGAAAGGGAAGACGAGGTCGAGAGACCCGTCTTCTCGGAGCTCAAGGAGAAGTTCACCTCAGAGGCCGACGAGGAGCATATCTCCTCACTACCCAAGATGACCTTCGCCATGGTGAAACCGGATGCGTTCGTGCGAGGTCTCGCTCCAGAGGTCATAAGCAGACTGAAAGAATCCGGACTTATTCCCGTAGCAATGATGGTCACCGAGATGGACGAGACCCTCATAGATGAGCTCTACATGTTCGTGAAGCAGAAGTATTTCGATTCTTGGTGGATCATGCCCAAGGTATTCAGCCAGGCCCCGGTGATCCCGATGATCCTAATTGGGGACCCCGGGGAGTTCGAACATCTGAGCGCCAAGCTGAGGGACATAATCGGTCCGACGACGCCGGATGCTGGTAAACCGGGGAACCTGAGGTATGACCTGAAGGGCACCAATAGGGTGCTCAACATCATACACGCCGCGGATGATCCAGCAGCCGCTGTAAGGGAGGCCAGCGTATTCTTCGATTTGGATGAGATCTTGGATGCGATGCTCTCCACGGAGGAGGTCAGATATGATCCAGATGAGATAGTGCCGGAGGAGCCGGTGAACCTCCTGAGGTGGAGGACATTCAATGAGGTCAAGCTGGAGGCATTGGACTATATAGACATCAGGAGAGCTGAGATCCAAGAACTTTTAGACAGGGAGGCTGAAGTAGTTGCTAAGGAGCTGCCCATAGATGAGGAAAGACTCACTCTCAAGGAAACTGAGGTTAAATTGTCCCTGATTGCTAGCGAGGTCATGGAGGAGATTGATAGGGAGCTCGTCAGGAATGCTAGGCTTCCAGCGGATCCCAAGGGTAAAGGCAAGCTCGCCGAGAGGTTGGAGGATTCCCTAGTGGCGGCGAAGATGATTAAGCTGCTCAGTGATGAGAGGGCTCTCTCTAACGAGAGCGATTTCGACAAACTGCTCATGTTCAGTCTGTCGAGGGAATTGATTGGCTCGGGATGGGGAGAGGTCGTCGTTCATAGCACTTGGGCGGTAATGCCCCAGATGGTGAGGGATCTCGAGAAGAATGGCAAGATGATCATTTCCTCATCCTAATCTTTTTTATGACGTGGGGAATAAATAGCAAAAGGTCCCATTTTACCGAACGCATACCGTTATATATAACGAAAACGTATGTTATAGTAGGTGATAGAGAACGATACAGCCGTGCGAGCTCGTGGTTAAGACGCTCATTCCGTCTGTAAGGGCCCTCGTAGCCAAGGAGCTCATAACTAAGTATAAGCTCAGACAGATAGATGTGGCTAAGATGCTTGGAGTTACCCAAGCGGCCATAAGTCAGTACCTGAGGGGGGCTAGGGGCAACATAATAGATCTGAGGAACGACAAGGAGATAATGAGGATAGTTAACAGGATAGCTACCGGACTGATAAATAAGGACCTCACTAAGAAGGACCTCTCCATCCTCATCTGTGAGATATGCTACCAAGCTAGGAAGAAAAGGATCTACTGCAAATCGGGCATGAGGATCCAAGGCAAGTACGCGGAAGCTGCTGACCTGATGTGCATGGAGTACGATATCCCTAGGGAGAAGGGAGAACTCAGGGATGTGGTCAATAAGCTAATTCAAGGATCCGGCGGAGAATAAAGGAGGGAATTGGATAGAGAGATCAGGAGACTTCCCTTATCTTATCCTCCACTATCTCAAGGGCCTTGAACAGGTACTCCTCCTCTATGTTCAGCGGTGGGAATATTCTTAGTGCGTTCACCCCCGCAGTTATTATCGCCACACCCGACTTCCAAGCCCTCATCATTATCTCTTGAGCCAGATCCGGAGCCTTCTTCCTGCTGGTCTTGTCTTTCACAATCTCTATCCCTATCATGAGGCCCTTGCCTCTCACATCGCCAACTATCTCGTACTTCTCCTTCCACTCATTGAGTAGCTTCATCACCTTATCGCCCAGCGCTGCAGCCCTTTCCACCAGCTTTTCCCTCTCTATCACATTTATTGTGGCTAATCCGGAGGCGCAAGATACTGGGTTACCTCCGAATGTGGAGGCGTGGGACCCTCCGGGCCATGTCATCACGTCTTCCCTCGCTATCGTGGCCCCTATTGGGAGCCCACCACCTAGGGCCTTAGCACTGGTAAGGATGTCGGGATCAACTCCGAAGTGCTGGATGGCCCACCACTTCCCAGTCCTGCCCATTCCGGCCTGAACCTCGTCATCTATCAGCAGTATCCCATGCTCGTTAGCGAGCTTCCTCAGCTGGGGAATGAAGTTTTCTGGAGGAACGATATAACCTCCCTCACCTTGAATTGGTTCGAATATGAAAGCGGCCACCTCCTCGGGCGGGACGAACTTCCCGAAGACCCAATCCTCTATGAAGGCTATTGTTCTGTTGGCACACTCCTCCGGATCGTCGGGTGATGCTCCAAACGGGCATCTATAGGAGTAAGGGTACGGGACATGCACTATCCCTGGGACTAATGGGGAAAAACCGGCTCTCTGCACTGGCTTGCTCGAGGTTATGCTGAGAGACCCATAGGTTCTTCCATGGAACGCGCCAATGAATCCGATTACGTACTGCCTCTTGGTCCTCCATCTAGCCAGCTTTATTGCCGCTTCGACCGACTCTGTTCCGCTGTTAGAGAAGAAAACCTTCTTTCCAAAGTTACCGGGGGCAATAGAGACTAGCTTCTCGGCAAATTTTACAGATTCCTCGTAGTAGAAGTCAGTATTCGAGTAATGGAGGAGCTTCTCCGCCTGCCTCTTTATGGCCTCGACTACCTCGGGATGGGCGTGTCCTACATTCATTACCCCCAGCCCCGAGTTGAGGTCTATGTATACATTACCGTCCACGTCGTAGAGGAGAGATCCTTCACCCCTCTCCACCACGAGGGGATAGAACCGCACGTAAGAGGGAGATATAACCTTGGAATCCCTCTCCAAAATTTCCCTAGCCTTGGGGCCAGGGGGAGTGACGACTATTTTGGGTACATCCATGGCACCACCCTACGACATTCGATCCTATTCGTTAAAAAATTACTCTAAGTGAGCTTCTAGTAAGGACCGAGATGCTAGGATAAAATGCCAAGGAATGGGGTGCACTCATACTTCCTCGGTAAATGCCGGTTATACACGGGGTTATAAGGTCGTTTTGATCATGCTAAGTCGGAAGGATATTGACTAGACGAGCGAGCCAATATGTTGAACGATTGAAGTGGATTGAGGCAATATAAGAGTATGCCATCTAGTCTTTTTTTGGAGAAATGTCTTTCTTGACCCTTCTTTTCTCACACTACAACGTTTATATTTAATAATGGGGAGAGGAGCATACAGACAGCCCTACAATGGGGTGAGTCTATGCGGAATGGAATGAATGGTGTTAGTGTAGCGATCTTCGCACTAATGGTAGCACTTCTACTCCTACCATCGGCTTCGCCTTTGCTGGCTGAGCCTGAGGAGAGGCTCCCCTTTAACAAGTACGGATGGTTCGATCAGGTGGTCTTCTTCTCCGAGCCTAGCAGGGACAAAGCTCTTGACATGCTCATAAAGGGAGATATGGATGCTTACTTCATAGACATCTCTGACCCAGTGGCCTTCAAGAAGATCAAGGAGTCTCCGCAGTTGGAGTATGATTTCTCCTACGGATTATACTACGAGCTCACCTTCAACCCTGTCGGTCCAACGTATAAGGATGGAAGGCTGAACCCCTTCAGCGTTCCTAGGATAAGGGAGGCTATGAATTACGTCATAGACAGAGATTACATAGTCAACGAAATAATGGGCGGGCTCGCTGTACCAAAGTTTACTTGTTTGGTAAAGGCACTACCGGAGGGTCAGAGGTACATAGATATACTAGATGAGATAGAGGACATGTATTCCTACGACTTCGACAAGGGTAAGACCATAATAGATGCTGAGATGAGGAAGCTCGGCGCGACTCTAGTGGGCGACAAATGGTACTACAACGGAGAGCCGGTCAAGGTCAAGTTCATAATAAGGGTGGAAGATGCTAGAAAGCCCATAGGGGATTACGTAGCTACCCAGTTGGAGAAGCTTGGTTTCACTGTAGAAAGGATGTACATGACCTTCAGGGAAGCCGCTAGGTATTGGATATGGGGCGACCCGGCTGAGGGCCAATGGGACATATACACTGGTGGATGGATAACCACCGCTGTTAGCAGGGACGACTCTGACAACTTCCTGTTCTTCTATACGCCCGAAGGTCTACCTGGGTTCCCGCTCTGGGATGCTTACAAGCCTGCTCCCGAGTTCTATGATGTTGCTAAGAAGCTCGCCTACAGGCAGTTCAAGAGCATAGAGGAGAGAAATGAACTCATGAGGAAGGCCATCGAGCTCTCACTCAAGGACTCTGTAAGGGTATGGCTCGTAGATCAGACTGCCGTCTGGGTGAGGAGGAAGGGTCTCTTCCTCATAGCTGACTACGCTGGAGGTTACCCGACTCCCATATGGGCTCTGACCATGAACAGGGACGAGAAGATGGGTGGTACCGCTAGGATAGCTAGCGCCGAGGTCATATCCGATCCTTGGAACCCCATAGCCCCATCCGACGCGATATACGATACCATGCTTTACGACTACGGTGTGACCGAGGCTGCATTCTCGCTGCACCCGAAGACCGGATTACCAGTACCGATAAACGTTAAGACAGTCCAAATGTGGGCCAAGGAAGGCCTGCTGACCTCTGCTAACGAGGAGACTAAGGACTGGTTCAATCTCACGTTCGTGGACGAGGTGACTGTGCCTCCTGATGCTTGGTACGGGTGGGATGTCGAGAACCAGAAGATAGTCACCGCTAAGGAGGCCGGCGTCACTACGGCCAATGTGAAGTTCATCGTGGACTACGGAGACGTGTTGAACAGGACAGTATACCACGATGGCACCAAGAGGACCCTTGCTGACTTCATAATACCTTGGATATTGAATTTCGAAAGGGCAGATCCCAAGAGCCCGTGGTACGACGAGTCGTCTGTGCCCAACTTCGAGGTATACAGGGAGAACTTCGTCGCTTGGAGAATAGTAAGCCTCGAGCCTCTCAAGATAGAGTACTACGTGAATGAGGTGCAGCTGGATGCCGAGATAATCGCCGCCGACTACACCCTGTGGCCCGACATGCCTTGGCACACGATAGCTATCGGTATGCTCGCTGAGAAGAATAGGGAGGCCGCGTTCTCCTCCTCCAAGGCCGACAAGCTCGACGTAGAGTGGATGAACTATATAGCCGGACCGAGCCTGAAGATACTCGAGAAGTACTTGAACGAGGCCTACAATGAAGGATACATACCGTTCAAGAACTTCATGGAGAAGTACGTGACCACTGCCGAGGCGAAGAGGAGGTACAAGCTCTACAAGGAGTTCTACGAGAAGTACGGCCACTTCTGGGTCGGTGATGGACCGTACTACCTCGAGAAGGTGGACGCCGTCGCTCACACCGCACTCCTGAAGGCAGTGAGGCTCCTGCCGTACACCATAGAGAAACCCGCTAGGTTCCTCAGCGAGTTCATGATATACCCGTTCGAGATAGTGGCTTTCGGATTCGACAAGAGCATAGTCTGGAAGTACTACCCGGCCGCTGACATAAAGTCCGGTCCTGAGGGAGTCAGCCTTGTCGTGGGAGGTCCCAAGGTCAACATACACACCAAGGTGGCCTTCGAGGAAGCTGGCATCAAGTTCGAGGGCAACAAGATGGTAGTGCCCGGCGCCGGTACCTATGAGGCCAGATGGGCCAAGATGGACCATGGGATAGCCATCCTGATAGGAGACAACCTGTACGTCGCTGGAATAACGAGATTCGGTACAGAGGCCGCGCTGCTGTTCGTTAAGGAGCACAAGCTCAATAAGGCACTTGTCATAGTCAAGTGGGAGGACAAGAACGGCAACGGGCAGGTGGATCTGGACGAGATAACTGCCGTATTCGAGAAGCTCTGAACTCTCCTCTCTTTCTTTTTGGGAACGTCTTAGCGCCCTAGATCAACTTTTTTATATTCATGCGGAAGGACATCCCTCGGCGAAAGAGGATGAAGGTGCCGCCTGTAGTTAAGGTACTCGTAAAGCGAGCGCTCATACTATTCGTAATAGTCCTCATCGCTACCTACATCACTATACTAGTCGCTAACGTCGGAGGGTATATAGATGAACTCAAGAAAAAGGAGATAGAGTTCCAAGTAGCTCAAGCAGTACAGAACAACCCCCAGTATAAAGACCTCTCCCCGACAGAGAAAACGGCACTTATCAAGAAGCTAGCACAGGTGGAGATAAAGCGGCAAGGTTTAGATCAACCATTCATCATAAGAAGTTTCCGGTATCTATGGGATGCAATAACATTGGACCTAGGCAGGGCAGAGAAGATGACCAGCGATTCAGGCTCCCGTTCCGTCAAAGTAATTATCCTAGAGAGGCTGCCTCAAACCATACTTCTATTCACAACCGCTACGGTAATCAACTTCTTTATCGGCCTGTTCGGGGGGCTGTCCCTATCTAGGAAATTCGGTTCATTCCTAGATAGGCTCGTGATCTATCTATCACCAACCTCCGCCATACCTGGATGGTTCTACGGGATATTCCTGATCATGATCTTCTATACATGGCTGCACGTGCTCCCCCCAGGAGGCTTGGTGGATTACCCGCCACCCCCGGATCCAGTGGGCTACGTCCTGAGCGTTCTAAAACATATGATACTTCCCCTACTCTCTTGGATAGTCTCCAGCTTCTTCATAGGGATATACAGTAACAGGACGTTCTTCCTGCTCTATTCAACCGAAGATTACGTGGAGGTGGCCAAGGCGAAGGGACTTCCGCCAGGTCAGATAGAGAGGAGGTACATCCTCAGGCCCGCCCTGCCCCCAATAATAACGACTTTCGCCTTCGCTGTCGTGTTCTCATGGAGCGGGGCCATAATTACAGAGACCGTCTTCAATTGGCCGGGGCTCGGCCTGACCTACTACCAGGCCATTAACCTCGTGGACGTGCCGGTGATAGTGGGAATCACGGTGGTGTTCGGCTACCTCATAGCCGCCACAGTGTTCATCCTAGACATATTGTACGGGTTGGTTGATCCTAGAATAAAGGCTGGAATGGGTGAGGCACTATGAGCGTCGTGTCTGAGGAGCTATCCCTTAAGGGAGTGATCAAGGAGCTCTTATCTTATAAAAGCGCAATCCTAGGGCTCATAATACTTGCTGGACTGATAATCCTGTCCATATACGCCGTTTTATTCACACCCTTCGCGCAAAGCGGTGCACTCTGGAATGATCAACAGGTGTGGCTCAAGTACCCGAGGACAGCTGCTCCTGAGTGGACGAATCTCTTCTCCGGTAAGAAGCTCCCAGAAAACATCTATGTGAACATGAGCAAGCCAGTAAATGTGTCTAAGGAAGGTACTAGGATAAAGAGGACGTATATCTCGAAGTTCTCATTCAGCTACGATGATACGCCATCGGAGATCATATTCTTCTTCAACACGAGTTACGAGAAGCTGCGCCCGAAGGTCAGCATACTTTGGATAAAGCCCGACGGAGAAAACCTCTTGCTAGGAACCTACAAAATTAGAAAAGGAGGCACCAGCATATACCTATCAAATAACCTGCGCTTAGTATCCGATCTCCAAGAGAAGATAGAGGAGGAGCTGGGCAAGAAGATAAACAAATCCTTGACCCTTGAGGATATACTGTTCAGAAATTTCAAAACTGGAGGGATCTTGAAAGGAACGTACACCGTGAGACTGGACGTCTTGGTGAAGAACGAGACGGATAGGGTTGAATGGCAGGGTATAGTATACGGGAAGGTTTACGGACTGGCGGGAACGGACGATAAGAGGAGGCCCCTGCACTTGGGGCTGTTGTGGGGTGCGCCGATAGCCCTAGCATTCGGACTTGTGGCCTCTCTTTCAATTACCTTCATACAGCTCATAATTTCGGCCATCAGCGGGTACTACGGAGGCAAGGTCGATGCGGTGATACAGAGATTGACCGAGATATACATGATACTGCCCTTCCTTCCAATGCTCGTCCTAGTGCAGCTTCTCTACGGAATGAACCTCTGGAGGCTGCTCCTGCTCCTGATAATCCTGAGTATATTCGGGACATCCGTGAAGACTTACAGAGTATGGGTTATGCAGCTGAAGAGCTATCCATACGTCGAGGCCGCGAGGGCCTACGGAGCCAGCAACATGAGGATAATATTCCTCTACATACTGCCTAGGCTGATACCCCCGACGATCCCGAGCTTGGTGCTTGCCGTCCCAGGATACGTGTTCTTGGAGGCTGCCCTAGCCTTCCTAGGACTAAGTGATGTGAACATAGTGACTTGGGGCAGGATAGTGGAGGAGGCGTTCAGCGAGGGAGCTTTGTACAAGGGATACTATCATTGGGTGCTCATGCCTTCATTAATGCTCGTAATCACTGCGATCTCCTTCGCTCTCATAGGTATAGCGCTGGACAGGATAGTGAACCCGAAGTTGAAGGAGATGTGAGGTGAACGGCATGGCGTTACTTAAGGTAGATGATTTAGTCATGTATTACAGAACCCGTAAGGGAACCGTGAAGGCTGTGGACCACGTCAGCTTCGAGATAGAGAAAGGGGAGACCCTAGCCATAGTTGGAGAGTCTGGCTGTGGGAAGAGCTC
>JAOZFI010000055.1 GCA_027491395.1 Thermoproteota archaeon | reverse complement strand
TCATGAGAGTTGTTTTCCCGGCCCCGTTCTCACCCAAAAGGGCATGGATTTCCCCGGGAAGTAGCTCAAAATTGACGTGATCGTTCGCTAAGACTCCGGGGAACCTCTTCACTATTCCCTCCATCCTTACAAGAGGTTCCCCGTCCGATGCTCGGGTCAAGCTACCCCCGAGCGCCATATCAGGACAGATATTAAACTAGCTGCGTGTAGGTTCGAGTCAGCGGGAGGATATTTCCACGCTCTCCCCAGCATATAACTCACTGAAGCTATCCCTCAGCTGAGACGCAAGTTTAGATTTGGCCCTGAAACCGGTGCAGTGCATTGGAACGAGTATCTCCGGATTGTACTCTCTCAAAGCCTCGACTGTCCTCTCTATCCTCTCGTCACTGGCGTCGATCAGGTGGAATCCTCCTATGATAGCCTTTATCCTATCCTCCCCCGTGAGGGAGATGGCCCTCGCTATCGTGTTCACCACCCCACTATGGCCGCAACCCAGCAGGATCACCAGCCCGTCCTCCATCCTCACCACCAAGGCTTGGTCGTCTGGGAGCTCGTCCACCACGAACCTTCCCTCTTCTACCTTGTAGAAGCCCCTCACGATCTCAAAGTCATTCTTTCGGGGGATCTCCCCTGTGGTCATGATGTCCTTGGCTATGGGAACGGGATCCCTCGACAGGATGACCTCGGCATGTCTCTTCAGCTCCCCAAGCGAGTATGGCGGCCCCGTGTAGGTGAGCTCGTTGAGACCGAGAGATGGCAGTATCGCGTACTTAGGTGAGAAGACCTCTGGATGTGCGATTATCAGGGGATTCGAGTTCACACGGGTTAAAAGCTTGAGCAGGCCACCAGTATGATCGTAGTGGTTGTGAGTAAGGAAAATGTATCTCACCTTGGAGAGATCGATCCCCATAACCTCGGCATTGTTCAACAAAGCTTCTCCTGTGATACCAGTATCAATGAGAACTGTAGAATCCAACTCCGGGGTCTCAAGCAAGAGAGAGATCCCATTCTCCGCCAGTATGGGGCCCTCATAGTGCGTGGTGTTATCAATTAGGGCCGTTACCCTGATCGAATCCAAGCCCATCTTCGCCCCTTCAATTAGTGAGTTAGGAGAGATTAAAATGACAGCGGTGCCGGAGATATTCAGAAAAATAAGAGAGATAGGCAGGGATATCTTTTATAAAATTACCATCTAGTGACGTACCTTATAAGGAACTGGTGTCCAAAATTTGAGAAGAGATATATTATGTATGGGTGGCCAAATTTCCTGTAATAGTAGTCCCAGTAGTAGGGCCAGAAGTCGTTGTAGTAGTAGCAACCTACAGAGACGAATAACCTTTTGCCGACAATGTACGATGCCCCTCCACCCCACATATCTGGATAACCGTATTTCACCCATCTGTTGTCACTTCTGTAGTAATTCGCCTCGCTCCACAGTTCTCCATGGAGCTTGTATATATTTACGTATTCTGTATTCTTATACACGTAGTCATCAAGTCTAGAATTTATGAAGTACTTTATATGAAACCAGGTGTATTCTGGATAATTAGATTCAACATATTCTTTAACAGTATCAGGAGACCAGTAATCACTTACGGTTTGTATCCCCGAGTCGCAGTTGAGGCAGCGTTTCCCATCGAAGACCGAAAAGTAAGTCCCGGCAAAGTTAGCAGACATCACTTTTCTGAATACCATATGGTTTCCATTTATCACGTACATATCGTTACCATCAAAATCCCAGTAGTGATCTGTTGCATTACATCCCTTTTCTGTGAAACGGCCGCTCAACGCTAAGAAGTTACCATTTTCATCGGTGATCTTCCTCCCTTTTCCTAAGTGTATATTCCCTTCAGGATCCTCATGAACTGTGCCCACATATACGTTGGGCTCTGGAATGAATATCGGAGGTCGTTCTCTGTCTTCTTCCTCTAATTTCTTCAATATTTCGTCCATTTTCTTCATTTCCTCTGGTGTAGGACCCTTGATCGCCTGATCATCTTTGTTACTAGGCTGGGCAGCTATGCTGAGTAGTGGAGGGAGTATTAGGAGGACCAGTATTGTAACGACAATATATTTATAGATTCCACCTGCTCTCTTTATACAAATCATATTATCGCCTCTGTAGTCGAATATTTAATCAATATAGACTGGAATGTTTGTTATAAAGATTTTACAATACAAGTCGTTCTTTTTTTAAAGATTAGCGTAAATTGCATTTATTAATTATGTTTTTCAGTAATACATCTAGAAAGTCCAGCAGGTTGTGGGGTTATAGATATGAGGATTAAGCTGTTAGCTCTTTCGTTGGGTCTGATGGCATTGGCATTGTTTATGATAATCGTAGTTCTCCTATCTCAGTTTCCGAGTGAGGGTGTTACAACATCAAACAGTATACCTCCAACTCGGACTAGTTCCGCCCGGACTGGCTCAACCACTCAAAACACGCAAAGTATGTCTAGAAATGAGATTAATGCTACTTTTTTTACATGGAGAAGGAAGATATTGGATTGTAAAACTCTTTCAGTCAGCGATAATAAGTTGATAATCTTCTTAGAGTTAGTGACCCCTACCAAAGTGAACAAGACCCTAATTTTATCTAAGCTTGATCATTCCTTACACATAGAGAATTTAACGCTAATTCCCTGGGAATCGCCTAAGCGTGTCAAGCATGTCCATAGAGGGTTCCTTCTAGTTGGTCCGAGCCAATTAGTTCTAATCGATAGGAATGGAAATTCCGTCTGGAATCTAGCAGGTAATTTTACTGATGCTGTTGAGATAGATGAGTGGATATATGCCCTTGAATTCGTTGATGGCAGACTCTATTTAGCCAGAATAGATATTAAGGGGAAGATCCATGAGAGGAACTTTGTAGCGGAAATAAGTCGGGATGCCATGGAAAAACTGAAGTATCTTTATAAAGAGAGCCCCCCTATTCTGTTGACTGATGGACATTACCTTTACGCCTTTTGGTATGATCTAAAGGGGAGGGAGGCCCTAGAGAATGTAAATGCATCAAGAAACGACAATGAGAGCGGAGTCATCGAAATGGCCAAGTTCTACTCAAATGGTAGCTTAGCGTATACCGGGGAGTTGATCAATCGAAGTGTTGGAGGAGGGATTAGCGCTATTACACTGGATGACAAAATTGTGTTATCTGTGTGGAGTTTCAATTGTTCCCTCTTATTCGCGGATAAGGATGGTAAGGTTATCACCAGAATCAAGAATCCAGTGTACGCGGGGCTACCCACCAGTTTTGGATGTTTGGGTGGGCTGAGAAGCTTTAGTGGTAGATTATATCACTTTGGTTGGTACTCCATGGTTGGTTTCCTAGATTTGCTAAGAGAGGACTCGCTAGTTGAGGAGACTTTCTTGAATATGCAAGAGAACAATGATGTTGGGGATATCTATTTGTGGAATGGAACTCTGTATGTTTGCGGTCTGGTGCAGGGACCTCAGGTAAATGGGGCCTTTATTGCCAAGATAGATCCTGATTTAAAGGAGGACCTTAACAGCATACTTGGTGAGGCATTGAAGCAGGGATCCGTCATAAAAGTGGATAAAGTATTAGGGAGAGGATGACCTCTCCAAAGTTTGCTATATTACATGATATTACACGGATCCCAGTACTGCTCCATTTCATTGATCACGCGAAAATGATAGGAGTTTTTGCGTTTGAAGCGTATCTGACTCGCTAGCTTTTTCAATTTAATTAGGCCTCAGGTGAGATCGCTTGTTCTTAGGGCTGACATCCACTCATGACATCTTGAAGAGAAAATAGGGTATGTCCTCGGCCTCTAATACGATTATTCCCCTAGGATACCTCCTGTGACTCTTTCCAGCTTTCACTTCCACCTTCAACCCTCCTGAGATTGCATCTATCTCGTAACCATCTCTGTAGTAGTAGATCTCTCCGTACTTCCTGTAAAGGTGTTCCTGAATCACCCACTCGTAGAGAGCTTCTCTCTTCACCTCACCCCTGATCTGATAGAAGGCTCTAGGTATGGATGGATCTCTGAAGAAGATTTTCTTCTCTTTCTTGAAATCCACCCTATTTCCCCGCCTCCAGTAGGCCACACCCACCATAAAGAGATCCTCGAGGAGCTCTAGGTACTCCCTTACTGTTACATGGGACACACCTATCTCCTTGGCTATCGAATTATAGCTCATGGCCGAGGGTCCTTTCTCTATTACCTGATGGATAATTTGCCTTGCTATCCTCGCGCTCCTCCCTACCTTAGCCAATTCCTTATCTACTTGCTCTGGGAGCTCCAGCAGGAAAGTTGAGTCCTCATTTATGGACCTAGGGAAACCTCCCAGCCTGATGTAGTCTTCAAATGCCCTCTCTAACTCATTCAGTCCGTATCCCCTGACACCAACGAACTCTCTGAAGCTTAATGGTAGGACTTGAACATTCCTACCCTTCCCCCTCCTGCCCGTGAAGGACTCCGCGTATCTACGCACCCTGACGGAGGAGGATCCGCTCACTATCAGGACGTCCTTGGAGAAGAGGCCTTGATCAATGAGCCCCTTTACCACGCGCCACCAGTACTCCAATCCCGTGACCTCATCTAGTATTACCAGACTCTCCCTAGACGGAAGGATGGAGAGGGCAGATCTCAACTCCCTAAGATCAACGATCAGATCGCAGTTCACGTAGACAAGTTTGGTCGGCTCCCTACCTAGTTCTATGAGTTCCTTTATTAGCAGTTTCAGTCCGGTGGTCTTCCCCACCTGCCTCGGGCCCAGCACGAAGTTAAGGGAGAAGGGCTCCAAGGAAAGGCCGTCTAACCAATCGGGTCTCCACTTGTATTTGGATCTGGAAAGTTTAGCTAGATGAGGATCGTGCCTAGCCCATGAGTCGTCGTACCACCATGGATTGAAGGGTTCGAGCTTCACTTGATATTCTAATATCAAGTATTTATATACTTTTTGATAATTAAATGTCAGCAGTGGGACTAGCTAGTGTAGGGCTTCCTTACAGAAAAATAAGCTTGGGGGGATTTGGCATCTATTCACAGCAGACACTACCTGCTTAATACAACAGGGAAGGCTTCGCGGCTTCATGGCATTTTACAACTTATTAGTAATACCACTTAAGAGCATGTACAGTTACTCTCAGGCCCCGAGTGGTTGAAAAACACTGTTACTGCCGGTTATTGCAGGGAACTGGTCTTGAGTTGGAGGTACTCATTGGGAGGTCAGTCCTTCACTTGAGAGGCTCCGTATTGAACGGGGGTCCTATCTCCACAGCCTTAACCCATACTTGATCAATCTCTCGAAATGTCTGAAATTACCCGTCCACAGGGGGCAGTTCTTTGGCTATCACCGTGGCCCCGATTAGCAGATCCCTGTCGTCTATAGGAGCTCCACCCCTCCTGAGGTCCCTCCATATCTCAACAGCTTTCGAGATCACCTCGTTATCCAAGGGTACTACAACGCAAATTTCCTCCACGAGAAACTTCGCCCTGTTGGGATCTACCTTACCCCTCACGAACTCGTACAGACTCACCACGGAGATGAAACATGAGACATCAGGCAGGTCCTCCTTACCCCCTATAGACCTAGATCAGCATGTCCGTGTCGATCAGGACTCTCTCAACCTCAATTTGAGCCTCACCTCTTCGTAAGTAGAGTGAATTCTATCTTCTTCATACTGATGGTAATGGTGGTTGGCACGATACAATTGCCAATTGATAATTTATATTTCTTTTAGGGAGAATCGCTTTCACGCGACCGCGGGAAGTTAAAGAGAGGCAGCAACGCCAGTGGAACCGCATATATGCTCACAAGAACTCCCTGCATGAAACGTAAGGTAAGAGCTTGCAGGGGGATCCTTTAGGCTGTGGAAGATCGTTAAAAACCCCTTAATATGAGATCGTCCCTTATCACAAGCATTGGACCACCATGGTTTGAACGCTCCAACCTCATCTCGTCTCTCTTGATGTCCCGCTTTCCCTCCTTTGTATGTGCCGAATGAAGTACCAATAGGAGGCATACCAGGGATTTAGTAATGCTAGGTTTTAGGTTCGAAATACGAACAGAAAGCTTTTAAATATCTAACAGAATGTTAGACTGGCCTAAGTCAGGTCAATGAGGTGATACATATGGATGAGGTAACGAGGATGCCCCTATTGGGCGACAAGTTCCCAGAGATGGAAGTCAAGACCACTCACGGTGTGATAAAGCTCCCCGATCACTACAAGGGCAAGTGGTTCATCCTGTTCAGCCACCCCGCTGACTTCACCCCGGTCTGCACCACAGAGTTCGTGGCCTTCCAGAAGAGGTATGATCAGTTCAGGGAACTTGGAGTCGAGCTCATAGGCCTCAGCATTGACCAATCCTTCAGCCACATAAAGTGGGTCGAGTGGATAGAGGAGAAACTGGGCGTGAAGATAGAGTTCCCGATAATAGCTGACGACCTCGGGAAGGTCTCTTCCAAGCTCGGGCTCATACACCCTAGTAAGGGCACCAACACCGTCAGGGCCGTGTTCGTCGTGGACCCGAATGGCGTGATCAGGTTGATACTCTACTACCCGCAGGAGATAGGAAGGAACATGGACGAGATCCTCAGGGCCGTGAAGGCTCTGCAGACCTCCGACAAGAACGGCGTGGCCACTCCGGCCAACTGGCCCGAGAATGAGCTCATAGGCGATAAGGTGATCATACCCCCCGCCAGTGATGAGAAGACTGCTAAAGAGAGGCTCGAGAAGGCCAAGGCCGGAGAGTTCGAGTGCTACGACTGGTGGTTCTGCTACAAGAAGCTCTAAACCTTCCTTCTTTTCTTTTATTCCCAATCACGACTTGGATCACGCTCTGATAGCTGATTCCCTTCTTAGAGGAGATTTTACGTAAATTGAGGCCTGAGGCAAACTACCCAGATAATTAAGTAATGCGTGGCTTTTAGAGCGAGCGCATTACCTTATGAGATCGCTCAGAGCACTTCTCTTCAGGCGATGGCGTTAAATTGGGGAAGCATTAACCTCCCAAGGCCAATAACCAACTTAGGACTTCAGCTTGGGAGGAGAGGGGTAATGTCCAATAAGGGAGAACTGCCCGTCTTAGCGGGAACTCTGCTCCTAGAGCTGGCTTGGAGCATGAGCTACATGTTCATGGCGTTCGAAACCTATGCTCAAGCAGGGTTCTACGCGTATGCCCTCATTAGGAGCCTGCCCTCCCTAGCTTATTTCTTGGGGAGTAGATTTCTGGGATTTCTCAGCGATTCCTCCGGGATGAAGAGGCCTTTCTTCCTCCTAGGCAGTATTTCCACTGCTACATCGCTCTCGGCGATGGCCTTTCTTCCCATAGACCTCTGGATCCCCGTAATATCCCTGTGGTACTTCCTCTCCGCCTACGAACCCGTGATGATAGCATACCTCAGCGCAGAGATGGAAGCTGGGACTGCCTCTGGAGAGTACTACGCCGCCTCAGAGCTTGGATTCACCCTAGGGACGGCTATAGGCGGTATGCTTGCTGACGCTTTGGGGATAAGGAACGTCCTTATCCTCGCTGCGTTTGTAGCTTTACCGTCCTTGCCCCTCTTCATGCTGGCTAAGGATGGGCCTTACAGGTCTCTGGACATCAAGGGTGCCCTGAAGAGGACCATCCAATTGGAATTCCCCGGCAGGACTAAGGAGTACGTTCCCATGTTCCTCACCGCGAGCCTCTCCATATCAGTGTTTTACGTGGCCTTCTCGATAAAGGTCTTTGAAGCCTCGGGAAGATCTAACTCGCTCATGGGTATCTTGATAGCGGCAGCCGGCCTATTAGGCACATTGACCGGACCCGTTTACGGCAAGTTAACGGACAGACTTGGAGGAATGAGGAGTTTCCTCGTCTCCTGCCTCGTTTACTCCACCTATTTCTCGATCGCCGCTTTCATCGAGGGTCTCACGCTGCTTGCCCTGCTCATGGTGATCCCCATATTTCCCTTCCACTATTCATCAAGGAACGCGTTGGCAATGGAGCTAGCTCCAGAGGAGAAGGCCTCGGCCGTGTCAGTTCCCTCGTCCCTCGGCTCCATATCGGAGGCTGTGGGGAACTACGTGGGAGGCACCCTCATGGACCTCCTCGGATTGACGGAGACCATGATAGCTGGCTCTATCCTCAGCCTTGCTGCGGGGGCGATGATCCGACTGCGAGGTAGGAAATGGGAAGGTGGTGACCCCGAAGTCAAAGCTTGACGGCGAGGGTGTGCCTTGGCGGGGCGTAGACCTTCAGCTTCTGTCCCACATTTATATCCAGATCGGGATCTACCTCTATTATGAAGTTCTCAACCTCATTGCTGGCCTGAAGCATCTGAGAATCGCCCAAGAAGGATATATGGTAGACCTCCACCTCGAACTCGTTATACCTCTTACCCGGCTCCAGAGTAAAGGACTCGGGTCTTATCATGATTAGGGTCTTATCCCCGACCTCCAATCTCACGTCGGGGTGGGAAGGAACTGCTTTAACCACCTTACCACTCTCCAGTCGTACCTCCAGCTCCTCACCGGATGAAACTACCTCCCCGGGGATGAAGGTCCCCTGACCTATGAACCTAGCGACGAACTCGTTCCTCGGGTTCTTGTATATCTCCTTAGGCGTGCCGACCTGCATTATCCTGCCCTTGTTCATCACAGCTATTCGATCGGATATGCTCATGGCCTCCTCCTGGTCATGGGTGACGTAGATGGCCGTGATCCCGAGTTCCCTCTGCAATCTTCTGAGTTCGGCCCTCATCTCTATCCTCAGCTTGGCATCCAGATTGCTGAGGGGCTCGTCAAACAGGAGGACCCTCGGATTTATCACCAGCGCTCTAGCCAAGGCTACCCTCTGTTGCTGGCCCCCGGAAAGTTGGTGCGGTGTCCTGTTCTCCATGCCCTCGAGCTTGACCAGCTTGAGGACTTCCTTGACCCTCCTCCTAATCTCCTCCTTGGGAACCTTCCTTATCTTCAGCCCGTATGCGATGTTATCGAAGACATTCATGTGGGGCCACAGGGCGTAATTCTGGAACACCATCCCCGTCCCCCTCAGGTGGGCGGGCATGTCCGTTATGTCCTGATCATCGAAGTAGATACTGCCTTCGTCGGCCAACTCAAGTCCGGCAATCGTTCTGAGAAATGTGGTCTTGCCGCAGCCAGAGGGTCCGAGCAGAGTGAAGAACTCCCCGTGCTTTATCTCCAAGCTGACATGATCCACGGCCACAACCTCTCCGAAGACCTTCGTAAGATTCACGGTCCTTATCGACACCATAAGACCACCTCACACACCTATCAGGGCCGTAGCCCTCTTCCTCAGGAGCAGGTTCGCTCCCACTATGAAGATGAACTGGAGGGTCATGAGCAGAAAGCCCAGCGCAGCGGGCTGGAATGTGCCACCCGCCAGTCCATGAAAGAGCATGTCGTACATCTTCCAAGTCATTGGAGCGTCCCTGTGATTCGCATCCCCGACGACTATGCCCGTGCTGACCTCCGACATAGAGTAGATGAATGAGAGCATTCCCCCTGCTAGGACATTTAGGAGGATCATGGGCATGACTATGGAGAAGAATGTCCTTGTTCTGCTGGCCCCCACGGTCCAGGCCACCTCGTCAAGCGTTTTATCCGTCTGCTCTAATCCTGAGAATACTGCTCTCACTGTGAACGGAATCTTCCTGACGGTATAGGAGGCGATCAACAAGGGGGCACCACTTATGGTGGGGCTTAGTGGGGTACCCAGATAGGTCAGGAAGAGTCCGGTGGCCACAGCTATTCCGGGGACGGCTATGGGTATCGTCACAAGGAGGTCTAGGGCCTCTATTCCCGGAAGGGATTTCTTCCTAGAGACCAAATAGGCGGCGCTCACCCCAAGCACGATCATAAAGAGGGTCGCTATCGTGGAGTAGATCAGGCTGTTCATTATGCATCTGCTGGCCTCCTCATCGCTCAGCACTGCCGCAAAGTTGTCTAGGGTAAAGCTGGACGGTAGGAGTGTGGGTCCCCACTGCTTAGCGAATGCGAGGAGGGCTACGCCTATGTGGGGAAGCGTGGCGAAAAAGAGAACCCCCAGTATGAAGATGTAGACAAGCAGGGTGATCGCAGGCGATAGCTTCCTCCTCCTAGGCCTCCATGTGCCTCCTTTGCTCAGCATCGCGTACTTCTTCAAGCTGACGTATCTCCTCACGCCCACGAAGACCAAGCCAGAGATAACGAGGAGAATCATCGCCAAGGTGGTGGCCTCTTGGGAGATGAGGCCAGCTGGAGTGAAGATCCTATTGAATATCTGAAAGGTCAGGACCTTCTCGGCCGTTGTCCCCTTGAACACTATGGGCGTGCCCAAGTCCTCCAGTGAGAGGATGAATACGAGAAGAGCACCGGCCTCCACCCCTGGAGTGGCAAGTGGTAGCGTCACGGTCCTGAAGAGCCTGAAGCCGCTAGCCCCCATGTTGATAGCCTGTTCTTCCAGCGTCGGATCGACGCTTATCAGGGCGGTGTAGGAGTTCAGCATTACTATGGGATAGAACAGGAGGGTCTGAACCAGTATGACCGCAGGGAGTCCGGTGATCTCTATCTTGAAGGGGAGCAGGTGTAACATGTCGTAGAAGAGGACGTTGAGGACACCGTCGGCCACTATCATCTTCTTAAGGCCTATAGCTCCCACGAAGGGTGTGGAGAGCAGCGGGATCAGGGATACTATCCTGAGAACCTCCGATCCGGGGAACCTATACTTTGCGAATACAAAGGCCAGCGTGAAGCCCAAAACGGTGGAGAAGAGCGTTGTGAAGGTGGCTACCACTAGGGAGTTCGGTATGACCCCCATGTCCCAGCCAGTAAGCAGGACGATCGTCTCCTCTCCTGCGGCAGTTTGGTACTTCACCACTTCGTAGAGGCTTCCCCTTATCCCCTCCAAGGAGATGAACGGAAATTGATTCAGTAGCTTCAGTCTCAGAGGGAAGTAGAAAGGATCCGTGAGTATCGTCTGGAGCCAGTAGAAGGAGAAACCGCCGGATGAAGAGTAGAAGGACCTCACAACTACCAGTCCTAGGGGGACTATGAGGAAAGCGGTGAATGAGGCTAGGACTATGATCAGCTGTGACCAAGAGAAGGTGTCCATTTCCCATCTTATCTTCCTGAGCAGTTTGGATAGCCACGCGGCCTGACCCATGACTGCACCATGTCAGGTTGGTGAGGATCGTTATAAATGCTGTTGGGGGCTAGCTGGCTAGAGGTATCGACACGAGGATCAGCAACGCTCCTATAAGCTGGAGTGGAGATAGAAACTCACCCAGCAGGAGCCAGGCAAATGTGTATGCGAATACGGGTTCAGCCATGAGGCCTAGGGCAGCTGACTCGGGCGAGATCCTCTCTTGGGCCCATGCTTGGAGGTAAAACGCAACCACCGTGGCCAAGATTCCAGAATATAGGACTGCTGCGACTACCACAGGATCTAATGGTATGCTATATTCTCCCAGCACCGGAATGGACACTAGAGCAAGTGCAAAAGTAACGAGAAACTCGTTGAAGGCTACATCATCCGGTGAGAGTACCTTTGAAGCTCTATCGACTACCACTATCTGAAGGGCCCACGCCACAGCGCATCCAAGTGTTAAGAGATCGCCTGTGGCGAGCGGGATTCCGTAAACTACCTCCGTCAAGAGGGCCAGTCCCAAGACCCCCAAGAATATTGCAAGGACAGCTCTAGCCTTAGGTTTCCTCCGGAAAATGATTAACTCGAATAAAGGGACGAGAGGCGCATTCAATCCAGTGATAAATGCTGATTTTGTGGCAGAGATCCCTGTAAGGCCCTCCATTTGAAAGGCGAATCCTAGGAACACCATAAGACCAGCTAGCATGCCTATCTGAGAGAGCTTCGGCCTTATTCCCCTGATGAAGTAGAGAAGGGATAGTATCAGGAGGGCCAAGGCGAACCTAGTAAGGAGGAAGGGCATGGGGTCCGCCGAGTAGAATGCTGACTTCATGGCAGTGAAGGTCCCTCCCCACAGGGCCGCTACGGTGAGTATAGCTATTGTGCCAGCCGCGCTACCTCTGACTCGCATGTCAACCGGAACTTACGCCTGACTATAAAAGTCGTTTACGGATCCATGACCGGATCTGGTGGGCCCTCGTTCGATCGCATGATGCCTTGCGGGATGGAGGGTTCGGGAGGAATCAATCACGTAATTCGGAAAAATTGGAGTTACGTTAACTCGTTTCTCGTTCACTTCATCCATTAGCTGGCACGCCGAGAAGCCTCTTAGCTACTTCTACTCCTTCTATGGCGTTTTTACCCCATCCATCGGCTCCTATCTTCTCAGCAAACTTCTCAGATGTGGACAGGCCTCCTATCAGCACCTTCACTCTGTCTCTGAGACCCTCCTCCTTCAATCTGTCTATCACGGTCTTCATGTAGTTCCTAGTGGTCGTTAGCAGGGCGCTCATTGCCACTATATCTGCGTCATGCTCCCTAACTGCGTGGATGAATCTGTCAGCATCCACATCAACCCCCAAATCTATCACCTTGAAACCCGAAGCCCTCAGCATTGTGGCAACTAGGCTCTTCCCTATGTCGTGGACATCTCCCTTCACTGTACCTATGACCACTACTCCCAAGGAAGACTCGCTATCTGATTCCTCGATACCCATCTCCTTGAGGGCTTTCTTAAATATATCAGCCGCCACGAGCATCTCCGCTATGAAATACTCGCCCTCCTCGTAGAGCTTTCCTATCTCATCCATGGCCTCGCTCATGGGACCGAGTATTATGTCCCAAGGATCCTCTCCCCCAGCTAATAGGTCCTTAAGCGCTTCGAAGAAGGAATCCTCATCCAACTCCACTAAGGATTCCTTGAGCCTTTCCTTGGGATCCATCTCAACGACTGGATTCCATGACTCTATATAGCCTTATCTTCCTCCGCTTCATCATCGAGCTCCTACTCTCAACCATACCCGATTCGACCAGCTTCGAGAGCGCCTTGTAAACGCCTTGGAGTGAAACGTCATCTAACCTCCTCCATATCTGGTACGCGGTCATCTCACCACCCTCCCTGAGGACATTCAGCACTCTCGCTTGGAGTTCGGTGAGAGGCCTCGCAGTCACCCCATGTTCCCACTTCCTGAGGCCGGTTCCTGTGAGTACGGCTATCACATCGCTCCCGAGCTCCTTGGCTAGGGAGTACGCCTTGGCAGCTACTGGCTTGATGTACACCCCCTTCCTCGCCAACTGGACCAGTGACTCTAGTGCACTTGCCGCATCCACTTCAACCAATCTCACACCCCTGCTCTCCAAGGTCTCGAGGAGTCCCGTCTTGACGGTCCCGTGGTAAGCTAAGTATATGGGGGGGATCCTCGATAGGCCCAGTTCCTCCAGCTCGGAGAATCCCTTCCATACCCCGTATGCCAAGACTCCTGACTCCGCTGGAATGACTAGACCATCGGCCCCTCCCTTTGCCTCGTATATCTCGAAGGCTATAGTTTTGAAGCCCTCTATCATGAAGGGACTCTCGTACGCCCTTCCTCCGCCCCCATCGAAGGATATGTCCACATCCAAGTTTGAGAGGTAAAGCAGCTCAGTTAGCTCCACGCTGCTTGGATCCACCCTGACCCTGACCTTCACGCCGGACTCCAGCAGGTATGTGGAGATGGAGACCGTTATGTCCTGAGAGAAGTCGAGCTCCAGCTCCTCGGGTAGATCTGAGCAACTGACTAGTACTGAGGATCCCCTGTCGACGTACGAACCTGTGGGGTTCCTAGTTTCGTCCTTCACGAGTATGCCCTCGATCCTCCTGAGGGGCGTGAGTCCCTCACCCAAGCTAACCCTCCTCTTGGGATCGGGAAGTAGATATCTATACCTCCATATGGACGGTTCCTCCTCGTCCAGCGACCATTCCATCCGATCCAAGACTATCTCCATCGGAGATCCGCATTTCGGGCACTTAGCGAAGAAGTTCGAAGTCGTGTAACCGCAACTGATACATCTGTACTTCATCACGCATCTACTCCATCTCTATCCTCCTCAGGGATTCGGAGACCTTCTCACCCATCTTTGCACCCATCTCCAGTGCTCTAGAGGTAGTTCCTTTAACTGGGGCCTCCAAGAGATCCTCCACGCTGTTGACGCCGCTGGACATGATGGCCAATACCCCCGCTCTATCCGCGGCCTCTATGTTCAGGAACCCGCACATGGCGAAGCTCCTATTCCCCCTTATCAAGATGAGAGGTGGAGAATCAGGTAGGTCCACCTCTATTCCGACCAGCCTGATCCCATCTAAGGAGATTTCCTTCACCCTCAGCAGCTTGGATCACCTAGGAGAAGGCGCTGAAGTTAATTAACTTTAAAAAAATAATAGATGGTATACTTGTGACTGCAGCTCACTTCTTGTATGGAAGATGCTCCTTTCCGAACAGGAACCTTCCAACTATCAGCCTCATTATGTTCTGGCCGCCCTCCGCTCCCACGTAGTAGCTCATTACTCCCCTCAAGGCCATCTCGAGCGGTGTGTCCTTCGTGTAGCCGTAAGCTCCAGTGGCCTTCATAAACTCCTTTATAGCATCAACGGAAAGCTCTGGAGCCAGCAGCTTGGCCATGGCCGCCCAGAGCCCAGCCTCCTTCAGGGTCACATTGCCTTGGTCAAACTGATCTATCATCCACGCGGCCTTATATATGACGAGTCTAGTGGCCTCTAGCTTCGAGTAATAGTCCACTAGTGGGAACTGTATTCCCTCAAAGGATGCTAGGGACCTGTTGAACACCATCCTGTTCTTCACATAGTCCTTTGTGTAATCGAACATGCCCATTGCAGCTCCGGTGCATCCCGCGGCTACAAAGACCCTTGCTCTGTTGAATCCCTCCATAGCTACGCCGAAGCCCTCGTTGACCTCCCCTATTATGTAATCCTCAGGTATCTTGACGTTGTTCAGTCTCATCCATCCCGTGCTTATACCGCATCTGCCCATATCCTCGAAGAGGCCAGTCTCTATTCCGGGCAGATTTATCGGTAGCCAGACCATACTCATTCCCCTAGATACGGCCTCTGGCTTGGTCTTCACTAGGGTAACGTAGCCTCCGTCTAGCTCTTTGGCCTCCACTATTCCGCTTATGAATGTCTTCTCGCCGTTGAGTACCCAGTAACCGTCCTCCTTCTTGGCCAACGTCTTGAACCCAGCCACATCGCTGCCGCTCTGAGGCTCGGTGGAGTTTATACCCACGAACCCCTCTCCCTTAGCAGCTCTGCTCAGGACCTCCTTAGCCAGCTCGGGCTTCGCGTATCTCTCGACGATCTTCCCCCAAGAGGCCTCCACCAAGTGGAACACGGCCGTGGCCACGCTGGGATCGGCTCGGGCCAGTTCCTCAGTAGCTATGGTCCCCATAACCCAGCTAGCTCCCTGACCACCGTATTCTGGCTTGACCGTCAAGAGGAGGATGCCATTCTCCGCGAGGGTCTTTATCACCTCATCAGGAATCCTACACTTCGTGTCTATTTCCCTAGCCTTAGGAGCCAGTACCTCGGAGAGAAGTTCCCTAAGAGTCTCCCTAAATACCTCTTCTTCCTCAGTGAATCCGAAATCGACCAAAGGGTTACACCCTAGCCTAAGGTGTGCTGGGAATCTTAAAAATTATGAGAGCTCTTCTTCGTAAAATATCAGCATGTTATATCTTATCCGAATCTATAGACTACCCCCATCCCTCCCGAAGGGTAGCTCCAGTGAACGTTATCATGAGGGCATATCAGGAGGCATGTACCGCACTCCAAGCAGCCCTCATAGTTATACAGCATCTCTCTAGTCTCCTCGTTCCACTGATACAGTTTAGCCGGACAGGCTACCTGACAGGGCTTTTCCGGACATTCTCTGCAGACCTCCTGGTCCTTTATCCATATATGAGGCTTGTCGTCCACCTCAAAGTGAGTCGCGGCCAGCTTATCCTCTATGGAGAGGCCGAAGAGCTTGGACATTGTTCTACACCATCACATAGCTTCCCGTTTAACTAATCAACTTTTTGATATTTCCATTGCCGGCCAGCGCGGTGGCGATTATGGATATAGCCGTCCTCGTTAAGCAGTCTCTTGACGTTCAGGAGCTCAGAGTAGATCAGGATACCGGAAAAATCTACATAGAGGATGCTCCCACGAAGGCGGGGGATATAGAGCTCAATGCTACGGAGGAGGCCGTCAGACTGAAGGAGAAGCTCGGTGGAAAGGCCATAGCTATAATGCTATCCACTTGGGGCTCCTCGGGGAAGAGACAGAAGGAGGCTAGGGAGGCTCTCACTAGGGTATTGGCCATGGGGCTAGATGGGGCAGTGCTGATCATGGGAGAGGGTGCAGAGAAAGGTGACACGTACGTGATAGCCAAGGTTCTAGCTGAGGAGATAAGGGATAAGTTCAGACTGGTCTTGGCAGCTGAGGGTAGTGAGGACAATTTCTCAGGCCTGTTACCGGCCAGGTTAGCTGCCGAGCTCGGCTGGCCTTACGTGGCTTATGCAACCGCCATCGAGGTTGAAGGGGATTACGTGAAAGTAACCCGGAGCTTGGAGGACTTCGAGGAAGTGGTGAAGGTCAAACTTCCAGCCGTGATAAGCGTTACTCAAGAGATAAATAAGCCTAGGGTACCCAAGCTGGTCGAGATAGTCAAGGCCAAGAAGAAGCCCATGGACCAGAAGGACTTCTCCCCTCATGTTGAGCCCAAACTCGTGATTAGGGAGTTGAAGGTTCCGAAAGTCGAGAGGAAGCAGATAGTGATAGAAGGAGATGTTGAAGAGGCGGCAGAAAAGCTGATTCAGGCCCTGAAGGAGGAGGGTGTCCTGTGAGGGGGGTGGATAAGATGAAAGTCCTAGCGTTCTCTCATTCCATGGATCTGGTCCTCGAACTCATATCAGCCGGTAGGGAGCTGGGAGATGTATCCCTTATCATGACCTCCGATCAGGAGGGCAGGATCAATGAGGTTAAGGGAGCCAAAGAAATCCTGCTCTGCAAGGGAATGGGTAGTGGAGATCAGGAGGGGTTGGTCGAGCTGATAAGCGGGCTTGCGGGTGATTACGAGGTCGTGCTCCTAGCCAGTGATAGGAGGGGCAGGGAGCTGGTGGGTCAGGTGGCCCACAGGCTGGGAGCCTCCTCGGCGGTAGATGTCTCCTCCCTGTCCGTGGAGGACGGGAAGCTCGTAGTCGAGAGGATGACCTTCGGTGGGAAGGCCATAGCCGTGGAGGAGCTGGGTCTTCCCGCCGTGATATCAGTCCAGAAGGGTAAGTTCAAGCCTCCAGAAGAGGGTGAGCCCTCAGTAAGGGAGATCAGTGCTCCCTCAGTGGAGAGGAGAATTGAGGTCATCGAGAGGAAGGAGAAGCCAAAAGTCGGTGTCCCCCTCGATAAGGCGGAGATCGTTGTAGCTGTAGGTAGGGGATTCAGGAAGAAGGAGGACCTTAAATTAGCTTACGAGCTGGCTGATGTGCTGGGAGGGGTGGTGGGCGCCACCAGACCAATAGCCGCGGACCTGAAGTGGATGGAGGAGGAAGTCTGGATAGGGATAAGCGGCGTCCGGATAGCTCCTAAGCTCCTGATAGTGGTCGGGGCATCAGGCCAGCAGCAGTTTGCCGCCGGTATAATGGATTCCAAGGTCGTAGTCGCGGTTAACACGGACTCCAAGGCGCCCATATTCGAACAGGCTGATTATGGGGTCGTCATGGATCTGTACGAGTTCCTCCCCGTCCTCACGAGAAAGTTGAAGGAGATTAAGGGTGGCTGAGTTGGCGGACTTCGACGTCATAGTGGTGGGCGCGGGACCAGCTGGTTCCGTCGCCTCCTACCTCCTAGCGAAGAGAGGGTACACCGTATTGACTGTGGAGAGGGGGAAGAGACCTGGAGCAAAGAACATGTTCGGGGGACGGCTCTACTCTTGGTCGTTAGAGAGGATCTTCCCAGAATTTTGGAAGGAGGCTCCTGTAGAGAGGGAGGTAACGAAGGAGGTCTTAGGGTTCCTCCATGGCGATAGGGGGGTGGAGATAAGGCTAAGCACCAAGCCCGAGGGGAGGAGCTTCACCCTACTCAGGGCCAAGTTCGACCAGTGGCTGGCCGAAAAAGCGGAGGACGCCGGGGCAGAGGTGATATCCGGATTCAAGGTAGAGGGGCCCCTCATCAGGGACGGTCGCGTGGTCGGGATAGTGGCAGAAGGCGACGAGGAGATGGGAGCTGAGGTCGTGATAGCAGCTGATGGTGCCCTGAGCTTCATGGCGGAGAAGGCTGGTCTCAGGCCGAAACTATCCAAGGAGGACTTTGCCGTCGGTGCTAAGGAGGTTATAGAACTACCCAAGGAGGTTATAGAGGATAGGTTCGGTCTCTCCAAGGATGAGGGTGCGGCTCAGCTCTACGTGGGAGACCTGACCGAGGGAGTGATTGGCGGAGGATTCATCTACACCAACAAGGAAAGCGTCTCCCTCGGTGTGGTGATGAGGATAGGTTCCCTAGCCTCCAAGGTCTCCGAGGTATCCACTGCCATGTGGGAGATCACGGAGAAGTTTAAGTCGCACCCCATGATCAGGAGATACTTGGAAGGGGGGAAGCTCGTGGAGTACTCTGCCCACATAATACCCGAGACTCAGTTCATGAGGGGCGTCAAGCTCTATACCGATGGGATGGTCGTCGTCGGCGATGCAGCTGGCTTCTGCGTTAACTATGGGGTGACAGTCAGAGGGATGGACTTCGCCATCGAGAGCGCCAGAGCTGCGGCGGAGGCGGTGCATCACGCCCTAGAGAGTGGGGATACCTCGGCAAGATCCCTGAGCAGGTATCAGGAGATCCTGTCAAAGGGAATGCTGAGGGAGTTAGAGACCGCCAGGAAGGCGGTCGATCTAATGGAGGACGAAAGGCTTTACTCCTCCATACCGAGGATAGCGGTGAAAACTCTGGAACATCTCTTCTTGGTTGATGATAAGCCTAAGGAGAACCTTTACTCCTTCCTGAGGAAGGAGCTGTCCGAGGAGGGGATATCCCTTCTGTCTGCCTTGCTGCTGGGGTGGAAGGCCCTGAGAAGTATGTGAGTTTGAGTAGGGTTTGAGTAGGTGATGCCCATGGGTTTGGAGGATGTCTTCATCGTTAGTATCGCTCGAACACCCATAGGCAAGTTTGGTGGGAGTCTGAAGGCTTGGCCGGCCCCGAAGCTCGGGGCCATAGCAATAGAGGCCGCTGTAAGGCGATCAGGCCTCGATCCCAGTGATGTAGATGAAGTGATAATGGGGAACGTCCTCCAAGCGATGGTCGGCCAGAATCCGGCCAGGCAGGCGGCGATACTCGCTGGCATACCGAGCACCGTTCCCGGATTCACGGTCAACAAGGTGTGCGCCTCAGGCATGAAGGCCATATCTCTAGCGGCTCAGAGCATAGTCTTCGGTGAGAACAAGGTTGTGGTGGCCGGTGGAATGGAGAGCATGAGCATGGCGCCCTACACCCTGCCCTCGAAGTGGAGGTGGGGGGTGAAGTTCGCCTTCGCCGGAGAGAAGCTTGTGGACGTAATGGTCCACGACGGTCTGATGGACCCCCATACTGGACTCCTCATGGGGGAGGAGGCTGAGGAGACGGGGGAGAAGTGGGGCATAACTAGGGAGGAAGCCGATGAGTTCGCAGTTAGCAGCCACATGAAGGCAGCGGAAGCGACCGAGAAAGGGTATTTCGCAATGGAGATAGAGCCCGTTACGAAGGGCGACGAGGTGATCTTGGATAGGGATGAGGGTATAAGGCCGGACACAAGTATAGAGAAGGTCGCTAGGCTGAAGCCCGTATTCAGACCCGACGGGACCATAACCGCCGCTAACGCCTCCCAGCTCAGCGATGGTGCTGCAGCCCTAGTGCTGGCTCACAGAGATGTGGTCGAGGAGAAGGGCCTCAAACCAATAGCTAAGATCCTTGGATTCGCCTCCGCAGGAGTGGAACCGAAGGACTTCGTTGAGGCCCCTATTCCAGCTACCCAGAAGCTGCTTAGGAACCTCAACATGAGGATAGATGACTTCGACCTTTACGAGCATAACGAGGCCTTCGCACTGGCCAGCCTCGTCGTGGCGAGGGGTCTGAACATACCGCTGGATAAGCTGAACGTGTTCGGTGGAGCCGTGGCCATAGGACATCCCTTGGGCGATAGTGGGGCTAGGATAGTAGTCACGCTGATAAATGCTCTGCAGATAAAGGGTGGAATGAAGGGGCTAGCTACGATCTGCCACGGTGGTGGAGGAGGACAGAGCATAGCCGTAGAGCTGGTGTGAGTGATGGTCAGGATGAGGCTCTACGGGTGGATAGCCGAGAGGTTCGGATGGAGGGAAAGGTCCCTAGACTTCGAGGGTACCTTAGAAGATCTATTCAACGGTCTGAACTCTGAACTCGTGGAGTTGATTTCGAAGGGTAGGGTTATGGTAGCAGTTAACCACTCCTTAGAGAGGGATCTGAGTAAAAGGGTATCGGGGGACGATATTATAGCAATACTACCCACATTTTCGGGTGGTTAGATGGGGAGATCCGGCATCGTTGAGGGACCTATAGACGAGGAGGCCGAGATAAGATCTGTGGTTGAGGGCAGGACTGAGGTAGGGGCTATCGTGACGTTTAGAGGTGTGATACGGGAGACATCTCCTCATGGAAGGGTGAAATTTCTCTACTACGATTTCTACCCTGAGATGGCCGGCAGGGCGTTGGAGGAGATAAGGAGGAAGGCTGTAGAGAAGTTCGGCTTAGTGGATGCCACCATCCTACACAGGGTGGGGGAGGTCCCGGTGGGTGAGACGGCCCTCCTCGTCATCACTGCCTCGGAGCACAGGGAGGCTGCCTTTGAGGCCGCGAGGTGGATGGTAGACGAGGTGAAGAGGAGCGCCGCCATCTGGAAGAAAGAGGTTTTCATCGGGGGAGAGGAGCGCTGGGTGGAGGAAGGATAATTGAGGTGGTTCAGATGATCGATATAACGAGCAAACCTCAAGTTTACAGGGAGGCTGTAGCTAGGGGAAGCATAAGGCTCCGGAAAGAGACTATAGAGGCCATAAGGGCGGGTAAGGTGAAGAAGGGTGATGTCTTCACCGTGGCGAGGGTGGCTGCCGTGCAGGCAGTCAAGGACACACCGAGGATAATCCCGTACTGCCACCCGATCCCCATAACAGCCGTCGAAGTCAGTTTCGGCTTAGAGGAGGAGAGGATGTGGGTAGAGGTGACGGTTCGGACCACCTCTCAGACGGGAGTAGAGATGGAGGCCCTGACAGGGGCATCGGCAGCGCTCTTAACCGTCTGGGATATGGTGAAATACCTAGAGAAGGATGAGAGCGGAAATTACCCGATAGCGAGGATAGAGAATGTGGTGGTGGTCAGGAAGTTGAAGGGAGAGGGTTGAATTGCTGCTGGATAGGTGGGGTAGGCCTGTCACCAATCTGAGGATTTCCGTCACTAACTCCTGCAATTACAACTGCTTCTTCTGCCACAAGGAGGGACATGAGATAGAAGGGGGTGAGATGACTCCCGCCGAGATAACCCGCTTGGTGAAATTGCTAGCGAAGCATGGGATAAGGACCGTTAAGATCACGGGTGGAGAGCCCCTGATAAGGCGTGACTTGGAGGAGATAGTGCGAGGCATTCGGGAGGCTGGAATTGAGGAGATAAGCTTGGTGACCAACGGGTGGTTCCTCCCAGAGAGGGCCTGCTCCCTGAAGGAGGCCGGTCTGGATAGGGTAAACATAAGCCTCCATTCGCTGAGAAGGGACATTTATGAGAGGATAACCGGAGTAGATGGTTTGGATAGGGCGTTAAAAGCAGTTGATACTGCCTTAGAGTGCGGATTGATCCCTGTGAAGGTTAATGTGACTGTCCTCAGGGGGTACAACGATGATGAGCTCTGGGAACTGGTGAGGTACGCCTCATCCAAGGGGATAAAGATACAATTCATAGAGCTCTTGGATGTGGATCCCAGCCTCAGGAGGTACTACTATAGCCTCGATGGATTTGAGGAGGAACTGGAGAAGGTAGCTCTGAGAAAGGAGATAAGGGAGCTCCACGGTAGACCTCTCTACTATTTAGACGGTGGAGCTGTTGTGGAGATAGTCAAGGGGACGGGCAATCCCCTCTTCTGCATGAGATGCAACAGGATAAGGGTGACCTCCGACGGCTTCTTCAAGACATGCATAAGGAGGGAGGACAACCTCGTTGACTTCCTCTATATAATGAGGAACGGAGGGACAGATGAGGACCTCTTAGAGGCCTTCAAAAGGGCAGTTAGACTTAGAGAGCCGTTCCACAAACCTCCTAGGGCCGGTCCGAGGTATGACGATATAGTCGAATTGTGAACTGTGCTTTCTTTCCCCTCGCTTACGTCAGCTCTTCCCCCCTTCTATGACGAGTCCTAGCTCCTCGGCTAGCTTCAAGGATTCCCTTTCTGTAGATCTCATGATGTCATCCACAGGAAACCCGAGTTCCTTATAGTAGATGGACATCCTCCAAGTGGCCATCAAATCGGCCAGCCTCGCTATCTTTGCCTCCATCCTCCTACCCTCGCTGTACTCCCTCAAGAGGTCCAAGAAGTCGGCTTGGGTGACCTCCAATGAGAGCGCCTCCTCCTCAAGCTTACTCTTGTTCACGCGGTCTCCAGTCCATTTAGGCAGATCTCCCACTATACCCTCAGCTATATCGTGAATTAGGACCATCTTCAGCACTTTATTCTCGCTGAACGTCTTTCCTCTTCTCTTGAGCTCCTTCATCAGATCCAACGCGATGAGAGAGGCTAGGAACGTGTGTTGAGATACGGTTTCAGCCATAGAGGGCGGTATACCTGACTGCATCCATCCCGTTCTCGCCAACCAAGTGACCCTGATACCGAGATCCACGAGCATAGTAGGGAAGGGTTGATGGGAAATATAACAGTGAGTCTTGTCGAGCTATGTTTAAATCCGAAGGTTGGGAAATGCCGAGATTGGAAATGAAGCTGGCCAGAGGAGAGGAACTTCTAGTCGACGCTAGGCCGCATCCCCTCGCTTTCGTTGAGTTATATCTAATCTACGGGTACGTGTTAGTCGTGGGTTTGCTGCTTTGGTCGAAGGTCCTCAGTGTTCAGCTTCCCGAGATCTTCCCGATTGAGGGGGAGTTGCTGCTGCTCTGGCTTTTGCTGGTGGTGCCCTTAGTAATTGCTTCGATAATCAAGATATCCTGGAGGTGGGCCTTCGTCTCTGTTTTACTGGCCGCCATCTCGACGTACATGAACTACAGCGGCTATCCTCCTTGGGTACCGGAGGTGGCCTTTGGCCTAGTGGGAATTCTTAGCGTGGACTTCTACAGGAGGGGACATAGGTACTACGTAACCAGCAGGAGAATTGTCATGGAGAAGAGGTTCCTGTCTGTTAGAAAGAGGGAGCTTCCGATCAATAAGATAAACGATGTGGTCGTGGAGATCCCCCCGCTGGGAAGGATATTCAATTTTGGAACGGTCATCCCGCTTACAGCCTCAGGTCTAGGAGTTGGGGAGGATCTGGCCCTCGCAGGAACTTCAGTGAAGGTAAACAGATTCGAAGTAGGAGTTGCCGGCGGTAGGGGGGTGAATGTACCTCGGGCGAGGACGTTCCTTGCCTTGCACGGAATACCCGATCCAGACAAGGTTTCCGGCGTGATCTCCAGCCTCATAGTAGGCTGAGAACTAGGGCTACGGTAGCAGTTGTTATCAGATCCGCGGTAGATGTGGCGATGGGAATCGTGAAGTTGTCGGGATCCAGCTTCCTGCTAGTAAGGAGGACGACGGATGTGGTCACTACCAGCATTATTGGGAAGGCGATCAGGAAGGTCAGGACGCTCACCCAGGGGTTACCTCCCAAGACCCAGAGCATCCCACCCATCAGGAAGAAGAAACCTAAGTAGACCCCAAACACGCCGGTGAGTTCGGGGAGTATGTCTGCTAGGGGTATCTTCCTCCTGAGGGTGCCCAAGAAGAGCCTAGTCGTGAGAATTGAACCTACGATCGAGCTGGCATCTCCCAACTCGGTGAGCATCGCCGGATAAACGAATAAGAGATTGGTATCCGAGATGGAAACCGCTTCACTGAGGAATATACCGGCGACGCTCTCTATCGCTATAACTATGGCCGTTGCAGTCAGTACCTCGGCTAGTATCCTCAGGTACTCCTTGGAAAACCATTTCATGACCAGTATGATCGAGATCACCGCTACAGCCGAGGCTAGTGTGAAGCTGATGAAGGTACCGGCAGTCCTGATTGAGTATATGTAGAGGACCGTGACCACTATATCCGCAGCCGTGGAAATGAGAGGATAAACTACTATATCGGGATCCAATCCCTTCTTGAAGGACTCGAATGATACAGCGATTTTAAGGGGGAGAAGGATGAGAGATACGCCGCACACGGTGATGAGCGATATGGCCAGCAGATCGAGGTACCCGACATCGATCTCCATCAGGTAGAAAGGGAACACAATAATTATAGATGCAAGGAGGGAAGCAGATATGCCCGTTGACAGTATTTCCCAGAGTTTCTCGTTCTCCCTACTCAAGTTAATCTCTACGGTACCCAAGTTCAGAGCCGAGGTCAATCTCCCCGCAACGGAACCTGAGATAGCTCCTCTAGCCCCTATCAGGGGAGGGTATAGCAAGGCGGCCCACCTAACGTCTGTAGGAAAGTAGATCCAGAGTATTAGACCTGCCACGATGTCTCCCAGGCCGTAGAACGCAGAGATTACCGCTTGCGGCGCTGTCCTCTTTACCCTGCTCCACATCAATGGTCTCACCCTGTGATCGTTGGCGGGGTGAGGGAGGTCGTGCTTGAATAAATCCTCCCATTTCTAGATAATATTGTTTGGTAGGGGTGTCTAAGAAGGAGTGCATGATTGGGCGTCTTCGCTCGAGGGTTAGAGGACGGGAGCAGCCCATGGAGCTTATAAAGTTTCTCAGGAAGTCACCGAATCATCGAAAGCAACCGAATACTTTTTAAGTAGGGGATCGTGTTGGATCGTTGGACATCAGCCTAATCATCAAAAAATGGCAGGAGGAGACCGCATGGCCGCAGTAGAGGAAGCCATTAGTACCCTAAAACAAAAGGAAAGAGAGCTGAGGCGGAAATTATCTGAACTACGTGAACGAAGAAGATCTCTCATAGAAGAGCTTAAAGAGCTTAGATCCAAGAGGTTGGAGCTGATTGAGAAGATAAGAGAGAGGAGAGCCAAGTTAAGGGAGAAGATCGAGGAGAAGAGAAAACTTCAAGGCGAGCTAGCCAAGCTCAGAGAGGAAAGGAAGGAGGCCCTCGAGAGGTTCAGGCAGGCGAGAGATGAAGCCCTGAGGATAAAGAAGGAGTATGAGGAGATAGTTAATTCCGTGGGTGTCCCCGAAAGAGTTCTTAGGAGGAGGATCTCGAGGTTGGAGAGGAGGATAGAGACTTCTCCTCTAACCAAGGATCAGGAGAGAGACATAGTCATGCAAATAAGCCAGTACGAGGCGATGCTTCAAGAACTAAATAGGGCCAAGTCCCTGAAGAGGAAGTTCATAGAGATAATGGCCGAGGCCGAGAGATGGAGGTTTTTTGTAAGGGACTCCGGTGAGAAGATAGGGGAGATAAAGGGACAGTTAAAGGAGATCTATAACTATATAACGAAGGAGAAGGAGGAGTTGGATAAGATAAGAAGTGAGATAGACGAGTTGAGCGATATAATAAACGAGAAGAGCTCAGAAGTCGACAAGATGAAGGAGGAGTTGGATAAGATAAGAGAGGAAATGAGGGCGATACAGGAGGAGATAAAGAAGAGGTTCGAGAGGATAGTCACCAGCAACAAGGAGGTCGAGAGGAAGCTCAAGGAGAAGCTGGCTGAGGAGGCGTTGGAGAAGTATAAGGCTGGTGAAAAGCTCACTATTGAGGAGCTGAAAGTCCTCATGGAACTCGGGCTGCTCGAGAAGCCTGCCAGCAGTTGAACTTTTTATGTTGTGAAGGTCCTCTCTCGCGGAGATGGAAAAGAAGTCGCCCCCTGAAAGAATACTCGTAGTGTGCGTGGACCGAGATGATGATCTGGGCGTCAAAGCTGGCATTAAGGGCCCGGTCATAGGTAAAGAGGCGAACATAAAGGCGGCCTCCGAGCTGGCCCTCGCTGATCCAACGGAAGCGGATGCTAATGCCATCTTTGGGGCTGTGAAGGTCTATGAGGAGGTTAAGCAGGTATTCTCCAACTCTCCAGCGGAGGTCGAAGTGGTCACCATTACTGGACATCCCAAGAGCGAGCTCCTAGCTGATGAGGAGATCAAGAGACAGATAGAGGCCGTTGTGGAAGAATTCAAGCCTGACAGCATAATACTGGTCTCTGATGGCGCTGACGACGAGTTGGTCATTCCCCTCCTGATGAGGTATGCTCCCATAAGGAGCGTCAGGAGGGTGATAGTACAGCAGAGCAGGGAGATCGAGCACACCTACATACTCATAAAGAGATACTTCGAGAAGCTGATGAAGTCTCCTACCTCTAGAGCCCTCTTATTCGGCCTTCCTGGGGCACTGCTGCTCTTGGCAGGGGTCTTTTCTCTATTGGACCTGCAGAGGTATCTATACATCGGAGCTACCGTGGTGACCGGGCTGATATTCCTAGATAAAGGATTCGACCTGACCGATAAACTCAAGAGGGGGGTCAATTACTTCGGGAAGCAGGTGGGTCTGCTCTCCTTCATAATGGGGATGTTCGGTGTCTTCATCTCTCTCTTCTTCTCCTACAGCAGGGCCACCTCCCTCGCGGCCCAGAACTACCCATTGGAGCTCATAATGGCGAGGCTCTTTCAGGAGGTGAGCGGCTTCATCGCCCTCTCCCTCACCGTGATGTTCGTCGGCAGTGCAATAGAGAGTTTTGCCAACAGAAATGTGAACGCCTTCGAGAAATTGATGGGCGCCGGTCTCGTGCTCTCCCTCTGGATGTCCTTCTACTTCATAGGTCAGTACATGGAGGGAAGTATAGGCCTTCTCAGATTCTTGGCGATGCAGCTCGGAGCGCTGGTATTCGCGATATCAGTGTTCTTCATTACCCTTAGGCTGGGTAAGATCTTCAGGGAGAGAGGATGGGAGTGATATGTATAGATCTGCGGCTTTCTTCAGTGCGGTGCTGAAACCTGGCTCTGCTCCGATCACGATGACATCCTTTCCCTCCTCCTTGGCCCTGTGGACTATGGGCATATAGGCCGCACTTCTAGCCACCAGTACCAATGAATCTATCTTCTCATTGTAAACGGCATCCATAGCTGCTATGGTGAAGTCCACCTCGACCTTTCCGGTTGATATGACGGCCCTAAATCCCGCGTTGACCACCGCCTCCACCAGCTTCTCGGGCGCCTTCCTATCTAGAACAACGGTGGCGACCCGAATCCTCCCCTCTTCCTCGGCCAGTCTGCGTATCTCCTCAAGATCTATTCCCAATTCCTTTCTCAGGATGTTGGGACCATCCACAATGATCGCCAGCTGTTTCCCCTTCTTCTTTCTAACACTCCTGAGGACCTTCATTCTTATCGGATGGTCCGCCACCTCATAACTTAAATAGACTACTTCCATCATGCCCTGAGGCCAAATGTTCTGTCCCAAGTGCGGAACTCTCATGAGGCCAAAGAAAGTGGGCAAGGAGCTCGTCTACTACTGCCCCAGCTGTGGATACGAGATGAAGGGTAATCC
>JAOZFI010000045.1 GCA_027491395.1 Thermoproteota archaeon | reverse complement strand
ATGCTAACCGTGATCCGGCTGTTTCGGGACTCTTGGAGCTGATTACTCAGGCGGGAGTGATGGAGATCTTCATTCACTAGAGGGACTGGGATACTTTTCAACCTAGAGTTGATCCACATCTAGAGGTAGGTGGAAATATCCTCTCCTACAGAGGGACCATCTAAATCAATTGGAAAGGCCAATGTGACGTCCTAAGTGGTGCTACAGGGAGATTGTAGTGGCTCATTAACGACCATATTCTCTAAGAGGTTTCCTTCAAATCGTTGTCAGCTAAGGACAGAGAGTTAGGAAACCAGCCAAAGTAAAACAACATCCCCCAGAGCAGCGTATCCAAAGGATCGATGTATATTTTCTCTGTCCTTCTCGATCTTTAGGTAACCTCTGGCTTGAATCAAGATAGATTTCAAAACGTCATAGGCCTAAACGATTTATTGAGGACTGGATATTACGCAGTAATCCCCTTGGGATTCAGGGTCGATTTGGATGAATTTGATATTGGAGTCTGGATGCATTATGTAGGCTAAGCATGCTCTATGTTTGTGCAGGCTGACTTAGAGATGGGAGGATATGATTGGGCCTGTTTTAAGTCTCAACAGGCCTAAGAATATGCTCTGAAGGTCCTTTTGAGGGGCTTGGGAAGGCAGGTATTCGGTCATAACATACTCTCCTTCTATAGGCAGGTCTCGGAAATCTGTGGAGGAAAAGAGAAAATTGAAGATTGCGTCTCCTACTCGGATAAGCTCAACATACCTCCTAGATATCCTGATGCATTCCCTAAAGGTTCCCCGGCTGAGCACTTCACCGAAAAGGATGCATTAAAAGCCAAGGAGTGTTCAAAGAAAATTGTTGAGTGGGTGGAGAGATGCCCGTCGATTCGGCGCTGAGAGATTAGTTGAGGGGAGGGCAAGGCTAGAAAAAAGGTCATAGAGAAACTTAGAGATTACGCCAAGAGATTGAGCGAGGACTTAGGCCGGGTGTCAGTGATACCCTTCGGCTCATTCGCTAAGGGAGATTACAATCTGTGGAGCGACATCAATGTGATCGTAGTATCCGAGAGCTTAGGGACATCAGGTTCGTAGGGAGGTGCTTGGGTATAGGAGATCCCTTCGATAACTCTAGCCCTATATGCTGGACCCCTGAGGAGTTCTAGAAGATGGTGAGGAAGCCTCCTTGGAAGAAGGCCCCCGAAACATTCCGTAGTGATCTTGGACATGCACGGGGTGAGGGCGAGGCTCAGGTCAGAGGGGATAATTCCTGCTGAATAGTAGCAGGCAGCTGCCAGTGCTCGCATCCCTGCTACAGGGATGTTGATTTCAAGACCTAAGTTATATCTTCCCCGCACCTCAATGCGGGATGGCTTCACAGGTCGTGTCCTTCCTGCGAGAGCTTGTGAGGGTGAAGAGCTTCTCGGGTGATGAGGGCGGGTTAGCATCTCTGATAAAGGAGGAGCTGAGTAGGATCGGGATAGATAGGGTCTGGACCGACGAAGTGGGTAATGTGATAGCTGAGATACGGGGAGGAGGCAACGGCCTCCTGCTCTTCGATGCCCACATGGACACCGTACCCGAAGGCGATCTCAGAAACTGGAGGAGGGACCCCTTCTCCGCCGATGTGGTCGAGGGTCGCGTGTACGGAAGGGGCTCCGTCGACATGAAAGGCGGCCTAGCTGCCATCATCCACTCCACTTCATTGGTTGGAGAGGAGGATGCGGACTTGGTTTACGCATTCGTGGTACACGAGGAGGATCAGGAGGGTTTCGGAGTACGTCATGTGATCGATTCCTTGGATGAGAGGCCGGACCATGTCGTGTTGGGCGAGCCTACCTCCCTGAATCTGGCTAGGGGGCACAGAGGGAGAGCTGAGGTACTCGTAACCCTCAGGGGAAGGACCGCGAATTCCAGCATGCCGGAACTGGGGGAGAACTGCCTCCACAAGATCTGCGCATACCTCTCCGAACTTCGGGGTATGAAGATGAACACTCATCCCCTCCTAGGGAAGGGTTCGGTCGCTCCTGTGAACGTGGAGGTCAGTCCCGGCATAATACCCGTCATCCCAGACAAGTGCTCAGTCCTCCTCGACAGGAGAACCGTCCCCAGAGAGACCAAGGAGTACGTGGAGGCCCAGCTGAGAGGCAGCATTGTCAGGAGGAGACTGAGGTGCTACACCGGTTACGAGGAGGATGTAGAGGCGTGGTTCCCTGCTTGGGTGAACGAGGGTCCCTACTTGGTAGAGCTCGCCCGCATACTGGGGGGCGAACTCATGGTGTGGAGGTTCGGCACTGACGGCTCCTACACGGCTGGCGAGGCCGGCATACCAACGATAGGCTACGGTCCCGGTAATCAGGAAATGGCCCACCAGCCGAACGAGATGGTCCCAATAAAGGAGGTGAAGAGGGCGGTTAATGGATATGCTGAGATCGTGAGGTGGTTCTCTAGTCTCCAACGTACCTCAAGGTGATGTCCCCGCTGGTCGAATGTGCCCGCACGACGAACTCTTGAGAGGACTCGGTGCCGACTATCCCTCGGGCAAA
>JAOZFI010000036.1 GCA_027491395.1 Thermoproteota archaeon | reverse complement strand
TAGATGATTTAGTCATGTATTACAGAACCCGTAAGGGAACCGTGAAGGCTGTGGACCACGTCAGCTTCGAGATAGAGAAAGGGGAGACCCTAGCCATAGTTGGAGAGTCTGGCTGTGGGAAGAGCTCCCTATCTAGGGCCATAATAAGGCTTCTTCCCCGGAATGTGGAAGTCTACGAGGGAAAAGTCTTCCTCAACGGTACTAACATCATGGAGCTGGGCGAGGAACAGTTCAGGAAGGAGGTAAGGTGGAGAAAAATCTCAATGGTATTCCAAGGCGCCCTCAACGCTCTCAACCCAGTTCTAAAGGTCGGAGAACAAGTGGCGGAGCCGCTGGTCATACATATGGGCATGGATAAGAAGGAGGCGTTAAAAGAGGCCAGAAAGATGATCAAGCAGGTGGGAATTGCTGAAGCCTTCGTGGACAGGTATCCTTTCGAGCTCAGTGGAGGAATGAGGCAGAGGATCGTAATCGCCATGGCGCTCATTACCGACCCAGATCTAGTGATACTGGACGAGCCCACGTCAGCGTTGGACGTTATAACCCAAGCAAACGTGATGAACCTCCTCAAGAGGTTGAAGAAGGAGAGAGATCTTACCTACATTTTCATAACGCACGACATAGCCCTCGCGAGCGAGTTGGCCGACAAGATGGCGACTATGTACGCCGGGCAGATAATAGAGTTGGCTGATTCCGAGTCCTACTTTGGCAAGCCCCTACATCCCTACACGCAGAAGCTGCTGGGAAGCGTCCCGACCCTCAGGGAGGATAAGGAAATAATCTCTATCCCCGGAACGCCGCCCAACCTGCTGAACCCACCGGTCGGCTGCAGGTTCAGACCGAGATGCGATAAAGCCATGGAGATATGCGAGGAGGAGCCTCCGATGTTTAACCTAGATGGGCATAGGGTTAAATGCTGGCTATATAGGGGTGAGGAGTGAATGCTGCTTAAGGTAGAGAATCTGAGTAAGTTCTTCCCCATGAAGAAGGGGATCTTCGGGAAGACTTACTACGTCAGGGCAGTGGAGAACGTGACCTTCGAGATAGATAGGGGAGAGTCCATATCACTTGTGGGTGAATCGGGGAGCGGTAAGACCACCCTAGGTAAGACCATATTGAGACTCTACGATCCGACCAGTGGGAGGATAGAGTTCGATGGAAAGGACATCACCCATCTCACCGAGAAGGAGCTTAGGTGGTACAGGAAGGAGACCGGTCTCGTTCAGCAAAATCCCTTCGGATCGATGGTGCCTCATTTCACAATATTCAAGATACTGGAGGAGCCCCTCATAGTGAACAAGGTAGGCACGAGAGAGGAGAGGAGGGAAATTGTCTACAATATCCTGAGGGAAGTGCAGCTATCTCCAGAGGAATTTGCCTTCAAGTACCCCCACATGCTGAGCGGTGGTCAGTTGCAAAGGGTGGCCATCGCTAGGGCCATAATCATGAATCCCAAGCTCGTTATAGCTGATGAGCCTGTCTCCATGCTCGACGCTTCGGTTAGGGTGGAGATATTGAACCTGTTCGAGGAGATACAGGAGAAGCACAGTATGAGCATTATCTACATTACGCACGACCTTTCTACGACCAGGTACTTCTCCGACAAGATATTCATAATGTACGCGGGTCACTTGGTGGAGAGAGCACCCACTAAGGAGCTCCTGAGGAACCCGGCCCATCCCTACACGAAGGCGCTCCTTGAGGCTATTCCCGATCCAGACCCCAACAACAGATTCAAGTTCAGGAAAGTCCCGCCTGGAGAGCCTCCCAGCCTAGTGAACCCACCGAAGGGGTGCAGGTTCAAGCCCAGATGCCCGATAGCAACCGACAAATGTGATGAAGAGCCGCCAGAGGTGGAGATCTCCCCGGGTCATTTCGTTAAGTGCTGGTATGCACAATGACGCATAGAAGACTGGCTCTCCTAGGTCTCCTATTTTTCTTAATATCCTTCGTCCTGGGTGTGGGAACTCTCTATTACCGATCCGCCCTCACCTATTCTAGTAGGACTATCAGGCTCTCAGTCGGTGAACCCGTGACTTGGACCTTCGAGGGTCCTACCAGCCCGAGAGTCTACTACAATATATCGTGCATCTCTTCAGGCTCCTTCAAGATGGTACTAAGGTTCATCGATTTTAACAGTAATAGCATCGGCCGGTTGGATGTAGAGGGGAGCCCGTCAACCTCGGTTCACGGAGAGAAACTGCTAGATTGTCCGTCGTATGGGATGACCTTGGATTTAGTTGAGGGGAACGACACTACATGTACGGTCGTGCTATCCTACTATTCGGCGGATCTGCAGATCCTCACCCTGTTGCTTGTGGCTCAACTGATAACCTCACTAGTAGCGGTGTCTTTCTCGATCTTGTGGTTCTCTAAGAAGGTGGTAGAGGGTAGAAGAGCGCATCGAGACAGCGAGCACGAAGTACTTTAATTCTTTATTGATCTCCTTCCGAATGTCGGGGTTCCCCCGTATACCTGTTAGAGGTGATGAATGTATGGACATAGAGTACATAGTGGATCTCCTGATGAAGAGAGGATTCCTAATAAAGAGACATAAGGACGGGAGGGTGGAGGCCGAACTGGAAGACGAGAGAGTGATAATAGATCCTTTAACTGACTCTTGGATGTATATGAGGGGAGAAGGTAAATCCGTCTATGCGAGGGCGTTCTTCTCGTTGAAGGGAATAAGAGAGAAGTTGGATGAGGTGAGGAGCTCTACTTTCTAGTGATCTCCTCTAGCTTAACCTCCTCACCCTTTATGAATGCCTCCACCAGTTCTCTAGCCACATAGTCAGGGAGCTGCTTCGGCGGGTGCTTGAAGAAGTACGCGCTGACCCCTTCGAGAGGACCTGCTATTCCCCTATCCATGGCAAGCTTCACCGCCCTTATCGCGTCTATGGCCACGCCCGCCGCGTTAGGCGAGTCCATTACGCTCAGTTTCACATCTATGTACACTTTGAACCCGCCAAACTGTTCCGCCTCCATGAACATGTACATCACCTTCCTGTCGCCTAAGAAGGGAACATAGTCGCTCGGCCCCACTCTAGCACCGATCTCGTACGGCACCATGCTAGTGACAGCCTCGGTCTTGCTGACCCTCTTGGTCTTCAATCTGGATTCCTCGATCATGTTCAGGAAGTCCATGTTTCCTCCGATGTTGAGCTGATACGTGTTGAGTACTCTCAAGCCTCTCTCCACAGCAAGCCTCGCGATGGTCCTGTGCAGTATCGTGGCCCCTAACTGACTCTTGAAGTCATCGCCAGCTGCTGGTATTCCCCTATCCACGAACTTCTCCGCCCACTCCGGGTCGCTGACGATGAACTCAGGGATCCCGTTTATGAATCCCACTCCAGCTTCCAGAGCTGTTAAGGCGTAGGCTCTGCTCGCTTCATAGCTGCCTACGGGTATGAGGTTAACCAAGACATCAGCACCAGTTTCCTTGAGCACATCAGCTACGTTTACGCTCGGCCTAGAGTCGTCAACTAAGAAGCCCTCCCCGTACCTGAAATCCCTCATGTGGGGAGCCACGCCGTCGAGTACCGGTCCCTTCAGAACCTCGACTCCGAGTCTTGGAACTTCAGCGAACTTCTCCAAGTTGTTGGGCTTGGAAAATATGGCCTCAGAGAGGTCTTTCCCTATCTTCCTCTCATCCACATCGAAAGCGGCGACGAACTCTATGTCAGCTATGTGGTATGGTCCAAATCTGACGTGCATCAGCCCGGGAACATCCATATCATCGTCGACATCCCTATATTTGAACACACCTTGAACCAAGGCGGAGGCCACATTACCCACACCGGCAATTGCCACTTTTACCTTCGGCATTCTCTCACCCAGTTATCCACCTCCCTGCAAATATAAGTTTATATCGGGAATTTTAGCTCCTTTAACCGCGTTTCCTGGGGCAAATAGATATTTTTTATCTAAATAATATAAATAATATATTAGCAAATGCTCATTATTGCTAATAATTGCTTTTATTATGCAATTATATAATTAAAAATACGTGATCTCTAGAGGTGTTTTTGTAAATTGTATTATTAAAATTGATTTATAATATCACGTATATCTCTTTATATGATTTATAGCGAGTATATTTGGAATATAATTTTATTAGAGACGTCTAAATTTAGAAAAGTTCTAAGTGTTATGGGAATGCCTTATCAATGCCATTTGTGTGGTAGTCATTGCTAATACGAAGATATGTAAGTGGTCAATGGACAGTCTTATGTGTTGAATGTTGAACTTTTCATTAAAAGCATAAAGATAATTACAATGTGCTAGGCTCCTCTCTAGATGAGAGGAACGGTAACAGCATCGGCCCCCTCCCAAGCTTTCCTAATGGGAGAGCATGCAGTGCTGTATGGATCTCCCGCCCTAGCCTTGAGCGTTGATAGGAGATCCTTCTCTACTGCTAAGGGGTTAGATGAGGGGCATCTGAGGATAAAGTCTCATCTCCTAGGGGTTTACGAGGAGATGGATGGTTCAGTTCTAGTGAGCAGTCCTGAACTGGAGAGAGTAGCAAGGGGTGTCAAGGGCGTCTTAGAGAGATACAATGTTAGGTCGGGCGTCGAGCTGGAGATAAGATCCGAGGTCCCCATCGGGAGTGGTATGGCTTCCTCCGCTTCGGTAGCGGCAGCCATCTCTAAATCACTTGACGGCCTATTTGAGCTGGGAATGAGTGAGGAGGAGCTCTTAGAGTCCGTGTATCTCTTTGAAAGGATCATACACGGCAAGGCCAGCAAGACGGGACCTGCGTGCGCAGTCATGGGCGGGATCATATGGGTAGAGTGGACGGGCGACGTTATGACAGCTAGCAGTTTGGGATTCAAGGATGTACCCCTAGTTATGGCCTGTACCGGGAAGCCCAGTCCGACCAAGGAGATGATAGAGAGGGTGAGCACCTTGGGATCCATGTTGCCCGGGGTGAGGGACTCCGTGGTCAGGGCTATATCTGAGCTGGTTGTCAGAGGAAAGGAGGCTATTATGGCCGAGGATTACGAGCTCCTAGGAACTCTCATGAATGTCGATCAAGGGCTGCTCTACTCCCTAGGGGTGAGTAGCTGGGAGATAGAGAGAATAGTCTGGAAGGCAAGAGAGAGTGGCTCCTATGGAGCCAAGTTATCCGGAGCAGGAGGAGGGGGGTGCATCGTTATCTTGCATCCTCGGCCATCCTCCCTAATCAGAGAGCTAGAACCTGTCGCCGAGATGGTGTTCACAGCGAGGGTCGCTAGGGAGGGGGCGAGGATAGAGCTTATTTAATCCATCAGAGGCCCTCTCCCAAATCCCTGAGTTTTCTCAATAGGTCCTTGGTGGCCTCATTGATCGTCTTGAGATCTTCTATCCTGTAGACCAGCCTCCCTCCATCCAGTATCTTTCTGTAGGCGTAGGACATCTCATTACCGCAGACGGGACACTTTGGAGGTTCGGATCCCTTCGGTACATATTTGTAGATGAGATGCTCCTTGCAGATGTAGAGATCTTTGGCCCCTGACTTTATCCCTCTCTTGGCCCTCGGTTTCCCTTCAACCTCCACTATATCCATGCCGAAGTCGACTGGTTTGGCTCCCATTATGTGAGAGCCTACTCCAAATGCATCGGCACCCGCCTCAGAGTACTCTTTAACAGTATATTCGTTCAGGCCCCCGGAGACGAATATCTTCACGTGCTTGAAGCCCCTCACATCCAGCTCCCATCTCACCTCCTTGATTATGTCGGACATCCTTCCCCTCCTAGAGCTTGGGGTGTCGAGCCTGACCCCCTCGAGCCTATCCTTCAGTGCCTCCGCCGCCATTATCGCTTCGGTCTTCTCATCGTAGAAAGTGTCCACCAAGGCTATTCTGGGCACCTCATCCGGCAGGACCTCATCAAATGATTTCCAAGCGGCAACCTGATCCCCGAAGAGTATTATCATGGCGTGGGGCATTGTACCTACAGGTTTGAAACCGATCTCCTCCAGCAGAATACCGGAAGATCCGTCAAGCCCGCCTATGAGGCTAGCCCTCTCATACGCCAGACTTACGGCAGGATGCTGTCTCCTTATCCCAAAGTTGACCACTGGCTTCTCCCCGGCCGCGAACTTCACCCTAGCCGCCATCGTAGCTACTCCGGAAAGGCTGCATAGGAACCCGAGTATCGAGGTCTCCAAGGGTCCTATCTCCGAGTAGGGTCCCTCTATCCTCATGATGGGTATCCAAGGTCTCAAGAGGCTGCCGTCGGGGAGAGCGTGCACATCTAAGTTCCTGCCCTCTAGGAGCTTGGCCACCTCCTCCACTCCCGCCAGTATTCCCCAAGGGACGCCGTTCGGCAGGGATCTGGCCGCTATCTCCATGACAACATGTTTGTCCGCCAGTCCCTTGGCCCCGAGGACCTTCATGGTTCTGAGGAAGTAGATGTCGGTGACCTTTCCCTCCTTGATCTCCCTCCCTGACACTACGAAGAACTCATCCTCCCTTCCCATTAGGGGCACCATGGAAGGGGCGCGGATGAGCTTAAAATCGAGATGGCGGCGGGGGTGGGATTCGAACCCACGACCTCCCGGTTAACAGCCGGGCGCTCTACCTGGCTAAGCTACCCCGCCCCTAGCGACGGGCCACGACATGGAACTTGGAAATAGTATAAAAAGGTTGGCTCGCTCCTCCAGTTGGATTAGCATGTGCAGAATGGCCGCCTTCATGTCTCTGGAGCCGATGAAGGGCTACGAGGTTGAGGATTTCCTAGAAGCTGTGTCCCGCATGGCCAGCCGGGGTAGGTCCTCCAAGGAGAGCGGGATGGGCCACCCTCACGGATGGGGGTTGGCCGCCTTCTCCAGGGGTAGGCCCGTCCTCTACGTGAGGGAGACCTTCCCTATGTGGAAGAGGGGCTTTTACGCTCGTTTCGGAGCGGATGTCGTTTTGGCGCACGCGAGAGCCGCGTCAGTGGGTGAAGTCAGCTTCGAGAACACCCACCCCTTCTCGGTGGTCGTCGGGGACAAGATATGGTTCTTCGCCCATAACGGATCAGTCAGGGGGATAGAGGGGGGAGACGCTCTAGGTAAGACGGACAGCGAGGCTATGATGTTAAGGCTGACCCGCAACGGTGTCGATCCCTCTAAGTTGGTGGAGGGCGTGAGGGAGATAAGAGAGAAGTTCTGGGAGGGTCTGTCATCCATGACCTTCCTGATGGTGAGTGCTGATGAGCTCTACGCGCTAAAGGGTGCCAAGGAGAGGCCAGATTACTTCAACCTCTACGTGAAGAAGGGGGAGAGGATCGTCATTCTAGCATCGGAGCCTTTAGATGATGGGAACTGGAAGGAAATGGAAAATTGGACCCTCCTCCTATTCAGGAGGACCGAAGGTAGGATAGAAGAGTATAGATGGGTTGTATAATCGCTTGACTACTTCTCCCATACCTCCTCCTGAACGACTATTGCTCCCACTGGGCATGATACAGCGCAGGCATGGCATATGAAGCAGTCTGGTTCGTAGTCCTCCCTTGGATAGGCCTTCTTGTTCTCGTTGAGGTGCCATATGTTGGAGGGACAGACATCCACGCAGATGCCGCATCCAATACACTTGGCCTCATCTATATTGAGTATCACATGGAAGTCCACTTGCACTACGGCCAAGGTGATCACCCGGCGCCCCCCTCATAAAAAATTGATAAAGGTAACCACGGCAGTCGACCTGTGGAAGTCAGGATATTCGGTGGTATCGGGGAGATCGGAGGCAATAAGGTGCTGGTGTCCTCTCCCGACAGGCTAGCAATCATGCTCGATTTCGGAAAGAGTTTCTCACGCGAGGAAGCATTCTTCCAGCATCCCTTCATGTCCCCAATGTTCCCGGAGGACTACTTCAAGACCGGCCTCCTTCCCCCCTCTCAGGGACCCGAGTGGAGGATGGAGGGCTACGACATCACTGGACTACTCATAAGTCACGCTCATCTAGATCACTGGGGGTACCTCCCCTTAGTACACAGGGAGATAGCCGTCCACTTGGGAGAGGCCAGTAAAGTGATATTGGAAGCGTACAGGTCCATGGGGTTCAAGGACCTGTCGGCCCTTGAGGAGTTCGAGATGCACACCTTCAAGACAGGGGATGTACTGGACATGGAGGACCTGAAGGTCCTCCCCATTCACGTAGATCACTCCGTACCAGGGGCATACGGATTCCTGATCGAATGCTGCTCGAAGAAGGTGGCCTACACAGGAGATCTTAGGATGCACGGCCCTAGGAGTGATATGACCCTAGATTTTCTAGATATGTTAGCGGAGGAGGGAGTTGATCTGCTTCTCATGGAGGCCACCAAGGTGGCGCCCGAGAACGACCCTGAGGCCTCTTTGGTCAAGGTATTGGAAAATAGGATCTGGTACAGATGGAAGCGGGAGCCGCCCAAGAGGGTGAACTTCGAGGTCTCTTCCGAGAGGGAAGTGGGGGAGAGGATGATGGAGATCCTAGAGGACAGCTCCCGACTCGTGCTTGTGGAGGTCTCGCCCACGGATGTTGACAGGGTCAGGACCGTGTGCAAGGTGGCTGAGAGGATGGGCAGGGAACTAGTAGTCGATGAGAGGATCGGTTTCATGGCAGAAGCATTAAGCGGTGCGGGGATTAGCGGCCTTCCCTCGCCTGGAGATTACTTATTGTGGAGGAGGAAGAGGAGGAAAGGGGGGGAGGAGGTGAAGTTAGGGGCGAGGGAGCCCAAACCCCTCGTGGAATTCATCGAAAGGGTAGAGGATAAGAAAGGATCCGGGTCCGTAATATGGGGTGATCTAAGGGGAGAGATCCTCAAAGACGAGAACTCTTACTTCGTGATCACCAGTAATGCCACGAGGTTCCTGTACGAGATTCCCCTAGGTGTGAAACCTCGCATAGACTTCGTGATGAGTAGATCCGAGCCCTTCAGTGAGGAGAGCGCCCTCTCAATGGACCGACTCATGAACTGGCTCCTGATATACGGGGTTCACCGTTACTATCGAATCCACGTGTCCGGGCACCTGTCCCCGAAGCAGATAGCTGATGCCCTAGAAAGGGTTAATCCCACCAGGATCGTCCCCATTCACACCGAGCACCCGGATCTATTCGACCTATACGTGCCTAAGGGCATGAGAGATAGGATATTACTGCCAGAAGTCGGGGAGCCCGTAAACATCTAACGACTCAACTTTATCCCCTCTGGCCCGCCTATCATGCCGGCATTTGGGTGACCCGCGATGTATCCAAGGAGTGAGTTGGACTCTAGGATCCGCAGGCTGAAGAGGTGGATGGGAAGGAGGGGCATAGACCTCTCCCTCGTGAACTCCCCAAGCAACATGCTATACTTAGCAGGGACGGCCGAAGCCCAGATGCTCGTCGTTCCCCTAGACAATGATCCCTACTTGGTCGCGAGATACGCTTTCGGGGACGAGATCGCCCGGGAGAAAACGCCTTATCACGTGGAGGTTCAGAAGCCGTTCTATGGGATCAGTGGTAAGGAAGTGATTAACCCCAGCGTCTACGATCTGGTAGCGGAGAGGCACGGAGATGCTCGGAGGGTAGCTGTAGACTTCCTGTCGTCTCAGGAGCAGGTGGAGAAAGTGAGGAAGAGGTTCAAGAGGGGGAAGAAGAGCGCCGCCATAGTGAGCTTGGATGATCAGCTTAAGAGGATGAGGATCATCAAGAGCGAGTATGAGCTGGGACTCATGAAGGAGAGCGCGTCGATAGCGATTAGGGCCTTCGAATCTCTGGAGATAAGGGTTGGGATGACTGAGAGGGAGATAGCTAACCTGCTCGAGTTCAAGATGAGGGAATTGGGGGCTGAGGGACCCAGCTTCCCGACGATAGTGGCGAGTGGGGCAAACTCATTCAACGCTCATCACGTTAACACTGAGAGGAGAATCAGCGAGGGGGAGATATTGCTCATCGACTTCGGCTCCAGATACATGGGGTACTGCAGCGATATGACTCGTACATTCTACATCGGAAGCCCGCCGGAAGGCTTTTTAGACAAGTACGAGGCCGTTCTCAACGCACAGTTGAGAGCATTGGATTTCATAAGGGACGGAGTTCCCATGGAGAGACCGGATATAGAGGCTAGGAAGGTATTGAAGGAATCGGGCCTTTTAGAGTACTTCGTTCACTCTCTGGGGCATGGGATCGGCATCGACATCCACGAGTTCTTCAGACTCTTAGTGGGGAGAGGAGGAAAGCTCCAAGAAGGGATGACCGTGACTGATGAGCCAGGAATCTACATTAGGGGATGGGGAGGCATAAGAATAGAAGACACCGTGGTGGTCGGGAGGAACAGAGGCATTCCCCTCACCGAAAAGCTCTCCAAGGATCCGGACTACCTTAGGAGGTAGAATGGCCTTTGATCTGGAGCCCCGTTGGGGAAGCCGTGCTCGCTGAGGAAGGGGCATCTAGGCTGAGGAAGGGGCAGCGGAATATCTACGTCAAGTGGCTCGTCTCCCTAAGGGGACCCGTGGAGAAGGGAGACTTAGTCGTAATAAAGGATGAGAAAGGAGATACGCTGGGTTTGGGATTCTTCGAGGGAATAGGGGCTATGGCAGTGAGGGTCCTCTCCACAGAGCTGGAGGATCCCTTTTCTCTGCTTTATCGTAGGTTAGAGGAGGCCTTGAGGTTGAGGGAGAAACTCAAGCTGGACAATTTCTTTCGATGGGTGCATAGTGAGGCTGATGCCCTCCCGGGGCTGATAATTGACGTATACGATGATGTCGTCGTCATCTCCTCCACCTCCATCGGAATGGATAAGCGTGTGGAGGAGATCTCGGCCATGGTGGGGGACCTATTCAGGCCTAGTTCCATAGTTCTTAAGAACGACAGTAGGCCGAGAAGGGAAGTCGGACTGCCTTCGGAGAGGAGGGTCCTTTCAGGCGGTAAAACGAGAGCTGTAGTGAGGGAGGGTGGAGCTCTCTTTCACGTGGACACGATCAAGGGCCAGAAAACGGGCTTCTTCATAGATCAGAGGCTGAACAGGATTGAAGTTGGCTACCTTGCTGGTCCCGGTGACAGGGTCCTAGATCTCTACAGCTACACAGGCGGTTTCGCGATTCACGCCGCTCTCTCCGGCGCCGAGGTCGTTGCTGTCGATGAATCGGAGTACGCCGTCACGGAAATGAGGTCTAATGCGAGGCTCAACTCGATCGAGTTAGTGGCCGTTCAATCGAGGGTAAAGGAGTTTCTGGAGGGAGATTCCTCAGTCTACGATCTGGTTATCGTGGATCCGCCTGCCCTAGCTCCAAGCAGGGACATGGTCTCCAGAGCTAGGAAGACCTACACAGCAGTCAATGCCACCGCTATGGAGAGGGTGGTGAGTGGTGGCCTCATGTTCACAAGCAGCTGCAGCCAATTCATCACCAAGGAGGAATTCAAAAAGATCGTGATCAGAGCAGCTACCCTCTCCAATCGGGAGATCATGATCCTTGGTGAGAGGGGTGCTTCGCCCGATCACCCGATAGATCCCATGCATCCCTGGACGGGATACCTCAAGGGCCTCCTCTTGAGAGTTGAGTGATTATAGTTCCAGTCTGGTCTGTTTTCCCCTTTTGGGTCTTTCTCTGTGTCTGTAAACCAGTTCCCCATTCCTAACGTATACGTATAAGGTGTCACCCTTCTCCCAACCGAGTTCCTCTACCAAGGATTTGGGAGCAGTTACTTGGTAGCTTAGGTACCTCCTCCCGTTTCTTTCCCACCTCTTTACCCTCAGCTTCACATAGGGCATAACATAATTAGTTGGCATACTTTATGGGCATTTCCTTTCCGGGCATGACGAAGGTCTTTCCCGCGAGGAGGTCCCTCAGGGCATCTTTGACATATTTTGACTTAGTCAGCGCCACCTTTACGTTGTTGCTCAGCAGGAGCTCACTAAGTTCCGGTTCTATGTCCTCGCTCAATACGATGTCCGCCTCTAGCCCCACGAGTATGTCTAGCATGGTCTCCCCTTGAACATGACCCACCTCTAGGGAGAAGGCGTCCATAACGACACCGAAATCACTCAGGTCTATGATCATCAGCCCTTTAGCCAAGCTGAAGCCCCTTGATATGCGGTTGAACTTCACATTTCCGTCTGTCTCCTCGATAGGGACAACTAGCCGGGTCATTTCGATCCTGTATCTTTCCTTCACCCAATGATATAAAGCCTCCAGACTGCATGTTGGATCGAGATATTGTCTGTGTAATGCGCGGTGAGTGGAATGATACCGGCGGTTTTCAGGGGTCTGTGTCCCGGAGGTGACTTGGAAACCCATCACAGGTCTCCTTGTGTTGAAGATGAGATCTCTAAGGTAGGTTCCGAGTTCAAAGACTATGTTAAATTCTTCAAATTATGTTTAAGTTCTCCTCCTTGGGAAATTCAGAGGATGTGGGCCCGGCGAGCCTTGGCTGGGCGCAGCTTCGCTGCGATAGCTCCCACAGGGGTTGGCAAGACTGCTTTCGGTCTCGTTACCAGCTACTACTTCGCCGTGAGGGGAAGGGGTCGCTCCTACCTCCTTTTCCCCACATCGCTCCTCGTTGACCAAGCTGTGGAGATCCTTACTAAGTATAAAAGATCTGCTGGGGAGCCTCTCAAGATTCTGGCCTACAGGAGCGGAATGAGGAGCAAGCAGAGGAGGGAGTTCCTAGAGAAGCTAGAGAGCGGTGATTTCGACGTTTTGGTCACGACCTCCCAATACCTCGCGAAGAACCATGAGAAGATAAGGGGCACAGTGGGCCAGTTCTCCTTCCTCTTCGTGGACGACGTGGATTCCTTCCTCAAGAACTCGAGGAATGTCGATAGGGTTCTTACCCTCATGGGATTCACCGAAGTGGATATGAGAGCAGCCCTGGCTGGCAAGGAGGTGACTAGAAACACGGGTAGCGTCCTAATAGTCTCGACTGCAACCGGTAAGCCGGGTCCCCGGGCGATCCTATTCAGGAGGTTGCTGGGCTTCGATGTAGGGGTATTGAGGCAGGAGCTACTGAGGAATATAGCTGACCTCTACGCGAGGAAGAGGAATCAACTGAAAGGGTTCTTGAAGTTCATGGGGGGCGGGTTCTTACTCTTCATCCCGAGGATGGAGCTGGCTGATGAAGCGAAGGCATTGGCGGAGGATGCTGGCTACGAGGTAGAGGTGTTGCACGGTTACGACGAGAAAGTGGTTGATGCGTTCAAGTCCGGCGAGCTAGACGGTCTAATTGGAGCCGCTAAGCCCTATGGAGTCCTAGTTAGGGGAGTGGATCTGCCTCAGAGGATCAGGTACGTGGTCTTCTACGGAGTCCCCCGCTTCGAGATGACATTGAGAGATGTGGATGAGATGAGCGACCGGGCTGTTGTGGCAATGCTGTCCGCACTGGCCAAGGGCTTAGATCCCCAGACTAAGAGGTTCGCTATGAGGTTGAGGAGGAGACCGATGGAGAAGGATATCCTGAGGGCTAGAGAACTGCTGAAGGAGTTGCTTTCCAGCGAGAGCAGACTGAGGGAGTTGGCTGGCACTGGGGACATAACGGTTATCCTCGAGGAAGGTAAGGTCATAATCCCCGATGTCAGGACGTATATACAAGGATCTGGCCGTTCTTCTAGGCTCTATCCTGGGGGAATGACTAGGGGGGCTAGTCTCGTCTGGGACACTGATCCGCTACTATCTTCCTTCATAAAGAGGGCCAGCGCTTACGACATAGAACTGTCCCCGCTTGAGGAAGTGAATTTGGAGACCCTGAGGAGAGAAATTAACGAGAGTAGAGAGAGATACTCCTCACTCAAGACGGGTTTCGAGATGGCTGGTCTACTCAAAACCGCACTTTTCATAGTAGAAAGCCCCAATAAGGCTCGGACCATAGCTAGGTTCTTCGGCAAACCGGGGAGGAGAGTCATAAACGGTGTGGTCGCCTACGAGGTGACTACCGGCGACTATGTGCTTACGATAATGGCCAGTGGGGGTCACGTGGTGGATCTCTCGACGCAGGGAGGGTATCATGGGGTTCTCATAGAGGAAGGCGAGCGCAGGACCTACATACCCATTTACGCTTCCATCAAGAGATGTCTGGACTGCGGTTACCAGTTCACAGATGGTGAGAGGTGCCCGAGATGCGGTTCCACCAATCTGAGGGACAGCAGGAACAATATAGTCTCCATGAGGAGACTCGGATTCGAAGCATCTCGGGTCATAATAGGGACGGATCCTGACACGGAAGGGGAGAAGATAGCTTGGGACATTTATCAGCTGATCAAAGATGCAGTTGAGGAGATATACAGGGCCGAATTCCATGAGGTCACCAAAAGGGCGATCTTGGAAGCTCTGAGGGGGCTTTCAGAGACCAACGAGTCGAGGGTGAAGGCTCAGGTGGTGAGGAGGATAGAGGATAGGTGGATAGGATTCGAGCTGAGTTACGAGGTACAGAGGAAGTTCAACAGGAGGAACTTGTCTGCCGGGAGGGCCCAGACCCCCACGCTAGGTTGGATAATCGATAGGTACGAGGAGCACAAGAAGAAGAAAGACCTCACCGTCGTCAGTGGAGAAGGCATCTTCATCAGGGTGGAGGGTAGAATAGGATCTCCCGGAATCGTTGAAGCCCAGATCTCGTCGATAAAATTGGAGGAGAGCGCAGTTAAGCCACCTCCTCCTTTTACCACAGACGAGATGATAAGGGAGGCCAGTAGGGTGCTGAAGCTGGGCGCCAAGAGAGTGATGGAGATTGCCCAGTCCCTCTTCGAAGCCGGTTTAATCACATACCACAGGACGGATAGTGTAAGGGTGAGCGACGCCGGTCTGAGAGTAGCAGCGGAGGTCCTCGGTGACGATTTCGTTCCGAGGAGATGGGGTGAAGGAGGAGCTCACGAGTGCATAAGACCTACCAAGCCACTGTCAGCCAAGGAGCTGCTCGACTACATCAGAGAGGGGCTGATAGTGGCTCCAGAAGGATTCTCAAAGGACCATGTGAGGCTGTACGACCTGATATTCAGGAGATTCATGGCCTCGCAAACCAAGGAGAGCATCGTCGTGAAGCAGAGGTACAAGCTGGTCTTGAATGGCGATGAGGTGACCGATGAGAGGGTTGTAGATGTCAGAGGGGGTTGGGCTCTCATATATCCGTTTCTCTATAGGAAGGAAGCCCCTCTTTCGGTGGGGACGGTCAGAGTCGAGATAAAGCACCTTCAGGTCCCCTCTGTACCCCTGTACACGCAAGGAGATGTCGTCGCTCTCATGAAGGAGAAAGGTATCGGAAGGCCTTCCACCTATGCTACCATTATAGACAAGCTGCTGCAGAGGAAATATGCCCTCGAGAAGAACAACAAACTGATTCCAACGAGACTGGGCGTCCAAGTGTACAACTTCCTGACATCGGAGTACCCGGATCTGATCAGCGAGGAGAGGACGAGAGTGCTAGAGGAGAAGATGACAGCGGTCGAGGAGGGAAGAGCCGATTACCAAGAGCTGATCGATGAGCTTTATCACGAGATACAGGAAAAGGTGGTTAGAAAGAGAATAGGGGGAGAAGGGTTCACTCCTCCAGCGAAATGAGTTCGTCTCCCCTCAGCTCCAATTTTCTATCCGGATGCAGCTTTCTGAATCTCTCCAACGCGTGTATCCTGAAGCCGGCCGGAACCATGGTGAGCATGTTGGCGGGAGCCTTCCCCCAGACCCTGAGCATTATGTCGATCCTGTTCTCCACCGCGCTCCAGTTCTCAAGAAAGACCTTCTCCGCCTCGGAGACCTCCGCCTCCAGCACGTCAAGCGACTCCTTTACAGAGTTAACGATCCTCTCCGCTTCGCTCACGTCACCTTCCTTCAGTTTCAGCTCCGCCGAGACCAGCATGGTCTCTGCGTCCACCAGCCTGTATGGTGAGAGCTCAAATCCTACTATCTCCTCTAACTTTGATATGGCTCTCCTCACATCCTCTAGCCTCTTCTTCACGGATTCCAGTTCGCTCTCTACCGATTCCCTTGCCTCCTCGGGGATCACTCTTTCCTCCTTGACTACTGAACCTATGGCTGGGACCTCCTCCATCTCCGGAGGAGCCATTCTCTCTTCCTCTTCCTCCTTTATCTCAGGCTTAGGAACCTCTTCCATCTCTATCCTGTGAATCCTAGGTACCTCTATCCCTATCTCCTCCTGTTCGATCTCCGGCGGAATGATAGAGGGTGGTCTGGTCTCCGGGATCTCTTCCGCCGATGCTTCCTCGATTGCTGGCGCGGTGATTGGCTTCATCTCCTCCATTTTCACCTCTTTAGGCTTCCTAGATCCTAGCAAGAGTGCGATCGCGATCAAAATGAGTACTGCTCCTATTATCCCGCCCACCAAGTACTCCAGTGGTATGGGGAGAGAGGACTGCTGGGTTGTAACGACCGGTGGCGTGGACGGTGGTGCGACAGTCACCGTGATCGTGGAGACCCTCTTATCGACGACCTTGCCTCCAGCCAGAGCTTGAACTCTTAGTTGAAGATCGCCTGTCTTTCTGGGAGTGACTTTAACATGTACCTCGGCACTTCCTCCCGCCCTCAAGGGGCCGACCTTCCTCTCGATGAGGGAGCCATCCAGAGATGTGACTAAGATGAATTGAGAGTTATCCCGGAATCTGTTGACTAGCTTCACCGTCACTATGATGGAGCTGTTGACCTTCGCCTCCTTTGGGGCCCTCACCTCATCTATTACCTTGCCCTGCTCTACTCTTACGGATATTTCCTTCTTGTAGAGCACCTCATCACCATGTTTTATATAGAGAATCGCGCCCGTCCCCGGATTGAGAGCCCGGCCCTCTATAGACACGGAGAACTCAGACCCGGGGCTCACCTTTTCTGTGACCTCCTCGCCTTGGATAGTTGGCCCCTTGATGACGAAGGTGAGTTCTTCTGCGCCCCACGAGTTGATTCCGGAAACATTTAGTTTGAAGCCGTCCCCTACAACCAGCTGGGATGGTGCTTGAACTTCCAGTTTGGGTTGCCCAGTGGGTTTCGTAGTAGTCGTGATCGCAGGCACTGTCGTGGTGGTGACAGAAGCGCCACCCTTTAGGGGAATCCATTCCTCCCTAGTCAGACCTATGGGGGCGTTGGGGGGAAGGGTCCCGTCTCCCACGATCAGTCCCAGAGCTCCCTTGTCCTTTAACATGGTGGAGAACCTAGCACCACAGCGACCGGGAGTTAGGAACCCGATTGTCTTCTTACCGATCACTTCTCCCTGTTGAGACATCACATAAAGCACGATCTTGCTCCTCTCGCCACTCAGCGCCGTGCTGCAGACAAATCCCTCGACCAAGTAACCTCCATCCTTGGGCTCGGTCTTCTGGATCTTTATCCAGTGGTCGGGTAGCCTGAGGAGGTGGAGATCACCGTTTCCGTCTATGTATGAGATAGAAATTGTGTGATTACCGCTCGCAGAGACCGTAACCAAGCTGAACGGTGGGTTGGATACTTTAAACTCTGAAAGCAGGAATCTGTGGGTGTAGTGGTAAACTCTGACCTCACCGGACTTTGAGAAGTAGAGAAGAGCTTTCCCCGCCGCGACCGGTTGGGAGGCTGGGGGCATCCACGTCTTTATGGGCCTAGATACGCTGAGATCCGATAGATTGATGAAGATTATGGCTTCGTTCGAGCTGGTCAGCGCACCTATGCCGTCCAATACTGGGAACATCCCGTAGGGGAACTCGTATCCCAAGATATCGGTCATATCCCTCCTAGCAACCGGTTCGCCTGTAGAGGTGTTTATGGATACCATAGTACCGTTCTGAAGCATCATTCCGATGAAGGAGGAATCATCACCGGCAACTAGTATCTTCTCTCCCAGTTCCAGATTCCAGACCAGCTTGCGTGAATTTAGATCGAAGTATGCGATCTGATCATCTCCGTAAATTACAGCACCACCATTCACATATTGCACATGCCTTATCCTGAATCCCAAATCCACGGACCAGCTAGTTGACTTGGACTTCAAGTCCACAGCTTGGAGGGAGCTGGTGAGGGGAACCACGATTGTTCTACCATCATTCAGGTAGGTCATGGGAGATCCGGAGGGTGCTGAAGATAATCTGAGCCTCTCTATCCTCAATTCACCGGCGACTGAGTTGTAAGCCCTCAGCTCAAAAGAGTCCGTTGCCACTATGACCCATGACTCCTTCTTCGCATGGCCGTAGTACGCTTCAGGGATTACTAGAGGAGGAGTAGATACTTTAGCGCCTATCCTGATGCTCCAGAGCTTTTCTCCGTTCAGATTTATGGCAATTAAGGTGTCTCCCTGACCTCCTATCGTATATAGCTTATCCCCATGTATGACAGGTTGAGGGACCCTGTATAACGGCTTGGAATCGTACACTTTAATCTTTGATACCTCAGTTGGCGTCAGATCGTGAGAAGAAGCGGCGACAAGGCTCATCGATAGGACTATCAGGAGGGCCGCTAGTTTCCATCTCATCCATTCATCCCTTCACGCATAGTCAAGCTTGCCCCCTTTTAAATGGAACTCTCGTCAATTAATAGTGCTGTATGAAGGAGGTATCGAGCCCCTAATACCTCCGCTTGGGAAAAATGATGAGGATAATTACCTGTGCGATAAGATGAAGGTCAGGGGCTTCCGCTTATCCAGTCTGACGAAGCCCATCCTCAGCATCTGGGCCATATCGCCCTCCCTCATTTCGGCCAATGCGGGTTCTCCATAGCCTCCCAGCATCTCGTACGAGTAAGGGGACAGGGGGATGAATACCCTAGCTGGGACACCCCCCTTGAGCGGCGCCCATTGTATGATTTTGACCCCCTTGATCTTCTGCTCTTGGCTGAGGATCAGGGACACCTCGTCGGGGTTCACGCTCCTCACCCTCACCGTAGCTAGACCCCTCAGCCTGAATTCATCTCCAGCCTTCAAACCCTCCACATCGCTCTTTGATATGTAGACGATCGGCTCCTCCACGACTATCGTTCTGTACTCCTTTGAATCTGGATGGATCTGCACCCTGGCCTCTACAGGAGTGTCTATCCCCTCTATAACTGCCCTGACTGGATCTGGGACGAACATGTAGCGGGGCACTTTGGGGTCGAGTAGCTTCCTGTTAATGGCTGCCAGCATATCCATGTTGACCGTGGCATCCACCTTACTCGGTCCGAGCTCGTGGAAGAACCTCACTATCGCCTCTGGGAGGATGCCCCTCCTGAACAGCCCCCTAAGGGTCGGTATCCTAGGATCGTCCCACCCTTCCAAGATCCCGCTCTCCACAAGGGGCCTTATGTACCTCTTGGAGAGGGGGATCCCTTCCACTGTTATCCTGCCGAACTGCACCATGTGATATTCCCTCAGGCCCAGCTTCCTGATTATCGTCCTCTGAACCTCTACATGTGGTTCGAACTCCTTGCTACGGAACGCATGAGTTACCCCAGTTAGAGAGTCCATGACGCTGACCGAGAAGTCGTACACTGGGTAAACCCTGAACCTGTCCCCGTGGATCGGGTGAGGCGCCTCCACTATCCTGAAGATGCCTGGATCCCTCATGGTTATGTTGGGATGCCTCATGTCCGTCTTGAGCCTGAGATGAGCCTCTCCCTCCTTGAAATCTCCCTCAAGCATTCTTTCCCACAACTCCAAGTTGACTTCCACCGGCTGATCCCTGTGCTCGCATTCCCTTCCCTCTCTCCTCCACTGACGGACCTTCTCAGCTGGGCATGTGCATACATATGCGTCTCCCTGCTTTATCAGCCTCTCCGCCAGCTCGTACATTTTAGGGATGTGATAGGACTCAATGATCTCCTCGTCCCATTTACCCGGTGACAGCCCGAGTTCCCTCTCAGCAGCCTCGAGTAGTCTGGAAAACTCCCCCCTTATGGCATCGTAGAACTCCAGCCTCTCCACCCTAGGGTTGGTGTCCTCGAATCTGAGCAGGAACTTCCCCTTGTATATCCTAGCATATATGAAGGGGACTAACAGCCCCTTAGCGTGCCCCAGCGTCGGATAACCGTTGGGTTCCGGTGCCACCCTCGTCACGACGTTACCCTCCTCAGCCCCCTCTAGGGGCGGCCATACTCTCCCCTGTGGCTTTCTCTCCCTCTTAGGTGGTGTGGCTATCTCTTTCAGGGCTTCAGGAGGCATCTCATTGACCTGAGAGACCACTTCCTCCACCAGAGAAGCCAGTTCCCTAGCTTTCGGTCTAAGATCCGGTCGAGATGCCATGAGCTTACCTAGGACAGCCTTTGGATTGGCCTTACCGTACTTGAGAGCGTTTTCAGCAGCCAACTTGAGTATCAGGTCCCTCAGCTCCTCCAAGTTAACACCCATCAGGCTCCATCCATCCAAAACCTAGATAAAGCTAGGGGTATCATCTGGCGAGATGAGCGATGGCATTCCGGAGGGGCTGATAAAACCAGAGTTTGAGAGGAGGTACAGGAAACTCCTTGGAGAGGAGTACGACATACTCCTGTCCTTCATGGCAAGGAAGCCAACTCCAAGCATTAGGCTCAATCCGATGAAAGTAGATCCTGGCTGGCTAGTGGCGAAGCTTGAGGAGAGTGGGTGGGTGTTAGAGCCAATACCGTGGTACGAGTACGGCTACAGGGTGAGGAAGGGTCCAGAAAGACTGGGAAATACTGAATGGCATCAGCTAGGTCTATATTACGTTCAGGAAGCGGCTTCCATGATCCCTCCAGTCGCACTTTCACCCAGTCCGGGAGAGAGGGTATTGGATCTGGCTGCCTCCCCAGGATCCAAGACCACCCAGCTATCTGAGATGATGAGGCACGAGGGGGTTTTGGTGGCCAATGATGTGACTCCCGATCGGGTAGACGCCTTAATAGCCAACATTCAGAGGATGGGATCCATCAACGTAATAGTTACTCTGTCCGACGGAAGGAGGGCTCCTCAGTTCTTCGGGGAGGAGAAATTTGATAAAGTGCTGTTAGATGCTCCCTGCAGTTCTCTAGGAGAGGTCAGGAGGTCTTGGGGTGCTCTGGCTAGGTGGAGCCCCAAGTCCATCAACAAGATAGCCAAGCTCCAACTCTCCCTTGCTAAGGCGGCCTACCGCGTCCTCAAGAAAGGAGGAGTCATGGTGTACTCCACATGCACGTTGGAACCAAAGGAGAACGAGTGGGTCGTTTATAACCTCCTGAAGCTAGGTGCCGTACTGGAGGAGCCCCAGTTGGAGGGGCTCAGGTGGAGGCCAGGATTGGAGAGGTGGATGGATTGGGAGTTCGGAAGCGAGCTGAGGAAAACCATGAGGATATACCCACAGGACAACGACACGATAGGGTTCTTCGTGGGCCTACTAAGGAAGCCGATGTGAGCGAGTTCCTCGCCTGGATCAGGGAGTGGTTCGGTGTCGATCTCTCTGGCTACTCCTTGATCAGGTCAGGTAAGAAGAGGATAAGGCTCCTGACCAAGGAAGCCGCCGGATTCGATGTGAAAGATGTGATAAGAGGGGTCTATCTGGCCAAGAAGGCTCCTTACGGTTACATAATTAGTGTGGAGGGATCTTACATAATCGGCAGGGAAGCTTTGAGGCATGTGGTGGAGCTCAGTGAGGAGGAGTTCAGGAGATGGATGAAGGGAGAGGATATAGTAGTGGAGCTACCTGAGAGGGGGGTTTACTTGGTGAAGTTCGGCCCGGTTTTCGCTGGCTCAGGGTACTACAATGGTGAGGTGCTCCATAACCTAGTCCCCAAGAGCAGAACCGTCGAGCCCTGACTCGAGGGGCGAAAAGTTTATCCAACCGTCTATCCACTCTAGATATGCCTTGGGATAAGTTTGCTAACATAGAGATGGCTTTCACATTCGGGGACGTCATTCTCCTGCCCGGAAAGACCCAGGTAGAACCTTCCGAGGTGGATCTATCCACCCGGCTGGGAGAGATCGGGCTTCACGTCCCCATACTATCCTCTCCGATGGATACAGTGACGGAGGCAGAGATGGCCATAGCCGTCGCTAGGATGGGCGCCTTAGGCGTACTGCACAGGAATTGCACGGTTGAAGAGCAGGTTAACATGGCTAAAGCGGTCAAGAGGGCGGAGTCTTTCATAATAAGGGATGTTGTAACCGTTACTCCCGATGATACTGTCGAGACCGCTCGCTCGGTAATGAAGGAGATGAACATATCAGGCCTCCCTGTCGTGGTCGAGGGCAGGTTGGTGGGTATAATAACTAGGAGAGACGTCTACTTCGCCGAGAACGGTAATCAGGCGGTTAGGGAGGTGATGACGAAAGATGTCATCACGGTCAGTCCAGATATAACTCCCCAAGAGGCTAGGAAGATCATGTCCCGCTATAAAATAGAGAAACTCCCTGTGGTCGATGATTCTGGTAGGCTAGTCGGTCTTATAACTGCTAAGGACGTCTTTTACAGGGAATCACATCCGTTCGCCACCAGAGACGAGGAGGGAAGGCTGAGAGTAGCTGCGGCCATATCTCCCTTCGATCTGGAGAGAGCGAAGGCCCTCGAGCCTTATGTGGATCTGCTGGTCACTGATGTGGCACACTTCCATAACGAGAATGTGATGAGAGCTGCCAAGAGGATAACGGAGGAGGTCAACGTTCCCCTAGTGGCGGGGAACATCGGGACCTACGAGGCTGCTGAGGAGATCATCACTAGGCTTGATGTAGTGGGTCTGAGGGTCGGTATAGCCAGCGGTAGCATATGCACCACCGGGGAGGTGACGGGTGTCGCTGCACCGACCCTCTTCGCCGTGGCCAAGGCCTCTGAAGCGGTGGCTAAATACGGCTCTGATGTGGCTGTTATCGCCGATGGAGGGGTTAGGGGTCCTGCTGAGGCAGCTAAAGCCTTTGCAGCCGGTGCAGATGCTGTCATGCTCGGCTTCGCCTTGGCTGGAACCAAGGAATCCCCGGGATCCCCTCTGATAGTGGGAGGGAAAATGTACAAGGTTTACAGGGGTATGGGCAGCCCATCAGCCAGGTCGAAGAGGTTCGCTCTCGACAGATACAGCAAGCCGTCCAAGGACATAGCCGAGGGGATAGAGGGCCTAGTCCCGTACAGGGGTGATGTCGCTACAGTCATAGATAAGTTCGTTGCGGGCTTGAGGGCCGCCTTAGGCTATGTGGGCGCCGCCAACATAGGGGAAATGAAGGAGAAGGCCAGAATAGCCCTCTTATCGTCAGTAGGTGCTAGAGAGATAGCTCCCCACGATGTTAAGCCCATGGAGAAGTTTTCAGCCTGAATAACCTCTCATTTTTGACCAGAAACATTTATAAACGGGTTTGAGCCGACTGCCGGCTGGTAGGAATGCAGGGGCTACAGGACGTAGTCGTGGCGCTAGAGCAGCTCTGGATGCTGTTCAAAGTGACTGCTCCCAAGTTGTTATCTGCTGCTGTGATTCTTCTAGTGGGATACGTGATAGGAAGGCTTGTGGGCATAGTCATCAGCGGCTTACTAAGGAAGTTCCTTGGACTGGACAAGTGGGTGCGCAGAAAGGGTCTCATGGACGAGCTGTACGGCATAAGTCCTTCCGGTCTCCTCGCCGGGCTAGTCAAGTGGTACATCTACCTCCTATTCATAGGAGTCGCTGCCGAGAATCTGGGCTCCGGCGTCCTAGCCGACTCAGCTAGGGCCCTAGTAGAACACTCACCAAAGATACTAGCCGGTCTCTTCCTCGTATTCATCGGGCTTATCGTCGGAGGTATAGTGAAGAAGCACGTACTTGGTTCCACCTTGGCCGGGAAGGAGTTCTTCGGGTCCCTGTTCAAGTTCACGAGCATCGCCGTATTCACAATCGCCGCCCTTTCCACCGTGGGGATAGATGTCAGCCTGCTCGTCCAGACTGTGGTGATAGCTGTTGCGGCGATCACCATCTCCATAGGGGTGGCGGTGGGCATAGCCCTAGGCTTGGTGCTCAAGGACGAGTTGAGGCCCTACATCAAATCAATATTAAGGGAGATCTTGGGGAAGGAAAGTGAGAGGAAGAATGGAGAGGTGGAAAACGGCCTCTATCCCCCATAGGCTCCTCTCCTCCATACTCTATCAGCTGGCACCGCTCGCAGTCCTAGAATACGGGGGAGGGCCCGAACACCTCTCACTCTCCTTCTTCCTGATGTACCTAGGACTCATGATAGGTAACCTCGCTTGGACCAAGGCTTTGGCACCGAAGGACAGGCATGTGCCGGGGATAGCCTTAGGACATCTCTCCCTCGTGGTGCCTGGACTGGTAGTTAGCTATCCAGATGTCTATGCTGCTCTCCTTGCCTCGTTCTTGGTTGCCTTTCTCTCCCCCATCTCGTACTTCTCGGGACTCTTCTATGCCTACGATCAGCTTAAGGATCCATCAGAGGCCTCTTCATCGTACGAATCCGTATCCGGATGGGCCTGGCTTGCTGGACTTTTCCTAGGGGCTTTCATCCTCCAATTGACGAGTATAGAGGGGCTGGCCCTGCTGAGCGTCCTGATAGACCTCCTCCTGATACCACTCATCGTTGCCTCCCTGAGGATACCTGTCCTGAGCATATTGAGGAAGGCCTACGAGGAGGAGATAGGCCTCCTCCCCATAATAGAGGAGGGCATCGAAGCAGTTCACCGCGCGGAGGAGGAGGCCTTAGAATGGACAATGGCCCTCATGTCTAGGGTTGCTAGGGGGACCCTATTCCAGAAGCCGGCCTATATACTGCTGAGCCTGCCCAAGGTAGGAGTGCCCTTCAGCCTGAAGGTTTTCTTGGCTTTCATAGGTCTGGGACTGGCCTATCCGCAGCTTGTTGGAGTCCAGAAGGCCTTAGGCCTTAATAACTCCCACATCTACCTGCTGTCGGCCCTGAGCTCTCTTGTCTCCAGTACACTCTACAAGAGGGCAGGGAGGGGAGACGAGATAAGGAACTTGAATCTCTCGCTCCTCGCTAGGTCGGTCATGCTCTTCAGCGTACCAACCGTTCTACTCGGGATATTCTCCCCGCTCCAGTACTTCATAGCGTTCATGATTCTCGATGGGGCAACATGGTCCTTCATCATGGTCTCAATATCTAGGAGGGGCTTAAGGGTCTCACTGGAATACCTCGGACAGGTGAACTTCGTGAGATCGCTCGGCTGGTCAATTGGTGCTCTCTTGGGCGGTTTCGTAGCGGGCTATACCGGACTGGTCATCCTCTACGGGATATCGGCCTTATTGGTAATGTTAGCATCCGTAATAAAGACCAAGAAGCTGGAACATGAAGTGAGGAGGAGCCTCCTCATTCAATAATGATCAAAACTCTCTTTCAACCAAGAAGTTGGCGAGATCCCTTAACTTCTCCTTGTACTCATTGTCGGGGAGGAGCCCTTCCACACTGGACCACGATTCTCTTATCATGTTCCTCGCGAACTCCTTAGCGTACTCAATCGACCCGTATTTCCTTAGGATGGATATAGCCTCCTCTATGAGAGCCCCATCCCTAGTATGTAGGGAAAGGATGTGTTTCAGCCTCTTCTTATCCTCTTCGCTCGCCTTTGAGAGAGCGTGTATGACCATGAGGGTTACCTTACCCTCGGTTATGTCCTCGCCGAAGGCCTTGCCCAGCTTCTCGGCGCCGGTTACATTCATTATGTCGTCCTGTATCTGGAAGGCTACGCCTATGGTTTCAGCGAATCTCCCCAGTCTCCTCTCCTCTTCCTCGTTGAGGCCTGCAGCTATGGCCGCGAACCTGGCTGCGAGCCTAGGGAGTACCCCGGTTTTGTTGGCGCACATCTGGAGGTAGTGGTCGACGGTTATCTCCTCCGGATCCTTGAGCCCACGATGCCACCCAATGTCGGTCGCTTGGCCCAAGTGTATCCTTATCATGTCCTCCAAGTAGGCGTTGATCAACCTCCTGAAGGTCGAGTCGTCCACATCCATCTCCATGAGAATACGTAGGGGCATGAAATACATGGCTGAGGACAAGTTTACGGCTATATCGAGGCCATACTTGACGTGAATTGCTTTATCGCCCCTCCTGACCTCGGCTCCATCTTCTATATCGTCGGCGATAAGAGAGCCGTTGTGTAAGAGTTCCACTATGATTGCCAGCTCTTGATACTTCTCTAAGTCGACTTTGAGGTTCTTGGCCAGTATGATGAAGAGCCAAGGCCTCCACCTTTTGCCACCTCTGGAGAGGAGATCCCACATGGGCTCGAATATGGTCTTCTGGATAACATCAGGGTCGTAGGAGTAGGGGGCCTCACCAGCTAACCATGTCAGGTACTCGACGTCGATGTTCTTAGGAAACCTTCCCTCAATGAGGGAGTCAACGATCTTCCTGTTCTCCTTAAGCTCCCTTTCTATGTCCATTAAGTACACCGCTCCCAGTATCTCTCCCATGCATAAATATGTGTCGGATAGAGCTCCCCCAAGCGAACGTCCATAGATTTTTATCGCGCTAGGCCTAGGCTTCCCTCAAATGAGGGAAGTCGGATTCGTTGTCGGTAGGACCTCCACCAAGTGGGTCACAGTGAGACTTGAGGAGGAGGTCCTGATTAACGACTTGGTGTTGGTGGGCGACAGGCTCCTTGGTGTGGTTCGGAGTGTATCCTATGCTAATCCCACCATGTCCCCCTACTCGCCATTCACTCCCACGAACGTGGAGGCAGTCCGGGCTTACGAGTATCTGAACGCCAGCGTGGAGCTGTACGGGTCCCTCATGAGTGGCAGATTCGATCCCAGGGTTCTGGCGGCTACTCCAACTGGCACACCCATCTACAAAGTGGAGAGGGGGGATCTGGAGAATCTGAAGTTCATTGAAGATCCGATATTCATCGGAGAGCACCCCTCCTCCGGATGGCCCCTCCCGCTAGATCCCAAGGCTGTCGATTACCACATAGCCGTAATCGGCTCCACAGGATCGGGCAAATCGCATCTAGTGAGACTGTTGGTGAGGGAGCTAGTGAAGATAGGTAAGAGGGTCGTGATATTCGATCACACCGGCGCTGACTACGCTCCCTTCTTCAGGGAGGAGACCATACCCGACGCGGACGTGTTCCCGGACATGCTCTCTCTAGCCGAGGTGATGGCTAACAAGGTGCTGGGGAAGGAGTACTTGGATGATGTTGAGGTGGCCCTCTACGCCTACCTGTACAGCGAGGGCGACGTCGGGAAAGCTAGGGAATTCATGGAGTCACTTGGCTTCGGGAACGGGCAGTTTGACATGTCGACCATCCTAGGGTTGAGAGATAAGAGCCCTATGGGAGTCAGGTGGGAAGACGAATCCTTCATAGCGATCTTAAGGCTCGTCATGGGGTACCTCAAGAGGAGGGAGCACACAGTTGCCAAGTCCCTTTTCAGGCTCGTCAAGTCAGGAGTCAGCTTGGGATCGTTCAACGGGAGGAAGTACGGTATAGATGATCTGGTGGATCTGATCCTCAACAGGGATCTCACGGTCCTAGACATAAGCTCGGAGACCCTGCCCATCAGGTACGGCATAATGAGGGGTGTGGTTTCAGGGCTCATGGCGAGGGCAGAACGGAGCGGTGAGAGGTTGGATGTCGCTATAGTGGTCGACGAAGCTCAAGTTTACGCTAGAGGACAGCCGCCCACAGAGGCCCTCTCGGATGTGGCGAGGAGGGGAAGAAAATGGGGGATCGGGCTGATACTCGTGAGCCAGAGGTGGGTATCCGACCTAGACATGAACATCAGGGCGAACATAAACAGCGTAGTATTCAGCTCCCTGCAGTCGTCCAGCGACCTCGAGGACATAGGTAAGGTTGTCAGTCTGGGAAGCATAGACATCGGGGTACTAGGAACAGGGGACTTTTACGTTACAGGTCTACTGTCCCCGTTCAGGAGGCCGATACTGGTGCACACGTTCGGTGAGTACCATGGATGAGAGGGAAGAATGGGGTGAGGATCTCCTAGATCCGGATGTGTATTCTGTAGCGTTGGAGAGGGCTAGGAAAATTGCTGGCAGTATGAGAAAGGCTTGGGAATACCTACTGCCCGTGTACGAGAGGCTCGCATCCATCGTCAGGAGAGATGTCCGCGAGTTGAGCGAGTCCCACAAGGAGTACGAGGTCATCGCCGTAGATTCCACCTTCTCACCAACCCTCTCACTGAGAGGATTGAGGGCGGGGTTCATCCTACTCGCTGCCGTGACCTACCCTAAGCCTTCACGTCCCGTATTCCGATTGAAACCTGTGAGGAGTGGTCTGAGGGACGAGGATGAGGATCCCAGCGATGCTATAATCTCAGTGAGGGCGAAAAAAGAGGAACTGCTTCTGATTAGGGATATCCTGATCCATAGGGATGATTACGATGTGGTGGTGAGGGATGGCGACCTCCCACCAGCGGATGCCGTGCTTGAACTGAGGAGGCGTACTGGGATAACTAGCCTATCTCACGAGGTGTTGGAACTAGCTGAAAAGAAAGATAGGGGTTTGGTGGGACTCGTGAAGAGGATAAGCACGTCCCTCATCGCCTACAGGTATTTGGGGAAGGAGCTCTTCGAGATAGTGAACTCTCGGCCCGAAGGGGTACCTCAAGGTGTGGCCTGGGACCTGCTATCTGATCCCGTCTTGGCCTGGCTCATGCTCGACCCAGGAGAGTTCCTCTCCGCTGGGAAGTACGGGGAGGAGTTCGATGGTATGAGGTTCATTGTCTCCTACTTCTCTTCCATGGTTAGAGGAAAGGAGAAGTATATAAAGAGGATGAATAAGAGGTTAGAGGACTTCCCCCTATTCAACGAGGTGGAGGTGTCGTTTTACAGGCCGAGGGCCAGCGGCGCTCCGGTGGTCAAGCTGACTGGGTTCAACATGGACATGTGGGAGTTCTCCTCCTTCTCCGCTGATAGCACCCGAGGTCCGTCTTATCCGGATTTCATTAACCTAGCTGATACCGCCTGTATAGAGCACGCCAAGTCCATCAGACCGGAGATGGTCATGCTGGATGCCCTGAGGGTGGCCTCCGAATCTGAGGGACTAAGCAGGTTGAAGTTCAGGGGTAGAAGAGCGGATCTAGTGTCCTTGCAGAACGTTCAGAAGCTCTATCTGTTTTACAGGAGGGAGTAATGCTGTCAGCAGACAACCTCGGTGAGCAGGGACCTCGCGTACTCCACCAGAGACCCCCTATCCACTGCCCCGTAGGCTATGATGGAGAAGTCTCTGGACAGTCCTACGGATCCGCCCAGCTCAGGAGAGTAGAATTGTATGTAGGAAAGCTTACCCAAGCGTTTCATCTCCTTATAAAGATCTAGATCCTCGAGATTCTCTCCATAGATAGCTATCTTCCTTATTCCCAATCCTCTGAGGTCCTCGAAGTGCGCCACCCTAGCCCCCTCGCTGAGGGATTCTAGGACTGCCTCCGGGACTATACAGTGCTCGAACTCTCCTTCTCTCTTCAGAGCTTCAGTTACCTTGAATGCCACGAATTCAGCCATTTTCCTCCCTCCAAACACCATAATGAATGAACTTTCAACCTTGAAGGTTAGGAAGTCGGCATACTGGGTTTCCACTGTTAGTGAGACACCCCTCCGAGATCTCCTCCTGACCAATCTGTCCCTAGCCAAGGTTCCGGAGACCTCGTCACCGGAGGACTCCAGAGACTCAAAAGTGGTTAGGAGGGTCCACCCTTCACTCTCTATCTCCTCCCTCCAATTTGAAAGTGATTCTATTAGCTTGCTCGGATCGTAGTCTGGGATTTTAAACAGTTTGGCGGCGATCACAGCAGTAACCCTCCCCTAATGAGGAGATGGGATATAAAAACAGCGAGGAAGCATCAGGATAATCGTTAATATAGATGATGATTAAGGTTTCAGTTCAAAAATCACCTTCTGAAGTGGGATACAGCTTCTGATATGAACTCCTCATACACCGCTCTCACTCTCTCGGCATTCTTCGTCCTTATGAATCCCATAAGGGCCGCCTTAATGGCCTCGGATCTGCTCTTAAACATACCTTCCGACACGAGGGCATCGATGGCATCGATGAGTTCCTTGTCAACCTGCAGAGATACCTGCTGGCTCATTCTCTCACCTTACCTGTTCTGAACGGCTCCTCTATATAAGCGATTATTGTAGAAATTCGAAACGACATATGACGAAAACAAGTCGGAGGCACTATCAGCTGCCAGTACCGCGATGGGTTGACTTAAAAAGTTCAATCTGCAGCCGCGAGGTACACGCCTCGCCTCCCGCGCATCCGGAGGCAAGTGAAGTATAGTTTATTTAGGAGCCTATGCACTAATCCAGAAGGGGGAAAAGAGGGATCTGGGATGGGTATGTTGGAGGCGTTTATAGCTATAAGCGTAAAGCCTTCTAGCACGACCGATCTGAAGAAGGTATTCCCAGAGAACGAGAAGGTCAAGGAGGTCTTCTATGTTACAGGCGAGTTTGATTTCCTCCTGAGAGTGGAGGCAGCTAACACTTTCGAGCTAGCTAGGATAATAGAGAGCCTGAGGAGTCAGGAGGGTGTGGAGAACACTGTTACGTTCATCGTACTGGAGAAGCTGAAGTGAGCCCCAAGAGGATCAAAGTAATAGTCCTCAGGCTCCATCAAGACGACCCCAAGAAGGCAACAGGCTCGAAGCTCCTTAGGCTGGGGCTTGCCGAGAGGTACAGACCTAGTAGAGGATCTTTCTTAGTTGTACTGAACCCGCTCGCCCATAGGTTCCTATCGCCCGCTGACAAGGAGGGGACTAGGGGCATAGTAGCTGTGGACGCCTCTTGGCGTAAGGTAGAGTCAGTTAGATGGCCTCATGGGAAGCAGAGGAGGCTGCCCTTCCTAGTAGCAGCTAACCCCATAAATTACGGGGTGCCTGAGAAATTATCCACGGTGGAAGCCTTAGCCGCGGGTCTCTACATACTGGGCTGCAAGGAGCAGGCCTTAGAGTTACTCGATCCGTTTAAATGGGGTCCTGAGTTCATTTTCCTGAACTATGAGAGGCTAGAGGCATACTCTCGCGGGGAAAATAATGAGGAGGATGTGAGAGCCTTGGACGACAGGTTTAGGAAGGAGCTAGCGGGTTAGGGCCCTCTCTATAGCCTCAACAAAGCCCGGCAGGTCGATAGGATATCTGGAAGTGATCAAGTTCCCATCAACAACTACCGGTTCATCCACCCACTCGGCGCCAGCGTTCACCAAGTCGTCTCTGACCTGCCTAGCCGAGGTCAGTTTCCTCCCTCTCACGATCTTGGCCGAGATGAGCACTTGAGGACCGTGGCATATAGCAGCGACGATCTTCCCCGCCTTGAGCATCTCCCTAACGAACATCAGCGTGTGATCGTCGAGCCTGAGCTTGTCGGGGCTGTAGCCTCCCGGGATTATGCAAGCATCGAAATTGTTGGCCCTCAGGTCCGATGTCTTCACATCAGGCTTCCACTTCCTGCAGCCATGCTTGCTTCCGAACTCGTCCAGCGGAGATGCCACTACCACCTCGTGACCTCTCCACTTGAAGTAATAGAGTGGGAAGGTAAACTCGTCATCCTCCACCCTGTCGTGCACTAGTATGGCTATCCTCGCCATGCTCATCACCGGTGTTCATTACAGAAGCCAAAATTTATGGTTTCAAGACTAGAAGACCGAGGTCCTCCTATAGGTCCCGAGCACCTTCACCCATATCGACTCGCTCTTCAGCTCCTCGAGGGCATCTCTCACGTACTCTTCCCATAGAGACCCCTCGAATTCCACGAAGAACGAGTAATTCCAAGGTTCCCTCCTTATAGGTCGGGATTCAAGCCATAAGAGGTTGATGTTCCTCCTAGCGAACACTCCAAGTGCCCTCCACAGGGCGCCCGGCACGTGCCTCGTGGCGAAGAAGGCGGATGTGGTGTCAGCGTCCCTAGGCCACTTCCCTTCTTTAGTGATCACGAAAAACCTAGTGGTGTTGTGGGGCAGGTCCTGAATGTCCCTAGCGAGCACCTCTAATTCATAAAGCTCAGCCACCCTCTCGCTAGCTATCGCGGCCTTCCTTCTATCCTCCTGCTCGGCCACTTCCCTAGCTGCCCCTGCAGTGTCGAAGCTCGGAATTACCCTCCATCCCCGGGACTTGAGGAATCCCTCGCACTGAGATATTGCCTCCGGATGGGAGTACACCACCTCAACATCCTCTAATCTGGCGCCCTTCACCCCAAGCAGGGCGTGCCTCACTCGGACCTTTATCTCGCACACGACCTTAATGTCCCTTTCCAGTAGGAGGTCTAAGGATTTCCTAATACCCCCCGTACTGGAATTCTCAACAGGGATGACACCGTAGTCAGCCTCCTCAGACTCTATTGAATCGAACACTTCCTCCAAAAACCTTTTAGACAGAGGTTCGTATTCCCTATCCTCAAAGAATTTTTTGGCTGCTTCATCGCTGTACGACCCTCTCTCCCCTTGGATGGCTACCTTCATCCCTCCACAACTGAAAAGAGCGTTGAAAAATGTTATCATTAAAGCCATCCGCACATCCCGAGAAATGGAAGGAAAAGCTGGGAGATCCTTACTGAAGGAAATAACGAAATATGTCGGTAGGCTCGGCAGGAACATAGCTGTTCCTCCGCATCCCAGCATAGATGCTGGGGCGGAGAGGTTAATGGGCCTGACGAGGGTGTACGCCACCGATCCGGCCTTAGGAGTGCCTGATGAGGATCTCGGCTACTTCGCTTTTCACTTCTCCGCGTCGGATGTGGCCGTCTTGGGGGCCGAGCCCAAGCTAATGACCAGCACCATACTCCTGCCGGCTGACGCTAGCGACGATCTAGCTCTGAAGATAGCCAAGGGGATAGACTGGGAGGCTTACAGGTACGGCGTAACTGTAATAACCGGGCACACCGGTAGGTACGAGTCGGTGAAGGAGCCAGTCGTCGTCACAACAGTGATCGGAGAGGTCAGGGAGCCGGTGACGCCCAAGCTAGCTAGGGTCGGGGATAGGCTACTCCTAGTCGGCACACCTGGAGCTGAGTTGCTGTACGGCATAGCTCACTTCAATCCCGCGCTCCTAGAGGAGAGGTTCGGCAAGAGGACTGTGGAGAGATGGAAGAGAGCTAGATGGATGTTAACTGCCGTGGATTCAGCTAGAGACCTTGTTCTATTCTCGAGGGTAAACGGTATGAAGGATGGAGCGGAGGGCGGGCTTATAAGACTCCTGAATGACTTTGCAGATGCTGCTGAGCTCGGCTTCACCGTGAACAGGGACCTCATTCCCTTTCCGCCGGAGCTCCTAAGGCTGGGTCGGGAGAGGGGGTTTGATCCCATGGCTGCCTCAAGCTCAGGCGTGGTGCTGGCCGCCATCCCGGGCAACTTACCTTTAGGTTTCCTCAAGGATCTCATGGAATCCCACGGATTCGTCGTGAGGATTATCGGCGAGCTCAGGAAGGAGGGGAGGGAGTTTGTCGCAGAGGGGGAAGTGAGGGAATTTCCAAGTCCGGAGGAGGTTAGGGATCCCTACCCTGATCTCACTCAAGTGAGCTGATCTTCGCCACTACATCCCCGTCTATGGAGTAGGCGACCGCCATCCTCTTAGAGGTGTGGGCGTATCCCACCTTCCCTCTGTTATCTAGGACTATTACGCCACCCCAACCTCCCGTCCTATCGGCCATGAAGGAGAGAGACCTCTGAGCGGCCTCTGTGGGGTGTAGCCCCCTAGCCAAGAAATCCACAGCGAGTTTGGATAGCATTACCCTCATTATTGGCTCTCCCTGCCCAGTGGAGCTCGCCCCACCTAGCTCGTTGGCGTAGGCCCCACACCCTATGAGTGGAGTATCCCCCACCCTGCCCGGCCTCTTGAGGGGCACGCCACCCGTGGAGGTGGCGGCCGCTATCCTGCCATTGGTATCCAGAGCGACGGCACCGACGGTCCCCCTTACACTAGAGATCCTCCTCTTCCAAGCCTCACGCTCCCTCTCAACGATCAGCTCCTCGGGATCTATCAGTTCGAACCCCAACTCCAAGGCAACCCTCTCGGCACCCTCGGAGACGAACATCATCTCCTCCATCTCCTCCATTATGGCCCTAGCTAAAGAGATAGGGTTCTTAATGCGCCTAACAGCCGCGACAGAACCGAACCTCAGGGAAGCCCCGTCCACTATTATGGCATCCAGCTCCACGTATCCCTCCAAGTTGAGAACGGATCCTACACCTGCATCGAACGTTGGATTGTCCTCCATTATTGCAACCGCTCGCTCAACAGCATCCAAGGCTGAATATCCTTCCTGCAGTAACTTGAATCCCTCACGGGCTGCCCTCTCCACACCGAGAACGCTGGGTTCCAAAAGGTCCGGAGGTATGTCCCAAGCCCCACCGTGCACTATTATGACCGGATCCAAATTACCCCCTGACTACCTCCTCCACTTCTATATATTCAGGAGGAACCCTCTTCACCAAGAAGGTCAGGCGCGATGGTCTATACAGCGGTACATACCTAGCTAGATCTCTAGCCCTTATCCTGAGGATGACGTGAGGTCCTTTTCTCCTTTTTGCCACTTTCAAGGCCCTCTCCTTGGTGAGAGAGAGGTGGACGTATCCCCTACCCATCGGCTTGAGCCCCTCCCTCAATATTGATCCTAGGGAGCTGAGAGTGGTCCCGTGATACAGTATGTCGGGGACCTCGTCCAGAGGTAGGGACCTATCGTATGTGACAGTAAAACTGTGGCCATACCTAGCCCTCACCATTCCGTCCACTACCTCGAACCTCTCCTCGTCGCTCATTATGACGTCCAAGACCTCTTCCCTAGAGCATTTTTCCCTCATAATTTTAACTACAGAGTCTAGGAGATCGTCGAGCGGGACAAACCCTCTCTCATCTGGCGACAATCCACCTAAGTCCGGTCTATGCCTCAGTAGTAGCGATACCAATTTGCTAATTCTTACTCTCCTCGCCATAATTAATAACACCTCTCCATTTATTCCAAGTGAACTTGTAATTTCCCTACTTCCTGAGATCCCAGATGTTAAATTAAATGGATTTCAATGTAAAGATGATGATGTCGAAGTTATAAGCTAATCTCCTGAGTAGAGCCCTCTCATAGCTTTGAAGGGGAAATTTTTTATTTAACCTGAGATCCCTTATCTTATGCCCAAGACGAGGTATCTACCTTTAGCTCCCATCGGGAGGATAATCCGGGAGGCCGGTGCTGAGAGGGTTAGTGACGCTGCCGTTGAGAGGCTGGAGCATTACATGGAGAAGTTTGCCATGGAAGTGAGCAAGCACGCCGTCAGCCTCGCCAAGCATGCCAATAGGAAGACCGTAACCGGCGACGACATCGAGCTGGCTGTTAGAGCTGTCTGGAAGACATAAGCTCCCGGCCCTTTTTCCGCCCGGGCCTTTCCTTTTTCTTAATCTCAGGTATATTCGATCCTCTCATTCGATAGGAGTATGCCGTGAAATCTCTTTATTATGACACTAGGGAGAGGCTTGGTGGAGTAAGGTGTCTTCGATAGAGAGCTTCTTCAACCCGAAATCAATGGTGATCGTGGGAGCATCGAGGACTCCTGGTAAGATAGGATACGAGCTGCTGAGGATCATGGTGGAGAATTCTCAAAGAGGGATCTACAAGGGCAAGCTCTTCGCGGTCAATCCGAAATCTGATGAGATGATTCTGGGGGTTCCCACATACAAATCGGTGTTGGATATTCCCGAGACCCCCGACCTAGCCGTCTTGGTAACTCCCGCCAAATATACCCCACCAGCTATGGAGGAATGCGGGAAGAAGGGCATAAAGAATGTCATAGTGATAAGCGGGGGATTCGCCGAGGTGGGAGGGGAGGGGGTGGAGCTCCAGAAGATGCTTGAGAGCATCAAGGAGAGATACAGGATGAGGGTTATTGGACCGAACTGCGTGGGAGTGGTGGTCCCCTCCACGGGCGTGGACACCATGTTCCTACCGGTCGAGAAGGAATTCTTAGGGAGGAAGTACACCTCGTCCCCTAGGCCCAAGCCGGGGAACATATCCCTCAGCACCCAGTCAGGCGCCTTCGGGGTCGCTTGCTTGGACTACATGCATGGAGAGGGTATAGGGCTGGCCAAGTTCGTGAGCTACGGGAACAAGCTCGATGTGGACGAGGTGGATGTGCTGGAGTACCTGAAAGACGATGAAGAGACCAAGGTCATACTCATCTACGCCGAATCCATTGATAGGGGAAGGGAATTCCTCGAGCTAGCCAAGGAGATAACTAGAGAGAAACCCATCGTGGTCTTCAAAGCTGGGAGGACCAGCGCCGGAGCCAGGGCCGCCAGTTCCCACACCGCCGCGATGGCTGGAAGCGATTCCGTCTACGACGCGGCGTTCAAGCAAGCGGGAGTGATAAGGGTCAGGGATATGGAGGAACTGTTCGACGCCGCTAAGGCCCTCGTGATGCAGCCGCCCGCGAAGGGTGACAGGATAGCAATACTCACCGATGGGGGTGGGGTGGGGGTTATGGCCGCCGATGAGACGGAAGCGCTAGGTCTCAGGCTGTCCAATTTAACTGAAGAGAGTCAGAGGAAGTTCCAAGAGCTCAAAGAGAGGAGGATAATACCTCCTATAGCTGCCACAGGTAATCCAGTGGATCTCACGGGAAGCGCGACTGACGATTCATTCGTTGAATCGATGAAGATCCTGCTGGAAGACGAGAACGTGGATGGGATTATAGTCCTCGCGCTCCACCACGTTCCCGGCGTGAGTGCAGAGCTTCCCAGCAAACTGGCCAGATTGGCTAGGGAGTACGACAAGCCGGTGGTGGCTATGGATGTGGGGTCATCTCAGTACGCGAGGGAGTTCAGGGAGCTCTTCGAGAGGGAGGGCATACCAGCATACCCTGAGTCAGAAAGAGCTGTGAGAGCCATGAAGGCTCTCGTGGAGTTCGGGAGGGCTAAGAACCTCCTGTAATGAGCTTCTTTATCATTGGGAGGGACGCTAAGACTCCGACTGCTATGATCGATATCGCTATGAGACTTAAGTAGTTCCCTCCCCACCACTTTCCTCCAGTGGCCTCCAGTTTCACCTCCGTATGGATTGTCTGATAGAGCGAGCGACCGTCCTGCTTCCAAGAGATCTTGATATCCACTGGCACCTTCTCAGGAGCGTTCTCATCTATATCCACTTCCATTATGGCGGAGGCGTTGGACTTCGAGGGTACCTCTCCCAGCGCCAAGGACGTCGTTCCCACCAAGTAAGGAGTTATGACCTCTAGGACGACGTCTTTAGCCGTCACCCTGGCCTCGTTCTTTATTACAACTGTCAGCTTCACTCCCCTGTCTCCAGGTTTGGGCCTACCCGGTATGGAGAACTCGAGCAGCTTGAACTTCGCCTTCTCATCTATTTGGACGGGTATGGTAGTGTTCCCGAGTTTGGAAACCAGTGTGGCTTCGTACCTGCCTGGCTTGGCGTTTTCCTCTATATCGACGAGGAATGTAGCATCCATTGCCTGGTTAGGTGGCAGTGCCGGTATGAGGAACGTGTCGGTTCCCGGAGATGAGGGTTTCATCACACCGGGGATGGGCTTGAGGACGACTCTCAGGTCCTTGGCCACGTAATTGCCTACATTGGTCAGGACCACAACCAGCTTCACGTTGGTATCACCGGGATATACGGAGGAGGGGGCTGTAGATACATGAGCCACCTCTATCTGGGGTTTTCCCACGGCTCTCACACCGAATGAGAGCAGATCATTGTGAGCAATGCCTGCCTCGTCCTCGTAGCTTGCGTGAACCAAGAGTTGGACTGCTCCGTATGCTTGAGGCGATAGATAAACGGAGAATTCTCTTATCACTGATTCCCCGGGATCGAGCTGCTCTATGTAGGCGTGGTCCTCACCTACTATAGCACCCAACTCCGGGGAGGGCAGGGCCAACTTCAATACCAAGTCTCTAGCTATCCCTCCCTCGTTCGTTACCTTCACCCTGATGCTGCTCACCTCATCCACCGTCAGCTCCGTATCTAACGGTGACACGGAGATCAGAGGGGTGTCCGGACTCTCTGTTATGAAGGATAGGGGTATAACCTGCTCCCTAGATCTGTCATGCTCATCGATGTATGAGATTTGGAGAGTCATCGCCAGGCTCCCATAACTCACGTTCGGCGAGGATACCAGTATAGTCATCTCAGCTCCCTTCCCAGGCTCCAAGTCCCCTACCTCGACTCCACTTGGGGATAGAAGCGCCAAATCCTTGGAGGGAACAAAGTTCACCCTGACGGACTTAGCAGTTTCCTCCCCTTCGTTCCTCAGGACTATGTTCACCATATCCTGCTCTCCTGGAGTCAGCACCTTCTTATCCGTGTAGGCAACGAGGTAGGGCCCCGGGATAGTTTCCACGTAAAATCCTAAGTTCGCAGGATTGGTGTGGCGCTCAGATCCAGAATCAAACCATTCAACGTTGGTCGATAACTGCAGGGGCCCCCTGATTGACGGATCCACGAAGAGGTCTATGGGAACGCACACTACATTCCCTGAAGATATGTTCCCCAAGTCTACCTTGTTAGACCCACGTACAGCCGTATTCGGGGGTGATTGAACGGTTAACGTGGCTCTGAATGCATCTTCCCCTCTGTTCTCAACGAAGAGGTATATCCTATTTACCCTGCCCGGTTCCAAGGTCGTGGTGTTTGTGGTCACGAATAGGCCGCGAGGCGGCATCTCCGAGATTACCACATTTTGCGTGCATGTATACTGACCACCAGCTCCCACCTGAGATTCCCAAGTGACGGTAACCGTCAAGGTCACCGCCTCATCAGCGGCGTCGCCGACATGTATGGTGACGGGAAACGTCTTACTTCCACCCGGATCGATGATACCGGCCTCCACCGGGGAGGAAACTTGGACATTAGGTGATGCAGGGTTTATTATGGCCCTTACCCTCCTAGCGACGCCATCTCCGTTGTTGGAAAGTGTAAGTTGGGCGGTAGCAGGCCTCCCTGGCTTGGCGGTGGCGGAGAGGGAGCACCTCACTTGAGGGGTGCCCTGGATCGTCACGTAGAGATCGAACGTCTCCGTTTCAGGAGTGCCGTCCGCCATGAAGCTCACCTCCAAGGTAGCCCTATAATGGGACGCATCCGCGTTCGCTGGAACGAATATTCCGAAGTCCATGACCAGCACTTGCCCTTCGAAGAGGGAGCCGGGGTAGGAGAAGGTTCCCGAGTAATCAGATCCAGCCATATCGTGGACGGTCAAAGTGGCGGAAATTCCGCTTATGGATCCGGAGTAGAGGCTCTTCAGTTCCACGGTGAAGGTATTCGTCGCCCCTAACACTAGGAGGCCGCTCCAGTACGAATCTTCTACCTTCAGGTAAGAGGAGAGGGATCCGCTCACACTAGCTGAGAGGATAGGGAGCAATACGAGGATCATCGAGACTATCGGTGCGATCTTCCTCATCACGTCACCTCCATCCTCAGAAACCTCAGAGAGAGGGCGAGGAAAGCGAATGTGAACATGCTAATCACTGTTAGCTGATCTAGGACCATGAGGTAGTCCCATCCTTTGAGGGAAACGTTCCTGAAGGCCGACACGAAATAGTACATCGGGACGAAGGATGAGATCAGCTTCGCCTCCGAACTGAGGACATCCACCGGGATGAACACGCCGCTGAAGAGCATGAATATGATGAATGAGAATATGCTCGCCTGATAGGCCTGAAGTTGATTCCTAGAGAAGACAGATATTAGCAGACCCAAGCTTAGCGAGTTCAGAAGGAACACCGTGGACACTATAACCATGTCCAAGAAGGTGCCCTTAAGCTTCACATCGAAGAGCAGTATAGCCGTGAAGAGGCTCAGTATGGCATCAGATATTGTCGCGAGGAAGTAGGCAGCTAGCTTACCAAATATTATGTCGAAGACACTAACTGGAGTCATGATAAACTGCTCAAACGTCCCCTTCTCCCTCTCCCTGCAGATTGAGACCGATATTAGGCTGGTTGGGACCATCTGCAGTATCATCGCCATGAGCGTCGGAATGAAGCTCTCTATCTTCTTTATCTCGGGGCCGTAAACCGTGTAGAACATGGGGGTTATGGCGAAGGTACCGAACCGAGCTGCGGCCCACTCCTGAAACTGCTGAGTGACCACCCCGACGGCCTGCATTATCATCTGAGCCACGGTCGGATTGCTAGCATCGTAGTACAGTTCCACCCTAGTAGGCCTGCCCCTCATCAGATCCTCGGTGAATGTCTCTGGAATTATCAAGCTCGCGTAAACCTCACCTGAGTACACGGAAGAAAATCCCTGCCCCTTGGACTTGTATATGGCTTTTATCTGAAACATCTTGGAGTTTCTGAGCTCCTGTATGAACTTGAAGGCTCCATCTCCCCCATCTAGGTTCACTACGGTTATAGGATATTTCCCAGCCCCCTTGCCACCATACCCGTATCCGAAGAGGATGGTAACCGTTATCGGCATCAGCAGGACCATTAGAATTGTCTTGGGATCTCTAACAAGCTGCCTTATCTCCTTGTCCACTATCGGTACTATCCTGAGGCCCTTCCTTATTCCCTCCTCAAGTTCGATCATTCGGATTCACCCATGAACCTGATGAATGCCTCCTCCAAGCTCACATGCATAGGGGAAGCCACTAGTATCTTAGCTCCCAGTTCCTCGGCTTTCTTCACGATCCTAGGGAGATCCCTCCCAGCATCCTCCACTACTAGGAGGTACCTCTCGCTCGAGTCCTCCATGACCGACTTGACCCCTGGAAGGGCAGCCGGGTCCAGATCCCCCTCGAAGACTATTTCCACTAGGTCCCCTCCCAAAGCCCTCCTCTTTATCTCTCTGGGTGTACCTTCCGCGATTATTCTGCCCCTGTTCATTAATGCCAGCCTGTCGCAGTTCTCAGCTTCGTCCATGTAGTGGGTCGTCACGAGTATAGTCTTGCCCTCCCTGTTCAGCTCCCTGAAGTGCTCCCAGAACTTCCGCCTGAGGGGAGGATCAACTCCTGCGGTGGGCTCGTCCAGAATCAGGAGGGTCGGGTCGTGTACGAGCGCTGTAGCAAGCGCCAACCTCTGTTTCATTCCCCCACTGAGCTTTCCGGCGAGCCTTCTTCTGAATTCCCAGAGATAGAATCTCTCCAGCAGTTCCTTAACTCTATTCTTGAGTAGAGATCCGGTCAACCCTTGGAGGCGTCCATATAGCCTTATGTTCTCCTCGACCGTGAGATCTTCGTACAGGCTGAACTTCTGGGGCATGTACCCTATGTACTTTAGGACCTTCTTCCTCTCCTTGGCCACATCTATGCCAAAGACCTTCACGCAGCCCTCTGAAGGTTTTATGACCCCAGTTATCATCCTTATGGTCGTGGTCTTCCCGGCCCCGTTTGGCCCCAACAGACCGAAGTTCTCCCCTCGCCTTATCTCCAAGCTTATGTGATCGACAGCAACGAATTTGCCGAATCTCTTGGTTAGATTCTTAGCTTCCACTGCCAGCTCTGGCTGCTCTTCCAATCTTTGGGCCTTGAGCATCAGGGTCACCTGAACTTCACAGGTATAAAATTACATAATTTGAAATAACCCTTAGCGATCGTGAGCGATCACATAGTGCTCACACATTTGCAATCACCTTATAGGTCGTGATCAGGGATTAGAGTTGGTGGTAGATGATGGACGAGGATAAGGAGGTTGCGAAAAAGGGGAGGAAACTCTCAATCGATGAAGATGTAGAGGAGCTCAGGGAGATATTCTCGGTCCTTAGGAGCGAAGTTCCTGGGCTGTTACAGGGCCTGATTGAACCCCTTAAGGAGATAATGGACCTCACCTACAATCCTGAGAGAGCGAGGGAGAGGGCTAGGGCCATAGCTTCCTTCTACAAGGAGCTCGTGGATCAGGGCATACCTGAGGATCTGGCCCTCAAGCTCACTAAGGAGCACTTCATCAACCCGATGTCCGTGCTCAAGTCCGTAATGAAAGGGGAAGAGGATTGAGGCGCCTCAGGGCAGCGATAGAGCTTCTATTGCTGATAGGATCGCTGTCGCCGCTGGCCCTGAGGGTCCTCTACCTCCTAGGAGCTTATAAGGTGAGGAAGAGTCTAGCTAGGAGATCGGCTCTGAAAGAACTCAGATCATCGGGTCTCAGCGAGGGAGTATGTCGGGAGCTCTTGGAGATAATCGTCCCCGATATAGGAGGAGTTGTAGGATGGGGGAGCTCGATGAGATCAAAGAATTGCTGTTCAAGATAATAGAGCGGCTCGACAGGCTCGAGAGCAGGATGGAATCCGCGGAAGCTGACCTGAGAAGCTTGGAGGTATACAAGTCACTCCTGAGGGCGTACGCCTCAATATTGGGAAGCGTCGCGAAGGTGGAGAGAATGGCCCAGCTGGTGACGGGAGACATAGATAGGAGTATAATCAGGGCCCTCGCCACGAAGGGGCCGCTCAACATATCCCAGCTCACGGAGGAGGTCAGGAAGCTAAGGGGATCGGCCTCTAGGAGGATAATATCGGAGAGATTGAGGATCCTCGAGGAGAAAGGGTTCGTGGAGAGGGTGGATGGGAGGGGGAAGGTCTACAGGGTTAAGCTAGGTGTTGAAATCAACGATTAATTTCCCCCATGTAACTCTTATTTGTGCCCTCTAGGATAGACCCATCCCTTTGCGTCAGGTGCAAGGGAACTAGGTTGCTATGCGGCCTGTCCAAGTGCCCCATTCTAGAGAGAGTCAAGTCTCAGGCGAAGGTCCCTAAGACCAACTTGGTGGAGGGTCCCTCACCCCCTTCGGCCCTCGTGGGTGAGAGGGAATATCCAAAGGTGTCCGTAGGTCCCATGGTAGCTCTAAGAGAGCCGGATCTCCCTGAGCGCCCTGCCCTGTGGATAAGGAGGTCCCTCAGTTACATGATCTCCAGGTTCTCCTCGCAAGTTTACGCTCACTTTAGAATGGATGTGAGGAGAGTGGATGAACCGCAGGTCGAGGAGGTCAGATGGGCCCTTCTAAGCGAGGTTCCCGTCGAGATGGAGGCCAAGCTTAAGAGACCTCCGACTCCTAGGATCTCCTTCGACGGTCTCCTCACGCCACTAGGCCCGACAGCCCCTGTAGAAAGGGTAAAACTCGCTGAAGAGCCGAAGATACCGACTCCGATAGAGAGGAGCGTTTACGACAGGGATCTGAGCGCCGCCGAGGGTATCGTAGAGCTCTACGGGAAGGGCGTAGATGTCTATTCCATCTCCAAGGTCCTCTCCTTAGGCTCCCTAGGTGTTCGGGGAGGGAGGAGGTTGGTTCCCACGAGGTGGGCGATAACCGCGGTGGATTCCATGGTCGGGAACTGGTTGAGGAGGCTCGTCGAGCAGATGTCTCTTTACGCTGGGGACATACTACTTTTCCGGAGTAGTTATGAGGGGAACAGGTACTTCGTGTTGATCGTTCCCGGTCCCTACATTCTGGAGATCGTGGAGGCCTGGCTGCCTAGAGGTCTGTGGACTCAATTCTCTGGAGAAGCTCACGTACTGATCAACTGGGAGCACACCCGCACGGGTTTGGATTACATGGATGGAGGTCACTATGCCATGAGAATAGCCGTTCTGGAGAAGCTACGCTCAATGAGGAGGCAGGCATCAGTTCTAGCCATTAGAGAGGTGGGACCGGAGTATTACGCTCCTGTGGGGGTCTGGCAGGTGAGGGAGGGGATGAGGATGGCGCTCTCTTCGGAGCCCGCGAGGTTCGGCGAGCTGGATGAAGCGCTCAGATTCCTCAGGGGTAAGGTGAGGTTCGATCTAACCCCGATCCTCCGGAGTTCTCGGCTTTTGAGATTCGTGAAGAGGTGGACCTCATTGGAGGGGTTTCTGGATTAGTAATTATATCCCCAGCTTACTCTTTATGAGGGCTCTGGGCACTCTTGAGATCGCCCACCTCCAGAAATCCCTGAACTCGACCTTGCCGATGGATGAGAGCATGTATCTCCTAGCTATCTCCGGATATGAGACGAACAGCTCGAAGAAGAACTTCATTCTGGGCATTATCAAGCGAGCAGCCCTTCTCTTCGCCTTTAACTCCTCTAGAATCGGTTTCATCCTCTCACTGTACTTTTCGGCCGGAGATTCGCTTTCAAGAGCTCTACTTGCCTCCAACGAGCTTCTAAATGCGTAATAGAGCCCTTCTCCGGTGAGAGGATCCGCTAGACCGGCCGCATCACCGACTAGAAGCACACGATCCTTCGCGATGGGCTTGCCGTGACCACCAGCGGGTATTATCCAAGATCCGTTCATTCTAACATTGAATCTGGATGAGAATTCCCTGAAGGCCTCCATTATCTCCCGAGACTTCTCGGACATTCCCCCCACTCCGGCATTGGAGTCCTTCCTCCTCGGGAATATCCAGCCGTACCCGTAGGGCGCCGCATCTACCATGAAAATCAATCTGTCCTGCAAGGGGGCGTTTCCCTCAAAGGCCAGTATCACATCCTCCCTCCTCCAGCCGCTCCTAACCCCCGACGTTAGAGCCACGACGGAATTCGCGCCATCAGCTCCAATCACAAGCCTAGCCTCCTCCCCAGGTCCGATCAGTTTCACACCGCTGTCTGATACCTTGACGGCGCTCACTTTGGCCCTGATGAATTCGGCTCCCGCCCCTATAGCGCTTTCGAGGAGTCGGTGATCGAAGAGTTCCCTTCTCACCAAGGCTATGGCGAACTCGCCCGGCGAAGTGCTGACCGTTATCTCACGTCCAAAGCCAGCAACCACTACGTCCCTGTGAAAGGCCTCCACCGGCTCTAGAGGTAGGCCCAGTTCCTCGAGCAGTCTAGCTGCCTTCAAAGTTATTCCTCCACCGCAGGGTTTGGATCGGGGAAAGCTCCTCATGTCCAATAGTAATATCTTGAAACCCATCTTAGATAGCAGGTAAGCCGCAGTTGATCCCGAGGGTCCAGCTCCGACTATGGCAACGTCCCACATTTTCCCATTGTCGCTCCAAACAGTCCTTTAAAATTGCGAGGGAAAATATATATCTAATGAAAGAACAATTGTTCAACGGTGTTAAATCATGAGTAGAGCCGAGGAGGTACTGAAGAGGGTCCCCCGAAGATGTATAGAGGACATAAGGGAATACGTAGAGAAGATTGACAGGGCTCTGGACAATCTGGAGAAGCTGGAGGACAAGGAAAGGATGGCTTGGGCTTTCAAGGCTTTGTCTAATACAACAAAGTTAGACATAATATTACTGCTGGCGGCGTCCGAGATGCCTGTCTGCCTGATATCCTATATACTGGAGAAGGACCAATCTCTCATCTCCCATCATCTGTCCGACCTCAAAACAGCTGGTCTAGTTAAGGAAACGGTGAAGGGTAAGTTCAGGGTATACAAGCTCCAAAAGGATGCCCTGTTAGATTTATTCAATAAGGTAGGGTCTATAGTGAAGGGGTGATCCCTTGGATCTGAAGCTGGAGGTCGTGGATGTCACCCCACCCGAGGGTACCAACATCATAATAGCGACTTCTCACTTCATTAAAACCGTTGAAGACGTTTACGAGGCTTTGGCCGATTCCTGCTCAAGTATTAAGTTCGGATTCGCTTTCTGCGAGTCATCTGGACCTAGACTCATAAGGAAGGCGGGTAACGATCCAGAACTGATCGAGGCGGCTGTTGAGAGAGCCAAGAAGATAGCCGCGGGCCATTGTTTGGTTATAATCATGAAGGAAGCTTGGCCTATAAACGTCCTTCCCCGCCTGAAGCAGTTACCGGAGATAGTGACCCTTTACGCGGCTACGGCTAACCCGTTGAAGGTTGTAGTGGCTGATGTTGGTGATGGCAGGGGGATACTAGGAGTGATAGACGGAGGCACTCCCACGGGAGTGGAATCCGATGAGGATGTGAGGGAGAGGATGGAGTTTCTGAGAAAGATAGGCTACAAGCATCCCTTCCCCGGGTGATCATGTCCACTTTATCCCTTCATCCATCTTTTCTAGATAGATCCTCCTTGCCAAGACGCTAGCGGCGGCTACTGATGGATACTTGAGATCGGCTCTTGACTCGATTAAGACCTCTATCCCTCTACTCTCGAAGAATGAGAAAGCTTCCCTGAGCCTAGACTCATCGAAGGAGTCTACAATTATTCTAGAGGCTTCTACCTCGTCGAAGACCTCTGAAACTACTTGTAGGTGCCATTCAGTCAGTAGATCGTTCAATTTCCCCTTCCTCCACCTGCTTATCAGTTGATTTGGAGTCACGACTTTGTAGCTCAACGCCAGCGCTCTCCCCTCTACCATACCAGCGATCTCCAAGAGCCTGTGCTTTGATAGGGACTTCGACTCCATTAGTCCCCTAGCTCTGAGGAATCTCCTGCCGTCCTCGTCCAGTGCGACGGCAGCGACCACTATGGGACCGAATCTCTCACCTTTCCCAGCCTCATCGGAACCTATCTCGATCCCGGGTCGTTCTATCAGCGATCTCTCTATCAGAGGAATGAGGGGCTCGTGGTACACCACTTTGCCGCTTGAATAGACCACTCCCTTGTAGTCGAGCACCTCGAACCTAAAGAGCTCCCATTTACTCTTTGGAGGGAGGACCCTTCCTCTCTCCTTCATTACCTGACTCTTAAGGTTCTCCAGCTCCTCTTCTCCTAGCAATGTACTTAACTGCCGCAATCATGATCACCAGAAGTAAAATGGGAACCGCGATCCAGTATGGTGGCTCCTCTCTCACTATATAAATTACCTGACTCGTCTCGTTAGACCTCCTCAACTCCTTGGGATATTCTTGGACCCAAGCGACCCAGACCATTGCGGAATGGTTCCCCTCCCTATCCGCCCTCAGAGGTATGCTGATGAATGAGAAGTTCCCCGGACCCAGATCCCCTATCTTGGCAACCTCGTGTTTACCCAAGAACTTGACATGTAGTTCCACATCCAAGGCCTTGAACGAGGATGGATTTACGACAGTAGCGTTGAGCTTGAACGGCTGTCCCAGTTTAACCTCTTCAGGGACCTCTATCCTCTCTATTTTAACGCTTGAGGGCTTTATCACTTTGTATGGGTAATCCACATAGGTTCTCAGCCTCCTGCCAGCAACCTCGTAATCAACGGTCACTGATATCTTCTGCTGTCCCCCGGGAGCATCCATAGGTATCTTTATCGGTATTCTGGCGAATAGTGCCCTGTGATAGCTCCAGTACTCGACGGTTTCGTTGTATAAAAGACCTGAGATGCTGTCCTCCACCTTGACCACGACGTTCCTCATGGCCGTGGGGTACAGGGGCGGTCCAGTGAGGACGGTCACATTAGCGATTATTATAGAGGGTGGCACTACCTCTGTCCTGCTGAGGTTCAAGAACACCATTGGCTCCCACTTGTGGACATAGATCTGCTTACTACCCGTCACCGCGTACTTGACGAGGTGCTTTCCCTCCTTAACTAGGAGGTACCCCCGGGCCGATATGGTCCTGCTGACCTCCATGTCTTGGAGGGGGACTTGGACTATGAAGGCCACATGAGCCGTAGTAGCACCGTCCCCCTGATAAACGGCTGTGTTTCCATCCCACCTTACATCTATCTTGTTACCCTCCGCGTTTATCCCGCTGGCCCCATAGGGTTCGACCTTCCAGCTGGATGGAGCCGAGATGGACAGTTTGAACTCGACTATGGGCTTAGTCCCGGGGGATGTCACGTTTATGAAGGCATAGAAGAAACCGCCAGCGACCACTTCGGTGTCCGATACGCCAAGCAATGCTATCTGAGCTTGTGTGGGTCGTGGGGAAGGTATCGCTAGCAGCATCACCATTATTATAAGCGATGCAGCGGCCGTGTACTTCATCAGGGGTTCTCGCAGCTTGAATATATAAACGGGGTGTGTTGATGGTCGCGGTCGAAGCTATATCTTTGACTAAGGCCTTCGGTGATCTCTTGGCGGTCAGGAAACTCAGTTTCAGGGTGGAGGAAGGGACCATATTCGGATTGCTGGGACCTAACGGGGCCGGTAAGACCACGACGCTGAGAATGATCTACGGGGTTCTGAAGCCCACGTACGGGACGGCGAAGGTGATGGGGGTGGATGTAAGGGAGAATCCCATAGAGGCTAAGAGAAAGATGGGCGTGCTCCCGGAGGATACCGGAGTTTATCCCAGACTGACAGCTGAGGAGAACTTGGTGTACTTCGGTAAACTGAGAGGAATGGATGAGGAAAGGCTCCGGAAGAGGATAAAGGAACTCCTTGATATCCTGAACCTCACTGAGAAGAGGTTTGTGGTAGCTGATAAGCTGTCTAGAGGACAGAAACAGAAACTAGCGTTCGCTAGAGCCATTCTTGATGAACCTCCCGTTCTCCTGCTGGACGAGCCCACGCTGGGTGTGGACGTGATGAGCGCTCGAGAGATAAGGAAGATGATAGAGGAGTACGCCATATCCGGGAAGACTGTCATACTCTCCACGCACAATATGTGGGAGGTGGAGAGGCTCTGTGATCGTATAGCAATCATCAGTGAGGGGACATTGAGGTACGAGGGTAGCAAGGAGGATCTGAGAAGGATCGCCGGGAAGAGGGAGTTCGAAGATATATTCGTGAGGCTAGTGAGGGGTGAGGTCATTGAGAAAGCTGTTTAAGGGATCCTCCGGTGTAGTAAAGATCTCTAAGGGATTCGGACAGAAGGGTTATTCCCTCCCTCCAAAGCCTTGGTTGGTTGTGGCATGGAAGGAGGTATTGGAGGCATTTAGGGATAGGAGGACCATGCTGAATGTGGTACTCCTCCCCATGATCCTCATGCCCCTGGTAATATCCCTCCCCACCCTCATGCTGAGCCCCAAGACAATTCCCCCGAAGATCATGGTGGTCGTGGAGGATCCCCGTGGAATGGACCTCGCTAAGGAGATTGAAGCCTTAGAGAATTCATCGGAAGCTCTGGTTTCGATCGTCACGGATGGAGGTAACTATACTGGCCTAGTGCTGAGTGGAGATGTTGATCTCATCGTTGATATCCCTGAGGGGTTCTACGAGAACCTCAGCTCCGGGAAGACGGGTAGATTGATCTACTACTACGATCCCTATGGAGCCAGATCCTCCGTGGCTATGGGGGTGGTCCAGAGGGTAGTGAGCGAATACTCCGAGGAGGTGTTGAGGAGAAGGCTCGAGGCCATAAACCTGTCCGAGGAGTACATAAAGCCGATAGTCTCCGTGGCGGTTCAGGTCACAAGCACGGGGGAGGGGGCCACCACCGGAGAGGTGGTAACGGCCATGGTCCTCCCCATGATGGTGGGGCTAATCGCGATAACGGGTGCCGGCACATTCGCTATAGACATGATAGCAGGCGAGAGGGAGAGGAAGACCTTGGAAGCCCTCTTCACCAATCCTGTCAGTAGAGGGCAGCTCCTGCTGGGAAAGTTCGGTGCTCTTACCCTGTTATCCCTGATAAGCGGTTTAGCAACCCTATTCTCCGCTTTGATAGGGGTTGGATTCGCCATCACATCGATGAGTGAGTCATTAGCAGCCGGATCCGTGCCGCAGCTGATGGAACCATCGAGGCTCCTCTACCTCACCTTGGGGATCCTGATCACGGTAGCCTTGGGTGGATTGACTGGGAATGCGGTCATGATAACCGCCGCCTCCTTCGCCAAGACCTTCAAGGAGGCACAACAGTACGTAGGTTTCCTCACCCTGATACTGGTGGTGCCTATGGTCGCCATCCCCTACGCTCCTCAGTCCTTTCACCCCGTACTGAGGGTCTTACCCATATCCAGCCTCGCAATGTTCGCCAGGGATATGATAGTAAACCCTGGAGATCTAGGAGCGATAGCAACTTCCCTCATCGCTTCGATCCTCTATCTAATTGTATTCCTATGGTTAAGTGCAAAGATGTTCGGAAGGGAGTCCGTGATCTTCTGTTGAGGGACCTTTCGTTTAACTTTTTCAATTACCCTCCCCCACCCTGCGCGGTGTTCTGAGTGAAGGTTGTTGTCGTCGGATTTGGGCTGGGAGGACTAGGCTCCGCTTGGCATGTTGCCGAGCAGGTTCCGGACGCTAAGATCACTGTTATCGGTGATGAGAGACCATACGTGAGACACAAGCTGAGGCTAGTCACGCAGGGGATGGACCTCTGGGTGAGCACTAGGCACTTGGAGTCCAAGGACGTAGAGATAATTTTGGACAGGGTAACCAAGATAAGGAGGGAGCAGAAGGAAGTCGTCCTCTCAGATGGTAAGACCATTCCGTACGACTACCTCGTATTGGCCACTGGCTCGAACCCTACCATCCCCTCGAGACTGAAGGGAGGGGAGAATTGCGCCGTTTTCAGGAGATTGGGGGACGTTCAGAGGCTGATAGATGAGAAGCCGAATGAGGTGGCAATAATCGGCGCTAGCTTCGTGGCTCTCCATGTAGCAGACGCTGCTAGAGCCATCGGAGCCAAACCCAAGGTCATAGTGAGGTCGAGGCTCATCAGGAGGAGCTTGGAGCCTGAGCTATCCGCCAAACTAGAGGAGTTCTTGGCCGAGAAAGGTGTAGAATTCGTCCACGGTAAACCCAAGGAGGTGAGGGATTGCAAAGTCATAGTGGATGAGGACAAGGAGGTTAGCTCGGAGATGACCTTCGTGGCCACGGGTGTAAGCCCTGAGATAACGTTGGCCAAGGAGGCGGGCCTAGAGCTCCTAGACGGTTGGGTCATAAAGACAGATCAGCAGGGGAGGACCTCGGATCCCAACATATTCGCCGTCGGGGACAACGCGACCGTCATAGACATATTAACAAATAAGCCCATATACATGGGGATAGGCACCGCCGCTAGCATAATGGCCCTTAACGCGGCTAAAGCGCTCACGGGGTTCAAGGCAGCTTATAGGGTGCCTAGGTTCCAGAAGGATGTCTTCTTCGGCGGAGTCCACATGGCCTCGGTTGGGCTGACGAGTGTTGAGGCTGAGAATGAGGGGTTTGAGGCTGACAGGGTGTATCTCAGCGGAAACGGTTGGGGCGACCACGCCTACCTCGTCTACGAGAAGAACACGAAGAGAGTGCTCGGGTTCAGCGCCATCTCCAAGGAAGAGGTAGGCTGGAAGGGAATGGAAGTCATGATGGCCATGATAAGGAGGTGGCCCGTGAGCAGGCTGGGCGTGGAGGTCTCCTGAGATCTGAAATCAGCCAGACACACTTCCCCCCATTTTCTCTTCGTTTAGAGAGTCGATCAACTTTTTGGCTGCCTTAACCATTAAGTAGGCTCCCTTCATGGTCTCGTCTCTCAATTCCATCTCTTTTATCTGTTCTATGGTGAACCAACCCCAGTCGTCGTGCTCCTCTGGCCTTATCACGGGATCCACCCCGTTGTCGACGACGGCCGTGTACAGCGGAATTATGAACTCTACCCTCATCTCCGGATATATGACCCCGAACGTGTCCACGGGTCTGAGGTCCAAAGGGGTTAGTTTGAAGCCCGTCTCCTCTCTCAGCTCCCTTAAGGCACCTCGTCTCGGCGACTCACCGTACCTAAGGCTGCCGCCCGGTATCTCCCATCTACCACCGTTTCTCTTGCTTCTAGCCCGCTTGAGCAGCAGTACCTTGCCCTCTCTATTAAATATCACCACGCAGGGCACCACATGGATTTTAGTCTTCTTCAAAGCCGGTCACCGCTCATTGTAAGGCCTTCTCTTTAGCCTTTTGCTTGGGAGTTTTGGCGAATATCGAGACTATGAGCATAGAAGAGCCGCATTTGGGACACTTATCGTCGGTAGAGAGCTTCCCGACGAAGTCCCCCTCCTTGAATGTCCTTAGCATCTTCCTCCCGCAATTCGTGCAGTGCAACTCGGTGAAGATCTCCTGGTGCTCCTCCTGATAGGCGAGCCTTGCTTTGGCCATGTCGTAAGCGACCTTAACGGCTATACCCATGCCAGCTACTCCCATCACTATATTCAGGATCGCATCATTTGTGTTCCCTTCCTGAAGCGAGGAGAATCCCATGTAAAAGAAGAGAACCGAGATAAGCACTATACCTACCATTGATGCTATCCAGAATAGGTAGAACCCTGTCGGAGCTCCCTTCTTGTTGGAGTTGTTGGAGGACATTCATGAGGCACCTCCCATCGTGTTGCCAACCCCCACAGTGTTCCCTATCCCCGCTATGAGCACGAAGTCTCCCGGGAGGGTCTTCGATCTTATCGCCATTTTAACCCTCTCTATGACCTCATCCACCGACTTGGCTATCTCCTCTCTCATGGAGGTTATGGCGTCGAGCGGATCCTCCTTAATGGCTATGGCGTGCAGTGGTATCTTGTACTTTGTGGCGACCTCCTCTATCCTCAGCTTCTCGGGTCCTGGATCCCCTATCGCCGCCCCTATTCCCTCGACCACCTCAGCTGTCGGCTCGCCCTCCAACTTGGCGGCCGCGTCTATCATGATGATGAGGGAGACATTACCCTCCCTGCTCTCGACTATCCTCTCGATGGCCACTCCGGGCCTCCCTACCTCCGATCCCGGACCCTTCGCCTTTATGATAAAAGTTCTCCTTCCCTCTATGTCCACCTCCGCTCCGACTATATTCTCGGCCACCTCCTTGGGCTCTACTCCGTTCATGAGCCTCAAAGCCACCATCGGACCGATGCTGTCTCCTATAGGAATGCCCCTCCTGAAGGCCTCGCCCGCCTTCCAGTAGGCCTTGGCTATCCTAAGGATCTCAGGGAGCAGCATCTGGATCTGGGCGATGTATATGAGGTTCTGGGTTCTCCTCCCTAGTATGAAGTAGTGACGGACAATCCTGTATATCATGTCAAGGGCCAAGACGCCGGACATCTGATCTCTCAGGTTGGATCTCTTCCACTCGTCGGCTTTGGGGGCTATCTCGACCATGAATTTGTTGAGATGATCTTTGGAGCTCTCTAGTAGGTGCTCCAGCCTCTTGACGGCGCCAAATGGGTCTAGAGTGACAGGCTGTATCACGAAGAACCCCTTGATTCTCTTGAAGAGAGATTCCACCTCCTCCTTCGGACGGCCGTACTTGGATGCCTCTTCAACGAATTTCTTGGTAGCGTCGTTAGTGTATTCCTCGAGCTTGGCCAAGGCTTTCCTGATCTCGTTGATCCATAGTTGGGCCTGGAGCTTACTAGCGTAGAACTGCATGATGGTGATGAATATCAGGAAGAAGATCCATGAGAACCAGTCACTCTGATTGGTCTGCATGAGCTTTATTCCCAGCTCTTGGTTCAATGCACCACCCTCCTCACGGGACCAACCCAGAGCTACCCCGTTTTAAAGCTTCCCGATTAATTGTCTCCCTTCCCTCTGGAAGTCGCTGATCCTGTCGAGAAGCGCCGCATACATGAGCGGGAGGAGAGCAGACACTTCTCCGGGTATGAATGTCCTCACCGCCCTCTTGGAGACCTTACCCCAGCTTATGGCCTCCCTCTCCCTCGCCCCGCTGAGACTCCCGTCCCACTCCACTGCAGTGGTCAGGTACACGACGTAGTCGAGTCCTCCTTTGAACTGGTTCCACCATATTGTGTGGTGCTTGGATATCCCGCCCCCCAAGACTAGGGCTCCACTCACCTTCATGGTGAAGGAAAGGTCCGCCAGTTTCAGCACGTCCCTGATGAAGTCTAGATGGAAGTCCGATTCTTGGGATAGGAAGCTTAAAGCTGTACCGAACGACGAGTCCAAGAGGCCTGGGGAGAATATTGGGGCTTTAGCCTCGTAAGCCGTCCTCAGGATGGATTTGGGGCACATTTTCTCGCCCAGACTATGGAGTAGCTCGCTGGGAGATATCCTCCTTCCAGACTCCCCCAAGACCTTCGGTACCTCTTCCCTCACGAACCTCTCCACCACGGGTCCGTAATTGTCGAAGGGTATGAACACGTTCCCCAGCCTGTGTATCCTCCTCTCATATAGTTCGGAGTCGTCGGCGTCGAAGCTCCCGTGATAGTAGTCAGCGAAGCACCTAGCGATGTCGTGGTCTATCGTGCCCCCCGTAGTTATCACAACGTCGAACAGGTTCCTCCTTAGCATGTCGACCAGTATCCCCCTCACTCCTGTGGAGACAATGTCTGCTGGGAAGGAGAGGAAGTTCACCGACTCCGGATCCCTCACCATCCTCTCTAGGATGCTGACTCCCTCTGCCACGAATTTGGCGGTGAAACCGCCGGCCTTCTCCATCTCCCCGATGATATCCGAGGCGGTCATTCCAGGGCGCAGGGTAATATCCTCGACCCTCCTCATACCTATCGAGCAAATGGGATGGTCCACGTAAATAAGGTGGTGCCGATGGGAAGGGAGCGCGTGATCGATGCGTTGAAGAGGTACCTGAAAGTGCACGGTCCCAGAATACTCTCCAACGCAGGAGACCAAGAGATCGTTAGGATAGAGATCAAAGCGATATTCAGATACTATGAGCGTGAGAGTAGAGATGACAGGTTGATGGACCACATCGAGGGATTCGAGTGGAGGGGTTGCAGGGTCGAGGGGGATTTCCTCCTAGTGCCAGTCTCCCTGATAAGGGAGGTGATAAGCGTTGAGTGAGGCCTACTTGGTAGCATTCGATATGGACGGGACTCTCCTCCCTATAAACAGCTCATGGGAGTTCGTACACAAGCTTCTGGGTACTGAAGAGGTCGCCTCCAGATATAGGAGGATGTATGAGAGTGGCGAGATCGACTACAGGAAGTGGGCCGAACTGGATGTCTCTCTATGGAAGGAGAGGGATTTTTCCATCGTGCTGAAGGAAGTGGAGAATCTGAGGCCCGTTGAGGATGCGGAGGAGGCGGTGGGGAGGCTTAAGGAGGAGAGATTTGTGGTAGGGCTCATAAGCTCTGGTCTCGATGTGATTGCCGAGAGGCTCTGCAATATGCTCAGGATGGACTTCTGCAGATCTGCCAAGCTGAGGATAGTAGACGGTAGGGTACTTGGGATCCTGAGGGAGCTGGATCCAGAGAGGAAGTCTGAGGAGCTCACGGATGTGGCGAGGGGGTTCGGTGTCCCTCTCCGCAGGGTGGCCTTTGTGGGAGATGGTGAGAGCGATCTATCGGTCTTCCGCATGGAGATAGGAAAGAAGATCGCGTTCAGGCCCAGATCGGAGGTTATAAGGTCCTTAGCTGACCACGTGGCTGACAGCCTCTCGGAAGCTGCGGACATTCTTATAGAGTGGAAAAGGTTCGGCGCGTATTGAACATTAACTCATCAATTTATATCAGGTCCTCTCTCACCTGCTTGGATGGACTGGGAGATATTCACTCTGGATGATGATAGGGTTAGGCTCTTCGGGCAAGAGATAGCTAATGACCTTGGAAGGAGAATCATCTCCTCACTCAGGGAGTATCCCAAGAGTCCCAATGATCTGGCCAAGGAGCTGAACCAGCCACTTACCACCATAGTTTTTCATGTCGATAAGCTCTTGGAAGCGGGTGTCATAAGAGTCGTAGGAACGATGGCTGGGAGGAGAGGCAGGAAGACCCTCTACACCCTATCTTCATCTGCCTTCTTGGTCGTTCCCACGACTAGGAAGGACAAAGAGAGTTGTCTGAGAAGCGTTCTGGGAAGAACACTTCCTCCCAAGGAGATACTGGTGAAAAGCCTCGTGATCAGCGTGCTCGTGGCCATATTCATAGTGGGCATGCCTTGGTATCTCATGAGGCCGAGACCAGCCGTTATGCCGGCGGAGGAGAGGACCACCACTGTTGCAGTACCCCTCTACCCGGAAACACCGGCTGAAGCTGAGAAAGGCGGAGCGCCTGAAGTTGAAGTTAGGAGACCACAAGGCAGTACGGAGGCGGATTGGATGACTCCCCTGATGCTCGCCTTGGCCGCATCGATTCTCACAGCCCTTCTCATCGCTCTACTAGTTCTTCGTCGAGAGGTTCTCCCTTACAGTGAACGTACCCCTTGAACCTCCTAACGTAGTTGGGACATCCCATGCATATGAGAAAGCTCACCCTCTCGCCCCGCACTGGGCAGTCCACCGCATCCTTGGAGAATTTGGATATCACTTTATTACCGTACAGCTCCTTCAGTTTCTCCTTGTAGTCCTTAGGGACCCTCATTGCTCTCTGTAGTTTCACTACCTGCAATTCGTACTTGTGATCTGACATCCGAACACCTCGCCGCCAAGTTATTATCCTCCGCTCTCTCGAAGTAATATGCTTTACCTCCTCTTCGACTTCTGGAGGACCATCATCGATCCTCCGGACTTGGACCTCTACTACCGGTATAGGGTCAGGAACATCTTGAAGGTGGAGGGCATAGAGGATCCGGGCGTTGAGGAGAGGGCCTTCAATTTCTACAGGAGACTCTTTAACGCCTTCGATAATAGGAGGAGAACCAGTTGCATTGAAATACCTGCTACCTTAGAGCTGGAGTCCTTCTTAAGTTTCTTGGATGTCGAGAATGTAGAGGATGAGCATCTGAAGGCTTACGCATCGCCGATGCTGGATTTGACCACCCTGAAACCGGGAGCTAAAGAGACATTGGATAAGCTGTCCTCGAAGTACGAGTTGGCGGTAGTATCTAACACACCCTACCACGACATGGTGGTGGAGAGGTTGAGGAAGGATGGTCTACTCGACCTCTTCCAAGTGATAGTTTCATCTCACATGGTCGGGGTTAGGAAGCCGGCTAGGGAGATATTCATGCGCGCACTGGAGGTGATGGGTGCCCGACCCGAGGAAGCCGTGATGATCGGGGATTCCCCCTATGAAGACATCGAAGGTGCTAAGAAGGTCGGTATGAGGACGATATGGGTCATAAGGGAGGATGTCCAGAGACCCGAGGCGGATGGCATGATTAAAAGCTTGAGAGAGTTACCTAACCTCTTGAAGGTGATCGTTTGAGGAGGAGGCTGCTGGATCTCTTGGCGTGCCCGGAATGCCATCACTTTCCCTTGAAGTTGGTTATTGAAAGGGAAGAAGCGGTGGAGGGATTGCCCAGTAAACCAGAGAAACCCCTCTGCGAGAAGTGGTGTGCTTTCTCGGGAGGAGAACCAAGCGACCCCTCCCTATGCATGGAGTGCATGAGTAGGGAAGTGGTAACTGGCAAGCTAGTCTGCGAGAACTGTGGTGCAGAATATCCGATAGAAGCGGGTGTTCCACGGATGCTAAGGCCCGAGGAGCTCAATCTCTAAATTCTCCATTCTCCTGATTACATGGGGGGTGATCTAATGCCGAGGATAATGATCGTGCGCGGTGACATCACCGAAGTCGAGGTGGACGCTCTGGTGAATCCAGCCAATGTCCAGCTTATCATGGGTGGAGGCGTTGCCGGCGCGATAAGGAGAAAGGGTGGCGAGGAGATACAAGAGGAGGCCCTTAAAAAAGCTCCCATAAGGATAGGAGACGCTGTGGAAACTTCAGCCGGAAAGCTCAAGGCCAAATATATCATACACGCGCCCACGGTGGAGTCCCCCGGAGGGAAGAGTAATCCCGAGTTCGTGAGGAAAGCCGTTAGGGCTGCTCTCAAGAAGGCGGAGGAACTGGGCTTGGAGAGTCTAGCTTTTCCAGCCATGGGAGCGGGAGTCGGAGGAGTGCCCGTGGAGGTGGCGGTGAGGATAATTCTGGAGGAGGTCCTTAAATCGAGTCTGAAGGAGGTAGTGCTGGTCGCGTGGAGCAATGAGGACTTCGAGACCTTCCAGAAGGTGGCAGCTCAGATGGACATAGAGGCCTCCCTCGGAGAGTTGTCGTGACTGTCGCGCGGCTCGGACTGTAAAATTAATATAGAGGGGTTGCACTCATCTAGATGGCGGGGCGTAGCTCAGCCTGGCAGAGCGGCCGGCTGTAGAGGGCGCCGGGCGGCGCTCCGTCAGCGGCCCGCTCTCACAGATACCGGCAGGTCGGGGGTTCAAGTCCCCCCGCCCCGACCACCCAATCTCCTCATTATGAACGCACCCAAGAGGGTCCTCTCTAAGTCCTTGGAGAGTATCTCCTTAGATGCCTTCTCTAAACTCTCCCCGCTCATCATCCTCACGACCTTGTAGACGATCCTCCTCAGGGAATCGTGCTCATCACATGCGAGAAAGAGGTCCTCGTCCGCCATCTCTATGCCCAGCCTGATCATCTCATATAGGGATAATCTCTCAGAAAGTAGAACTTCTCCTACTTTGAAGAAATCTCTTCTGAGCTCAGCGAAGGCATTAGATAACTCCTTATCGCTCACTTTCTCTCCTCTGTCGAGCTTCTCAAGCACATCCCTCAGACTTGGTGGGAGGTTCTCCTCAGCCATGGTACATCACACTTACTTTCAAGCGATAAAGATTACATTAAGAGGGCCCCCTCAACTGGGGGGATGAGGGCCGGCCGGCTTACCTTACCCTTTTGAGCTCCCCGGAGGCGATGATGAAGTGGTCCTCCCCTGACCCCCTCTAGATAGACCGATCGGCGGGGACTTTATAGTATAGCGTCAATCGGACCCTTGTGTATGAGAGCAGAGATCCCCATCATACTGCTGACATTGCTACTCGTGTCGGTCATAGCTCTTTGGTATTGGAGTCCCAGCATTGACGAGATTCTCTGGTTGTTCGTCTTGGTCGTCTGGATTTCTGTAGTGGTGTTCTGGATATCCAAAAAGGTGGCCGAGTGGCAGAACCTCTATGTAGCTAGGAAGGTTATACACATACTATCCGGCGGGCTAGTGGCTGTTCTGACACCCTACCTCTTCAAGTCTCCGGCGATACCGCTTATAGGCGGTGTCGGGATGATTGTGCTAACTCTGCTTCCCAGGCTAAAGGGAGAGAAGTTTGACTGGTTCCAAGTGGAGGGCAACCTAGGAGAGGTCTACTTCTGCATCACATGGACATTAGTTATAGTGGGGCTATGGTACGTAGACCTGAGCGCGGGCATTGCTGCAGCGCTGTTCATGTCGGTGGGCGATGGGGTGACTGGCATAGTCAGAAACATCGTCTACAAGAGGTGGAGTAAAGGGGCTGCGGGTAGTGTGGCCATGCTTCTCGTCTCTCTGCCGATAGGATTCTTTTACAAGGGATACATTGGTGCTATAGCCGCTATTGTGGCCACTATGGTAGAGAGGTGGCCGAGGGTAGACGACAATCTTACGGTGCCGATAGTATCGGCCGTGGTGATGGTACTGGGGGATGTCCATTGGTAGTGAATTCCAAGAGGAATGAGTTGCTCAGGAAAGCGATCCACATCCTGTTCTCCTCTATCCTCCTCGCCCCGATGATGGTTGAGGATCTGATAGATCCTAAACTTGTATATGCTGCGGCCCTCGCTGTCGGCGGCTGGATCTACTCGGTTCAGGTGAAGGGCCTCCCACAGTGGCTCAGGGCGGGAATGCAGATTCCTCAGCCTAAGGGAATGGAGATAGTCCTCGAATCATTCAACAGGTTGGTGAGCCTCGTTGAGAGGGACTACGAGAGGAGAGCTGGTTGGCTTGGTGCCTTATCTGGATTAATTGGCGTCTCTTCTTCCTACTTCCTTTTCGGATCACTTGCCTCCTACGGCATATTCGCCCTCATATTAACTGACGGACTTTCCTCGATGGTGGGAATATCAGTGGGCAGAATCAAGATCCCGATGGCTGATGGGACCTTGGAGGGTACGGCTGCAGGTCTCATCTCTTATCTAGCCTTGCTAGTGGGCTTGACTGGGGATCCCTTCCTTGCAGGATTGGTAGCTATCTCCTCCTCGGTGGTGGAGTTATACGGAGGCGAGGACAACATAGCAGTCCCTATTGTGAGTTCTTTAGTGGCCTTCCTGTCGGGTGCCCCTCCTCTCGTAGGCTAGCAACCTGGCCTCGATCCCGCCATAGAGAATCCTCCTGTTGAACACCAGCTTGAGGTTTCGCATGGCTGTCATTAGTTTAGGAAGGGCCGGGCCAGCGCATATGGCTGAGAACCTATGCTCGAGCTTCTCCTCGAGGGCGAAGGCCATTCTATGGAAGGTCTCGTCTATTCTCCTGTTCCTCCCAGTCCTTAACTCATAGGGTGGATCTGTAGCTACGGAGCTTATTCTACTCAGGGAGATCAGCTCGCTCGCATCCCTCACATCGAACTCTATTTTGTCGTAGACGCCAGCCGACTTGGCGTTCTCCATGGCCCCCCTTATGCTTTTTGGGCTTATGTCGGAGCATAAGACGTTCAGATCCTTATCTACAATGTACGAATCTTCCCGATTGAATATCTCCTCCTGAGAGATGCCTTGGAAGGGGAAGAGATGATCCACAGGGTAACTTCTCCTCCACCTCCCGGGAGGTATCCTCAAAGCAGCCAACACTCCCTCGATGGGAATCGTCCCACCACCGCACATCGGATCTACTAGAACCGAGCTTGGGTCAGAGGGCAGAGAATCGAGCCAGCCACTGAGCTTGACCAGTGAGTAGGCTATCACGGGATTGAGGGATGTCCTGTGTTCGAACACCCTGTATCCTCGTTTGTGAAGACTTTCCCCAGTTGTATCCAATCCTAGAAGGAAGATATTTCCGCTCACGTAGGCTCTGATCACTACATCAGGCCTCTTTAGGTTTGCCCTTATTCTAGTGCCCAGAGAGGAGAAGTGCTCCACTACGGCTTCTCCCACGATGGCTGCCACATTCACGCTGGTGAAATTGTGGTAACCCACTCTCTCGGCTCTCACTGCAAACGTATAGGAAGGACTGAAGAGGGAGGACCACTCAACCGAGGAGGCAGCCTTCTTCAGTGATTCCAGATCTATGGGATCGAGTATTTCCTTACTTACCAGTATCAGGAACCTGATCGCGGTTCTGGAGGTATAGTTCAGCCTCAAGATCTCCTCAGGAGTAGCCATAAACTCCACTTTACCAGGTACCACTCCCCTGACACCTCTACCCAGTAGCTCCCTTACCTCCTCACCTAGGAAGGGATCCAATCCCGGTATCGTGACCCCTAGCGTTAGCAGCATACCCTTATGTTTTTCGAGTCGAGGCTATAAGCCGAAGGTGTTTCCATGATACCTATAGCGAGGCCTTGTATAGGGGAGGAAGAGATAAGCCGAGTTGCCGAAGTGCTCAGGTCAGGAATGCTAGCTCAGGGCAAGCTGGTTGAGGAGTTCGAGAACGAATTCGCATCCTACGTCGGTAGCAAATACGCTGTGGCGGTATCGAACGGAACCGCCGCCCTGCATGTAGCTCTAATCTCACTTGGAATAGGTCCGGGAGATGAGGTGGCTGTTCCCAGCTACACCTTCTATGCGACAGCCTCTTCTGTGATACTCAGTGGGGCAAAACCCGTATTCGTTGATGTGGATCCTAGGACGGGAACAATGGACCCTGAAGATCTGAGAAGGAAGCTCACCCCGAAAGTCAGGGCAGTCATTCCTGTCCATATCCACGGTCATCCTGCTGATCTAGATTCGATCAGAGAAGTTGTAGGGGATAGAGAGGTGTTCCTGTTGGAGGATGCCGCCCAAGCACACGGGGCCCTCTACAAGGGGAGGAAGGTGGGGAGCATAGGGGAGGCCGGTGCCTTCAGTTTCTATCCCACCAAGAACATGACAACGGGGGAGGGGGGAATCATAACCACAGATGACGAGTACGTGTATCAGAGGGCCAAGGCCATAAGGGACCAAGGCCAAGTCTCGAAATACGAGCATCACTACGTGGGTTTCAATTACAGGATGACCGAGATGAGTGCAGCAATAGGCCTAGTTCAGCTGCGAAAACTGGATGAATTCAATTATAGGAGGAGAGAGATTGCCTCCAGATATACAGAGGAACTCTCTGGGATAGTAGAGACGCCGGTAAGCGCGGAGTGGGCCGAACCAGTTTGGCACCTCTATCCTATAAGGGTAGGATCGAAGAGGGATGAAGTCGTGAGGATGCTCAGGGAAAGAGGTGTGCTAGCTAGACCTGCGTATCCAATGCCTCTCCAGAGGCAACCAGTCATGTCTAGGCTCTCTGAGAGGGAATATAACTACCTGCACGTCCTCTTCGGGGGAGTGGATTACTCCAACGTGGAAACTCCCAATGCAGAGAGGCTGACGAAGGAGGTGCTTTATCTACCTATATTCCACTGTATGAAGGATGAGGAGGTTGACAGGGTGATTAAAGAGGTTAAAGCGGTATTGAGCTCTATCTGAAGGACTCCAAGAACGACCTGTAGGTGGGGCTGGGCCTCCCCGGCCTCGATTTGAACTCCGGGTGGAACTGGACGCCCACGTAGTAGGGGTGCCCCTCCACCTCGAATGCGTTTATTATCCTGCCACTTGTATCTACGGCCGTTATCTTGTACCCCCGCTCCTCCATCCTCTCGGCGAACTCCCTGATTATGTGGTACCTATGTCTGAACCTCTCAATCACTCTCTCCCTGCCGTAGGCTCTCCTGAGTATGCCCTTCAAGAGGATCACCTCATGACCACCGAGCCTCATCGTACCCCCCACCTCCTCGACCTGCCTCTGCTCGGGGAGGAGATCTATGACAGGCCAAGGGGTGTTGGGGTCTATCTCCGTGGAATGCGCTCCATCCCATCCCATGATCTCTCTAGCGAAGGCCACGGTCGCGAGCTGGGCCCCGAAGCATATGCCTAGAAACGGTTTACCCTCTTTCAATGCCCATCCCGCAGCCTTGATCATCCCCTCAGTTCCTCTAGAGCCGAAACCCGGAGTGGAGAGGATTCCATCTGCTTCCTCCAGTAGTTCCCACCCGATCCCCCTCTCCAGCTCCTCCGAGTCGACAGCTAGTATCTCCGGCTTTATCCCCAACTCAGCCCCCGCATGTTTGATAGCCTCCACTATGGAGATGTAGACGTCGGACATCCTCCAGTACTTGCCTACCATAGCTATTTTCTTGGGTTCACCTCGCTTGAACCTCTTCACTATCCCCCTCCATTCCTCCATGTCGGGCTTTCCCTTGATACCGAGTTTCTCCTCCAGCTTCATGCCCAGACCCCTTTCCTCCAGATAGAGGGGGAGTTCGTAAACTACGTCTAGATCTGGGTCCTCAAACACAGCATCCCTCGGAACGCTCGCGTACAATGCAAGTTTCGCCTTGACCGCGTCTGGGAGGGAGGACTGTGTCCTCGCTATGACGAAGTCCGGTGGGAGGCCAGCAGCCAGCACTTCCCTGAAGAAGAGCTGGGCTGGCTTCGTCTTGAACTCGCCGACGGTCTCAACAAAGGGGACGTAGGTGACATGGATGTGCACCGAATTCTCAGTTCCCACTTCAAGTCTGAGCTGTCTGAGCGCCTCAACGAATGCCATGGCCTCATAATCTCCTACAGTCCCTCCTAGCTCCACTATCAGTATGTCGGGCTCTTCTCTCCTCGCTACCTCATGTATCCTCTCCTTTATAGCTTGGGTCACGTGAGGTATCAGCCTTATCGTCTGGCCCAAGTATCTCCCTTTTCTCTCCCCTAAGATAACGCTGAGCATTATCTGACCGCTCGTTATGTTGTTGGAGGGATGCATATTCACGTCGAGGAACCTCTCGTAGTGACCGAAGTCCTCATCGATCTCGGCTATCTTGAATTCGACGCCACGACCCGGTTTGAAGTGCCATACTTCCTCCGTTATGAAGACCTCCCCGTGTTCTATAGGATTGAGGGTGCCAGGATCCGGGTTCAGGTAGGGATCTATTTTTATCATGGAGATAGAGAACCCCCTAGATTGGAGGAGTTTTCCGACGGAAGCAGCTATTACACCCTTTCCCAGTCCGCTTATGACTCCGCCGGTTACGATGATCAGCTTGAAGTCCACGTATTGGGGTCGAGTCGATCTAACATAAAAACTTAGAACCCCACCTGCCAAGTGCGTATGCACAGGTGGTAAGGATAATGTGAGTCGGTAGGTTACTTAGCTAGATCTCTTATCTCCTCAAGTTTCTGGAGGGCCTTCTCATACTGCTCTTCAGTTATGGAACCAATATTCTTCCAAGTCTCCAAATTCCTTCTAAGCTGCTCCAGTAGGGAGTTCACTCCCTCAGGAGGCAAGGTAGACAACCATTCTTTTATCTTATCCATGTGACACTCGGAACCATGTATGTAACCCCTCAACTCAGTCATGATGGCGTTGTAGACATGCTCAAAATCGGGCGATAGTCTCATGTGGGCCATTCCCTTTCACCCCCCATGATTATAGTGGTCTTCTAACAGTTAAATATTACTGTGAAATGTCCCTCTTGGAAAGATGTACCTCGAATTTTGGTGTTAAAATGTATTATGAAAAATAGTTCAATTATGGAAGGCTGGTTGGTTCAACGGGTGGGTTGAAAACACTATCCGGAACGTTATATGATATCGTCCTAGCTATTATTTCGGTTCTAATAGCGTTCTTCCCATCAGAGGATTTCCATAGGTAGAGGTAGTAGGCCGGTATCCCATCCTGAGTTACACATATCTCCACCCACTGAGTTCCCGCCTTGTCCACGCCATTCACGGTTTCCTTCGCGCTCTTGCTAACGTAGTAGCAGTAGCATGTTTTCCCCGCATAGGTCCTAGTACCGTTGTATACTGGTTTGTCGAACTCCTCCTGACCTTCCTCTACTGGATCGTTTGTTTTACCACCTCCCATCTTCTTCTCAATGGACTCCTTGTTTTTCGATTGGAAGCATTGCCAGTCGCTTTGAGCTTGTTTAAAACAGTATATGGTCAAATCTCCTTTGTTTATGAGTACCGTCTGTCCCTGAACGAACTTGAGATCCATTCTCCTATTATCTCCCTTGACGTAGAGGGCGCCATTGCCCTTCTTCTTCATATCTTGGTAGTAATCGTAAGTGATTGAGAACTCGGTCTTCTTGAGAAATACGCTCTTGAAGTCAAATGGTGCCTTCTGAGTCGTTGTTTTCTGTGTCGCTGTCTTCTTTGTCTGAGTAGTACCGGTCTTTCCCGATGCTGCTTGAGAAGATCTCGTGCTGCTCTGTTTAGATCCGCTAGGGGTTCCTTTTTCCAGCAAGGAGGGAGCTACACCCTTCGAAACTGCTGTGTAAGCGGACCCAAGTACGATGAGAGTTATCAGCACGACTCCCACAATCACCAAGCTGTCCCTGTTCATCGTTAAGTGTAATGGCTTCAATGTAAAAAGGGTTTGTGAACTAACATCGATCTAAAGGAGGCGGCGAAGAAAAATGTTAAGAGGAGAGAATAGGCTTCGTTATGTATTTAACGTCTAGGAGGATGACTTTCGCCACGAATAGGACCCATCCAAAGGCTATCACAGATATGCCGAAGTAGAAACCGGCCAAGGTGTACATCTCATTGAGATGGGCTTGGATTCCGAGGACAGTTGTGATCAACTGTATTATTAGGAGCATCAGGAATATATACTTGCCCCATTCTAGGACGAGTGGTGTTTGCCTGACCCTCTTCACCGGAGTCCTCTTAACCGGGGGAACGGGCTTGGATGTGTATCTGGCTGCTGGTATCCCGGTGATTAATGCTACAACGAACGCGACGGCCAGCGCGTTTACCAAGGGGATTTGCTCTCCGGGTGTAAGCATCCCGTACACTGTGAAGACCACGAATTCCCCGACCATTATAGCGCCGTAGATGGTGGCTATCCTTCTGTTCCTTGGGTGCCTGCTGTAGGTCGGATCAATCCAAGGCATCAGGACAAATATCAGTAGGAGCATGCCCGGGACCACCATGCCAGCGAAAACCGGATCTACTCCCGTCTTTATCCCAGCGTAAACAGCCATTAAGTACCACTCAGGCTGACCTACCGGCAATTCCTTCGTTGGAAGGAACTTCTGACCTAGCTCTGCCGGGAACACCGCTGATACAACTATTAAGGCTCCTATCACCACGAAGGCAGCGGCTGCCTCGGTCAGTATGTGATTCGGGAAGAAAGGTACTGCTGGCTCGGGGTCAGATCCATCGTAAGGGGGTGACACGTGATGCTGATGAATCGAGAAGAAGTGGACGAGCATCAGGAGGAATATCAGGCCGGCCAGCATGATGTGGAACGCCAAGTACCTGCCGACTATCTCGTCGAACGTTCCCGTCCCATATATGATCTGGGCGATCATCTTACCCCCAGGCATGCCCGTAACTAGGGTGTTCCCTATCCTTATGGCCTCCCCGGCCACGTGGTCCATTCTCAGGGAGTAGCCAGTTACACCCGTAACGATCGCTAGCAATCCGGTTATCATTCCGATTATGTACGTCACCTCGTGAGGCTTCTTGTAGCTTCCCATGAAGTAAACCCTGAGGAAGTGAAGTATCGCTATGAGGACCATCAGGTTGGCTCCGTAGAAATGCAACCCTCTTATGATCGAACCGTATGCCACCTCCTCGGTTATCCTCAGAACGCTGTCGTAGGCCATGTTGGTCTCTCCGAACACTGGTACATAGAACATGAGGAGCAATAGTCCAGTAATCGCCTGAATAATGAACATGAGGGTTGTTAGGCCGCCGAGGCTGTAGACTGGATGTAGAGTGTGTCTCCAGACCATGGTGGAGGTGAATTCCTCCATCCCGAGCCTGTCAATAAACCAGTTAACCAACCACGATAGGCAGCTCTTCTCCTCCTTACCACATTTGGTCATCATTTCCACCCTACCGCGTAAATATCACCATTTTCGTCTATCTTCAGCTCTATCTCGGGGAGTGGCTTCTTAGGAGGGCCGGCTAGAACATTACCGGTCACAGGATCGAAGTATCCGGCGTGACACGGGCAGTAGATATCATCACCGGGCTCTAGATGGACTATGCACCCCAAGTGAGTGCATATAGCGCTGAAGGCCTTGAATTCCGTTCCCGCTTTCTGGGCTAGATCCGGTCTCAGCCTTATTAGAATAGATGGGTGTTGCCCCCTACTCCCATCTGGATTGAGGGGCATCATAAACTGTATCTGGGAATCCGGTTGAAGATCATTCTTATTCGTTATCTTCATTGGAAGCTTGCTCTTCTCCCCGCTGCTAACTTTACCAACGACTACCCTCTCTGAGGTGAGATACTGAATGAGTGGGGCTCCAGCGGCGGCTGCTGCTAATGCAATGGAGGCTAGCAGTCCCCCCTTTATGAAGTCCCTCCTACTCACATCTACCATCAATCCTCACCCTCCGGTATACCTAAGCTCCTAGAATAGCAGGTGTAGATCACTAGGCCTATCACAAACATAGCTATTAAGCCTGCCAAGACCCACAGTTGAGTTATTTGATTGAATGTGGTCTGTAAGAGACTTTGAGCACCAGAAACCATTCCGGAGATCAGCACCCCCATAGATACACACCCTTTCTCAAGAGAGACCTCGTTCTCTGAGTTCCCTAAAAATAAATAAAATTTCTGTTATTTATCTGGTGATGTTCACTTATATATAACTATTGTCTTGTTATATATTTAATCAAATATTCCCCGTTGTCTAAGGCTTATATATGAGAAAAGCCTAGGGAACATTTATCTTATTGACCCGCCTCCTCTAGGAGGTCCCTTAAGAAAGGGAGGTAATTATTTTGGCTGAGATAGTAACTACGGATATAGTTGTTATCGGATCAGGCTTAGCGGGTCTCAGAGCTTCTATTGAAGCTGCTAGGAGGAATGAAGGTAAACTAGACGTAGCTGTATTGACGAAAGTTCATGCGATGAGATCTCACTCTGTTGCATATGCAGGGGGAACCGGTGCGGCCCTCTATCATGATGAGGGTGATAGCTACGATCTGCACGCTTACGACACTATAAAGGGCGCAGCCTGGCTAGCCGACCAAGATGCGGTGGAGCTCTTCGTCAGGCTGGCTCCCCAAGAGATCTACCAGCTAGATCATTGGGGGATGCCCTGGGCCAGGAGGCCCGATGGTAGAATAGCTCAAAGAAGGTTTGGAGGTCACAGCTTTCCGAGAGCCTGCTTCGCTGCGGATAAGACCGGGCTTTATGCGATGCAAACCTTATACGATACGGCCCTGAAGTATGATAACATAAAGTTCTACCACGAATTCTACGTTACCTCTCTTATCATCGAGAACGGCGAATTTAGAGGAGTCACCGCCCTAGAGCTTAAGACCGGTGATTTCTACGTTTTCAAAGCCAAAGCTGGGGTGCTCGCCACGGGAGGCGCTGGTAGGCTCTACCCGTTCACTACCTACTCGCATTCATCCACCGCCGATGGGATGGCCATGGCTTACAGAGCTGGGTTATCGCTGAAGGACATGGAGTTCTTCCAGTTCCATCCTACCGGCTTAGTGCCATCTGGCATCCTGATATCGGAGGCTGCTAGAGGAGAGGGAGGCTACCTGATAAACAACAAAGGAGAGAGGTTCATGAAGAACTACGCTCCTGAGAGAATGGAGCTGGCACCTAGGGACGTGGTATCCAAGGCGGAAATGACCGAAATCTTGGAGGGTAGAGGGTTTAAGGGTCCAGGAGGGCTTGACTACGTGCTCTTAGATCTAAGACACTTGGGGGAGGATAAGATCGATGAGAGACTGCCACACATAAGGGAGCTGGCTATAAGGTTCGCAGGCGTCGACCCAGTTGAGGAGCCGATGCCCGTCAGACCCGTTGCACACTACAGCATGGGAGGCGTGCACACAAACATTTACGGGGCCACTCCAGCCAAAGGGCTGTGGGCGGCCGGGGAGGTCGCATGCGTGAGCCTCCATGGAGCAAACAGGTTGGGAACTAACTCTTCTTCCGATTGCCTAGTGTACGGTATGCTGACTGGCAGGCAGGCGGCCGATTACGCCATGAAAGTAGGTCTGAGAGATGTCCCAATGGACAAGGTTAGTGAGGAGGAGAAGAGGATATTCGATCGCATGCTCAGAGGGTCCACCGGTGAAAACCCCTATCACATAAGGAGAGAGATGCAGGACACGATGGGCAAGTACGTTTACGTGTTCAGGGACGAGAAAGGCCTGAAGGAGGCAATAAGTAAGCTCAAAGAGCTCAGGCAGAGGTTTGGAGAGGGACATGTAGCCGATAAGGACAGAGAGTATAACATAAACCTGATACACGTACTGGAGCTGGACGCAATGCTGGAAATAGCCTACGTCGTAGCAAGGGCTGCGCTGAACAGGACCGAAACCAGAGGGGCTCACACCAGACTAGATTACCCCAAGAGAGATGATGAGAACTGGCTCAAGCATACGATGATAGCCAGGGGAGCCGATGGAGAACCTCAGTTCAGCTATATCCCGGTTGTGATAACCAAGTGGCCTCCCACTGAGAGGAAGTATTGAGGTGAAGGTTATGGAGGCTGAGAGCGAGTTTAAGGAGTATTATGCGAAAAACATGAGGGGTATTTCCGGCTGGTTCAAGGCTAGGGTTTATACGATTGAGAGATGGCTTTACGCTGCTCACAGGATAACTGGGATCCTAATAGTTCTGTTCGTGTTGGCCCACTTCTACAGTACGGGATGGCATCCTGGGCTATGGTGGGATGCCCTTCTCGGCATCATCGTAACCTTCCACACGGCCAATGGGATAAGGCTGATATTGGCGGAGCTGGGATTTGCTGTAGGAAAGCCTCTTCTAATTAAGAAACCCTCTCAGAGACCGGTATCGATAGAAGGAGTCCAGAGATACGTGGTGGTGTTTGCCTTGGTTCTGTTCGTCGTCCTCGCAGCTATCTGGGCCTATTACGCGCTCGTAGTTCAGCCGATGATGGGGTGATTGACATGAGGGAGTCCACTATCATGTTCCTTCACTATGTTACTGCCATCCTAATAGTGATTACTGGCTTAATACACTTGCTCGCGAACAATGACCCGGTTATAGGCGCAACCATAAAGGCGAACCCTGTCCTTTACCTCGGTAACATGGCGATATTCTTAGCTGCCCTCCTCTATCACGCCTTTAATGGAGTCAGGGTAATCCTCATTGAGATGGTGCCCGACAGGTGCTGGACCAAGTGGATCAGCTGGGCCATTCTGATAGTGGGCATAGTCACCTACGCCGTGGGCCTGCAGGTACTGATGGTCGCGCTTGGGTTCGCATGAGGAGGTGATTTTATGGCTTCAGAGGAAGCTAAGGAGTATGTTCTTCCGCCCGAGGTACTTGAGGAGACCATGAAGGCCTCTGAGGAGCTCTGGAAGCCTGTAAGGAAGATAAAGTTCAGGATCTACAAATACAACCCGAGGAAGGACTACGCTCCATATTGGGAGGAACATGAACTGGAAGTTTCAAGGGGAATGACGGTCTTAGATGCCCTTCTGATAATAAAAGGGGAGGCGGATCATTCCCTCGGATTAAGGTACTCCTGCAGGATGGGACTCTGTGGATCGTGCGCCATGATGATAAACGGTAAGCAGATGCTGGCCTGTCAGACTAGAGTTCTAGAGGCTGCTGGAAGCGGTGATGTCGTTGAGTTGAGACCCTTGGATAACTTCCCTGTTGAGAGAGACCTAGCTGCTGATTTCACATCCTTCTTCGAAAAGCACAGGGCTGTGAAGCCTTGGATAATAAGGAACGATGATGTCGAGCTGAACAATCCGACTGGCCCCTACAAGCAGACGGTCGATGAATACGCTAGATATTACCAGTTCACCGATTGTATAAAGTGCGGGGCTTGTCTGTCCGCCTGTCCAACCGCCGCCACGGATTACGAGTACCTAGGACCCCAAGCCCTAGCTCAGGCGTACAGGTACATAGTCGACACCAGAGACAATGGTCTCGATGTCAGGATATCCGTCGTGGATACCGAGCACGGGTGCTGGCGCTGCCACTTCGCAGCCTCCTGCTCAGACGTCTGCCCAAGAGGGGTTGATCCTGCTCAAGGAATACAGCTCTTAAAGAAGCTCTTAATAAAAAGAAAGTTCGGTTTCAAGCCGCACAAACCAGCTGAGGCCCTCCCTGCCAAGGTCAAGGCGGAGAAGAAGGGGTGATCATCTCTCCCTACCCTCCTCTTTTGACTAGCCAATTGAGACGGGACTGACAGTTGATCTCTTTATTAGGTTGATTGACCCTGACACCCGGGGGAATGAGGTAGGATCAACCGGCTGACGAGTGATGACTTTGCCGAGTCCCGACCCCCCAGAGTGAGAGGAGGGTCATGCTACATCTGTTAGTGCTTGCAGTGGCTCCAGGATTATTCCTGCTGATGATTTTCTACCTGAAGGATAGGTATGAGAGGGAATCCTTGTCGCTGGTTGAGAAGGTATTCCTCGCTGGAGTGATGGCCGTCTTTCCGGCAGCTCTTTTTGAGGGCGTGTTACTTTCCAACTTATCCCCTAGGTCTGGGGACATTTCGCTCCTAATCTACATGAGTTACCTCGGAATAGGATTTCCAGAGGAGCTTATGAAGTTCCTAGCGGTGTTATTGCTGGCCTACAACTCGAAAGAGTTTAATGAGCCCTTTGACGGGGTAGTTTACTCTGTAGCTTCCTCCTTGGGATTCGCCACGCTGGAGAACCTGTTCTATGTGCTGGAAGGCGGGGTCTTGGTGGGTTTGGTGAGGGCAGTGCTGGCGGTTCCGAGTCACGCGCTGGATGGTGCTGTCATGGGGGTGTACTTGGGAAGGGCGAAGATGATGGGATATAAAGAGGGCCTAGCGAGGGCACTGGTATTCCCGATCTTGCTCCACGGCACCTACGATTTCCTCCTGTTTTTGGATCCCAGTGCGTTTCTGTTACTGGGAATCCCTCTCACGCTGCTGGTTTTGAGGTTTGCTCTGAAGTCCATGAGGAGGCTCGAAGATTCCTCACCCTTCAAGACACCTACCCCTCAGCCTTGAACCTTTATTTACCCGTGTTCTCGAGGAAGGGCGATGGATGGCGAGGAATTCTACAGGTGCGATGTCTGCGGGAGGATCGTTGAATCCTACTCTAGCTCGGGAGGTGAGCCTCCCGTGTGCCATGGCAAGCCAATGGTCCCCATGGAGTTCAAGGGAGAGGGTGATGACGGCGCCGAAGAGCATGAACCCGGTGTATTCGAAGAGGACGGGAGGATCTATGTGGAGGTGGGAGTGGCTCCCCATGAAATGACTCGAGATTCGAGGATAATCTGGATTGAGATAGTAAGCGCCGACGGTAGGGTAAGGAAGTACCTGTCGGGCGAAGTGCCTGGAACCACATTCGATAGACCTAGAGGTGACTTTGAGGTGAGAATCCTCTGCTCTAAGCATGGAATCTGGAAATTTGACTTCAGGCAGGCCAGTGAAGACCTTCGGCAGGCTGTCGAACGGGCGATTGAGAGGTTCAACTCGCTTAGAAGTCCGGAAGCCAAGGCAGTGGTGCTGGAAATCAGGGGCGATCTCGTCAAGGTCGAGTTTACGGGTAACTTCTGCAGAACATGCGGTTTCTACGACTACTTCGAGGATTTCAGGCTTGCGCTAGTAGATTCAGGGGTGAAGGCGAGAACAGTTGAGATAGACGAGTTCGAGGATGGAGCAGTGGTGACGTACAGGCTGGGTGATGGTAGTGGGGATGGAGGACCTGATTAGGGAAGTGAACAGGCTGAGAAGCGAGGAAGTCTCTAAGCTCATAGCTATCAGGATGAGGGAGTTCGAGCGACTGGGGAAGAGTAGTGCGGAGGAGATATTCAAGGAGCTGGCTTTTTGCCTCTTAACTGCCAATTACAGCGCCGAAGGCGGGATAAGGATACAGAGAGCTATAGGAGACGGGTTCATCACGCTTCCCAGGGAAGAACTGGAGAGTAGATTGAGGGAGCTCGGTCACCGCTTCCCCAAGGCCAGAGCTGAGTACATCGTTGAGGCCAGAAAGCTCTTACCCGAGTTGAAGGGCATCCTGAGCAGCTTCAAGGATGAGAGGAGTCTCAGAGAGTGGTTAGTCAAGAATGTGAGGGGTCTAGGATACAAGGAAGCCAGCCATTTCCTGAGGAATATAGGATACAAGAATGTGGCGATAATCGACTACCACATAGTGGATGTACTGGTGAGGTATGGGATCATAGAGAGACCTAAGACCCTTACGAGAAGGAAGTACTTGGAAATAGAATCGATACTAGGGAAAATAGCCGAGAAAACGGGCTTAACTCTCGGAGAACTCGATCTCTATCTCTGGTACATGGAAACTGGGAAGGTTCTTAAATAGGCTGGTAAAAACGCGTTCGGGTGATGGGAATGAGGAACCTGAGTAGCGATGTCGCCATGCTCACGGTGATAGCGGCTGCATACGCTGTGCTGACCCTCGTGCTAGCTCCAATCTCTTTCTATGCAGTCCAAGTGAGGGTAGCAGATGCTTTGCTGGCGCTTTCAGTGCTAATGGGCCCCCCAGCAATACTGGGAACAACTTTGGGCTGCTTCATAGCGAACATGCTCGGGCCCTTCGGGATAGTGGATGCCCTAGGAGGTTCAGCTGCTAATCTCATCGCTACAGCTATAGCTTGGAAGCTGAGGGACAGACCCCTACTCGCTCTAGGTCAGATGCCCGTCACTGTTTCCCTGATAGTCTCAGCCTACTTGTACCAGCTGTTTAACCAGCCCTTCATCATAACCTTTGTCTACATACTGATAGGGTCTGTGATAGCCATCGATGTGATCGGATTCGCTCTGTTGAAGGCGGTGGAGAGAGTCTACCGCGGTCAAGTGTCCTGACAGACCTCCTCTTTTTACCTTCACTCCTACGTTAGTTAATGAAAGGGTCGTCGACTCACATCAAGATTAACGTAGGAATTCGCATGTCTCCGTTTATATAATTCTTGTTTATTTCCGGCTCGTAACATACTAACTTTTAATATTTCGACGAGGGAGCCTCCTGATCAAAGCTATAGACCCCGATTAGGCAGCTATGTTCCATCTAGCTGATAAGGTGATCATATGAGAGCGAGTAGAAGGGTTGGAATAGTTGGTTGGGGAGTTTACGTTCCCAAATGGCGCATCAAGTCGGAGGAGCTTGCGAGAGGATGGGGGCGCGACTGGAACAGGTACGCCGCGGGTATCATGGTCGAGGAGAAGAGCGTTCCAGGCATCGATGAGGACACCTTCACAATAGCCTATGAGGCGTCAATCAATGCGTTGAAGCGGGCGCGCATAGATGCGTCGAAGCTCAGGGCAGTCTACGTTGGGACAGAGTCCAAGCCCTACGCGGTTAAGACAACCGCCACAATGCTGATCGACGCCCTTGGTGCTGGAGGGGAGGGCAGGCTCACCACAGGTGCTGACTATGAGTTTGCCTGTAAGGCCGGAACGGAGGCCATTCAATCAATTTTAGGGCTGATAGGCTCTGGAATGATCGATTACGGGCTAACTGTCGGAGCGGACACGGCTCAGGGCGCTCCAGGGGATGCGCTGGAGTACACGGCCTCCGCTGGCGGTGCCGCCTACATCCTAGGACCGGCGGACAGGTCAGTGGCTGTGATAGAGGCCTCCCTCTCACACGTAACGGATACCCCTGACTTCTGGAGGAGGCAGCATGAACGCTACCCGGCTCACACGAGGGCTTTCACGGGAGAGCCAGCTTACTTCAAGCATATAACGACTGCAGCTAAGGAGCTCATGGCTCTGATGGGTACTGCGCCGGAGGATTACGATTATGCCATATTCCACCAGCCGAATGGGAAGTTCCCCCTGAGGGTGGGGACAAGGCTGGGATTCACACCGGATAAGATAAAGCCTGGTCTAATAACTCCTTACATAGGAAACACCTATAGCGGATCGGCTTTGGTCGGGTTAGCGGCTGTCTTGGATCAGGCCAAGCCCGGGCAGAAGATACTGGTCGTGTCGTTCGGTTCAGGAGCTGGGAGTGACGCGTTCCACATAGAGGTGAAGGAGGGAATAGAGGAGGTCCAAGGATTGGCACCTAAAACCATGGATTACGTCTCCAGAAAGGAGTACGTCGATTACACTACCTATGCTAGGTACAGGAGGATGATCCGCATGCTCCACGACTTCAGTGCCTACTGAGATGCTCGGGGGTGATGCCATGGTCTATGTGATAGGTGTGGGTTTGACCCAGGTGGGCAACCATTGGGATAAGTCCCTGAGACACCTAGCTGTGGAGGCGGCTCTAGCTGCCCTAGAGGACGCATCAATCGAGGATGTGGATTACATAGTCGTCGCCAACGCCCTTTCCGGGGTTATAAACGCCCAAGAGAACCTCGCATCCTATGTTGCCACCCATCTGGGAATGGCGGGCACACCAGCAGTCAAGGTGGAGGCCGCTGGGGCCTCGGGGGGAGCCGCCATACTACTCGCCAAGTCATTGGTGGTGAGCGGAACCGCAGAGAAGGTACTCGTGGTGGGCGTGGAGAAGATGACCGACTACACATCGCTGGAGGACTCCACATCGGCCCTCTCTACCTTCATAGACTCTGAGTACGAGGCCTTCCCTGGGGGGACACTGGAATCCATGCATGCCATGATGATGCGGGCCTACATGAAGAAGTACGGCGTTCCAAAGGAAGAGTTCTCCCATTTACCCCTGCTAATGCATGAGAACGCGTCGACGACCCCTCATGCCCAGCTCAGGTTTAAACTGAAGCCTCAAAGCTATGAATCATCTCCAGTAATAGCAGAACCAGTTACGATGCTGGATCTCGCCCCTATCAGTGATGGAGCTGCAGCAGTGGTACTTTCCAAGGACGTAGGTAAAGAAAGCAGTGTCAAGATAGTCTCATCCGGTCAGGCGACTGATACCATCTCCATATACCGCAGGAATGATCTGACTCAGTTACCTTCAGTGCGCGCTGCTTTCAAGAGGGCTCTCAAAGCATCTCAAGACTTCAAGCCAGACTTCTACGTGATCCACGATTACTCCAGTGTGATGGGATACGTGGAAGTCGAAGAACTCGGTCTAGCGGAGAGGGGGAAGGCATCGTTGCTCTTCAGTAGTGGAGATGCCCGGAGAGATGGTTCCACTCCCATCAATCCGGAGGGAGGTTTGAAGGCCCGAGGGAATCCCGTGGGTGCGACCGGCGTCTACCAGATGGCAGAAGCTTTCCTGCAAATAACCGAAAGGGCTGAGGGCTGGCAGGTTCCTGGTGCAAAGAATGGGCTCGTTCTAAGTGTAGGCGGTCTAGGGGCTAATTCGGTTGTACACTTGGTGAGGGGGGTGTGATCTATGTGGGCATATTGGCAGAGTGTCCCAGCCCATTGGAGGGAACTCCCGGCTAGGTACAGGTTGGAGGGTGGTAGGTGCAAGGATTGCGGTCATAAAACGCTGCCGGAGGAGAGAGTATGTCCGGTATGCGGATCCAAGAACATTGAGAGGGTGGCGCTGCCTAGAAGGGGTAAGGTCATCAACTACTCCGTAATCTGGAACGCCCCCAGAGGATACGAGTATTACACCCCGTACGTCGTAGCCCTAATAGAGCTGGAGGATGGTACGCGTGTCTTTTCACAGCTAACGGATGTGCATCCAGAAGAGGTCAAGGAAGGAATGGAGGTAGAGATGGTAATAAGGAAGACACGCGTGAGCGGTGAATCCGGCCTCATAGCCTACTCCTACAAGTTCAGACCTGTTCTGGGATGACCCTCCATCCAATCTTTTTTACTGTAGAACCGGTTGACTGGACCGATGACTCTCCACTATAGGGGAAAGGCCAAGCGTATCCTCTCTTCTCTGGGTGTGGAAGACTACGATCGGATCAGAATAAGGAAAGGGAGTCTGGTATATGAGGGAATCGTGATACCTCGACCGGAGATTTTCGACGATGAGCATTTGATCCTGAAGCTGGACAGCGGATACAACATCGGGATACACCTAGATGGCGTAGAGATAGAAGTTCTGGAGAAGGGAAAGCCCATTCAGAGGAAGGAGGTTCCCTCGCTCAGGTTCAGGGAGGATCTACCCTACGTTCCCCTCATAGTGACCGGGGGAACCATCACTTCTAGGGTCGACTATTCTACGGGGGCGGTTATATCTCACGAGAAGCCAGAGGAGCTACTTGACATAGTACCTGAGCTGGCTGAGATCGTTAACATAGATTATGTGCCTCTGTTTGCCGAGTTCAGCGAAAATTTAACTCCAGATCATTGGAGGAAGATCGCCAAAGCTGTTTACGACGAGTTAAGGAGGGGGGCAGAGGGTGTCATAATAGCCCATGGCACCGACACCATGCACTTCACGGCGGCTGCCCTAGCCTTCATGCTGCATAACCTAGATAAGCCGGTCGTTCTGGTCGGCTCTCAAAGGTCGATAGATCGTCCATCCACTGATGCTATCCTCAACTTGATAGCTGCTGCAAGGGTGGCGGCGCAAGGACCCATTGCCGAGTCCGTCATTGTGATGCACGGGAGCCCACACGATGATTACGCCTTCGTGATAAGGGGGGTGAAGGCGAGGAAGCTTCACACTTCCAGGAGAGATGCTTTCCAGCCGGTAAACGAGCCTCCAATCGCTAAAGTGACGAGGGAGAAGATTGAGTTGTTGTCCAACAAGTTCAACCCCAGAAGAGAGGGAAGGAGCCGGGTAGAGCTGGATGACCGGCTTGAGCCCAATGTGGCCCTCCTCCATGTGTGGCCCGGTATGCCGGAGGACATGCTTAGGTATGCCGGTGAGAGGTTCAAGGGTATAGTGATGGCCGGGACAGGATTGGGCCATGTCCCTCGCTGGCTCATCCCTATCGTGGGAGAGATAGTTGGCAGCGGAGTTCCCGTGGTCGTAACATCCCAGTGCCTATTCGGGAGGGTGGACCTCCAAGTGTATGAGACGGGAAGGCGTCTCCTGGTGGCTGGTGTGATACCTGGAGGGGATATGCTCCCTGAAGTAGCTTTGATAAAGCTGATGTACGCTTTAGGTCATACCAGCGACATAGAGGAGATCAGGAGGATCATGCAGACGAACATCGCCGGGGAGCTGGGCGCTCACCTAGGACTAAACGTATTTCCGCCGTGTTGGAGGTGATTACGTGGACATCAATTACGAAAAGGTGGGTCTCAAGGTCGGGCTGGAGATCCATCAGAGGCTCGACACTCACAAGTTGTTCTGCAGTTGTCCCTCAATAATGAGAGAAGATGAGCCCCATGAGTGGATCAGGAGAAGACTGAGTGTCTCTTACAGCGAGTTAGGTACTATAGATCCGGCCGCTAGGTTCGAGTCGTTGAGGAAGAGAGATTTTCTCTACGGGATCTACTACGACACCACCTGCGAGGTGGAGGCTGACGAGGCGCCACCCCATCCAATGAACGAGGAGGCCTTAGAGATCTCCCTGACCATAGCGCTGATGCTGGGGATGGAGCCCGTGGACGAGGTCCATGTCATGAGGAAGATAGTCGTCGATGGAAGCAATACTACTGGATTCCAGAGGACCGCTTTAGTAGCACTGGGTGGGGAGGGCAGCGGGATAGAGACAAAGTGGGGCAGGGTCAGGATGGCGACCCTCTGTCTGGAGGAGGAGTCAGCCTACATCGTTGAAAGTAAGTCCGAGAGAGCTAAATACAGGCTCGACAGACTGGGCATCCCCTTGGTAGAGTTGGCGACCGAGCCCGATATTATGTACCCCGAACAGGCCAGAGAGGCGGCATTGAAGCTCGGGAGGATACTTAGAGCGACAGGTAAGGTTCAGAGGGGGTTGGGTACCATCAGGCAGGACATAAACGTTTCCATAGAGGGCGGCGCCAGGCAGGAGATAAAAGGCGTTCAGGACCTAGATCTCATCCCGGAGATAATAAGGAGAGAGGTTGTGAGGCAGCTGAACCTCCTCAGCATAAGGGATGAGCTGAGGAGTAGGGACGTGAAGGAGGAGGATCTGGACATCCCCATCGTCGATGTAACTTCCGCTTTCTCGTCCTCCAAGTCGAAGTTGATAACGAAGGCCCTATCTAGGGGTGAGAGGGTCTACGGCATCAAAGTTAAGGGTTTCAGTGGGATATTGGGCAAGGAGCTACAGCCAGGAAGGAGATTCGGGAAGGAGCTAGCTGATTATGCTAAGGTCTTCGGTGGAGTCGAGGGCATCCTGCACGGGGACGAGCTGCCTGGTTATGGGATAGGGAAGGATGAGGTGAATGAGGTCAGGGAGCTGCTCGGATGTGATGAAGGGGATTCCTTCGTGCTCGTTCTGGGGAGGGAGGATGCTGCCAAACTGGCTCTGGACTCCGTGAGGGAGAGGTTAAAGCAAGCTCTCAGGGGAGTACCCAACGAAACTAGAAGAGCCCTCCCAGACGGAAACACCGCCTTCATGAGACCCATGCCTGGCTCCGCTAGGATGTATCCCGAAACCGATGTCATGCCTGTGAACGTAAGGCCCGTACTGGAGAGGATAAAGGAGCTCCCTCCCATGCCGGAGGATCAAGTCAGAGAGCTAATGGAGAAATACGACCTGACTGAGGAGTTGGCTTGGGAGATATTCGATGATGGAAAAGTGAAGCTCTTCGAGAGGTTGAGTAGGTACGGAGTGCCTACTAGATTTCTAGCGTCGATGCTCGTCTCAATGGTCAGGTCCTTGAAGAGAGAGAGCGAACCCGTGGAGAATCTGGGGGAGGAGCACTTTGAGGAGATAGCCAAGTTGCTTGGAGAAGGATCGCTGGCTAAGGAGGCCGTGCCCGAAGTGCTGAGGTCTCTTTCTAGGGGAGAGTACTCCAGCGCTGAGGAGTACGTGAAGACCCATCGCATGTCGGTCGATGAGTTGGATAAGGTGATAGAGCAGGTCCTCGAGAAACTCTCGTCCAAGGTGAGGGAGAGGGGAGAGAGGGCTTACGGCATGGTCATGGGTGAGGTGATGAAGGAGGTCAGGGGGAAAATAGACGGATCCATAGTCAGCAAGAGGGTGAAGGAGAAGTTAGAAGAATTCCTCAAGGCTCGTTGATCTCCTCTCCTTCACTATATCGTCGAAGTCCATGTCTAGGGAATCAAGTATCTGCTCGAATGTTGTCTTCATTATCTCCAAGTACTTTTCCTTATCTATCTGGGCTTTTTTGGCGAGTTCGAGGGGCATCACACCTTCTCTACCTCTCACCTTCACATATCTGATCACCTGACCGGCAACCACCCTCCTTCCCATGCTCTCAAGCATCCTCGCCACCTTGACGTGCTGAGGGGTGGTCTTCTTGTAGCTGTTCAAGTTCCTAGTCAGCATGGTCTTGAAGGCCAGCTCCTCCAGATCGAACTCTCCAGCTTCCAGCCTTTTAACATAGGATCTTATCGTCTCAGCTACCTTCTCCTTGGCTTCCTCGAACTGGTCGGGGGTTTCCACCTTTCTGAGTATCTCCAGCACCTCATCAAACGCCTTCTTGACGAACAGTGGGATGTTCCTCTTCTTCCCGAGAAGCCCTTTCACATCAATTACTCCGTCCACAGTCACTCCCAAGTAGTTCTTCTTCAGACGAGAGAGGACCACGTACCGATACCACTTGTCCAGCTCTAGATCTATACCCAACTTGGATTCTACCGCCTCCTCCAACCGCTCTATTTCCTCTTGAGTTGCACCCTTGATGAATAGAGAATCGGTGTCCCCGTAAATGACCTCCAAGCCCATTTTCTTAGCCTCCTCTATCGATAGGAGCATGGCCTTCCTGGCCAATGCAGTGATGGTCTCGGCGGCAGGTGGGGAGTACAGCGGGAAGTTCTCATACCCGAACACCCCGTAGCTAGCGTTAAGGAAGACCTTCAAGCTCCTCTGAACTGTGTCGAACCATCTTCTCATGTGCTCGTCCTTCTCCTCTTTAGCCCTCTTCTTGTACCTCCTCACCCTCATGTCCCTCAACGCCTGTATGAGGTAGGGGACTATCCCGAGCCCCTTCCTACATATCCAGTGGGGCAGTTCCTCCACCGGCCTGTTCTCCCTGCAGTCCTCGTGCGGGCAGTTTATCGTCTCGAAGCTTACTTTCCACCTGCCAATTATGGAGGGATATAGGCTTGCGAAGTCCATCACCGCCACATTGAAATGGACACCCGGAACTGGCTCGAGCACTATGGCCCCCATGTACTTCTTCCCCTTTATTATCGCTTGGGAGTAGGTCCTCTCTCCTCTGACCGCCTTTATCTCATCCTGTTCCGGTATGAGCCAGTTCCTCCTCCTGTATTCGAAGAATATCATGTTCCTGATCCATGAGGAGACTCCCTGCCTAGATACCTCCTCCAAGGACATCTTGCTTATCCTAGAGAGGAGGAAGAGTAGCCTGATCAGCTCGCCCTCCCCGATATTTCCCAGCTTGAAGGTCAATTCCGCATCCTGCAGGCAGTATTCAGCTAATTCTCTGGCGCTAACTGAGTAAAAGTCTCTAGTGCCCAGTTCAATCTTTCTCTCACCGAGTAAGGCCTCAGCCACCTCATCTAACGTGTAACCTAAGTACTTATTGTTGAACACGTAAACCTGAATTGACTTGTTGCTAAAGAGTTTATAGAGATCTACATGCATCCCTGTGTCTAGAAGAGCTCTGTCCCTCTCCAACCTTACTGGCCAGTCCCTCACTCCCAATTCCCTAGCCCTCCTAGCCAAGTAGGGCATGTCGAAGTTATCGCCGTTATACGTGAAGACTAGTGGGTATTGTGAGATCCTGTCCAGGACGGAGCGGATCAGCCTACCCTCGTTCTCATACTTGATCAGCCGAGCTCCATTGGGTAGGGTATCTGGCACCTCTCCGCCCCGCAGCAGTACATGAACCTCCTTCCGACCGTCACTATCAACAAATGCTACTGCCGCTACAGGTTTATCCGGCTTCGAGGGATCGGGCATCCTGTCTAGAGTGGCCAGTACCTCTATATCGACGGCAACACTCTTTAGGTGTGGAGAAGGTTCATCGAATAGGGGTATCATGGAAGAGAGTATCTCCCCAGTCCTCTCGTCTAAATGCCTGAACTCCTGGGGGATCTCGCTGTCCTCATGTAGTCTAATCACATTTCCTGATTCGTCCACTTCGTAAGAGCAACCGGGTACCAGCCCTCTGTCATACACGTAGCAGTCGTAGTACTTTATCTTGGCTTCCCACACACTGAACCCTTTCTTAGCCAGCTCCTCCCTCATGTTTCTAGGAGATCCTCCTATGGCGAGCGGATCCTTGGCCTCTACCTTCGTCACTTCAACTTCCTTGTCCCTCAGAATGTCGTACTTCCTCACCTTAGAGACCTTGAATAACCTAGCAGCTAAGCCGGGGGATAGCATTTCCTCTAAAGAATCGGCTGGCGCATCCGTTAACAGATAGGGTTTATGTCCGGTATTATCTCTAACAAGAAAGACCTCCTCTCTCCCAGGATCGTAGAACTTCATTACAGCAGCTTTATCCTCACCTGAGTAGAAGACGGAAAGGAGTATTCCCCTTCTATTCGTCATACCCAGCGCATCCATAAGGACCTTCATTTAAATAAAGGGTACCATCTCGGTTTGGCGAAAGGTGTCTAGCATGAGAAAGGGCCCTGCAGTCCTACTAACTGCCATCTTACTCCTGAGCACTGCCATCCTCTCCGTCTCCGCTGTGAGGCCGATGCCAGTAGCCACTATACTCATACATGAGGATCTCTCAGCCACTATGAAGGCCCAAGTCTTCAGGCTGATTCACGAGCCTGAAACCAGATACTTCTCCAACGTCCTCAAGGCTCCCATACTCAACTGGATAAGCTACAGGGGGAATGTCACCATAAACATGACGAATGCTGGGCCTAGGGGGATTTACACCCTGATAGCTATTCCTAGGCCAGGAGACCCTACAAGGAGGGCCAACTTCTTCCCCAAGGCTGAAGCAGCGGGTTACTTCGATAATACTACGGTTCACACTATGATGAGCTTCTTCTATGGGGACAGGTTCCTCCTCCTCTATGGAATAAGGTGGAACTTCGTTAATGTAACTTACGCGTCCACCCCGCACATAAACTACACGGGGATCGTCTCAGTCGCCTCCGTCGCGGCGAAGAGCGACAAGATAAAGTCACTTCATCTCTCCTTCAAGACCGAGGAGCAGGCGGCCACACGTGCCCTAATTGTGAACTACAATCTCACGGTAGAGAGCCTTCCATTGGAGCTCAGGAGAAGTGCTAGCGGTTATTACTACATAGACCTGACACCTCTCACTGCAGCACTGCCGGACGACATCTCTGCCAACCTATGGGTCAACTTCACGAGTCTAAAGATCTCAGTACTCGGAGGGAACCCAGCACCTAAAGTGGTCATATGGAACGATGCCCTTTGGGAGTTCGTTCCCCAACTTCAAGAGAATGGTAAATCTCTAGTGGTCATAATACAGAAGGCTGAGCCCTACGTACCTCCTCAGCTCATTCTTCTTGCAGTAGTCCCGCCGGTGATTGTTGGAGCTTATCTCTTCTGGAGGTTCAGGATGGAGAAGTCTAAGAGGGGAGTCAGAGAGAAGAAAGGAGGTTCCTGAGTACTTTTATAGCAAGTGGGAGGCTGTATCCGTATCCAGGTCCTCCCACGACTACGTTTACTCTTTCTTTGACCTCTCTTGGGGCATTGGGGAGGGCTATCGAGAGACCTACCACAGAAAACATCTCCAGATCATTGTGAGAATCACCTATAGCCGCCACATGCCTTGGATCTATACCAAGCTCCTCGCATAGAGATAGGAGCCCTGTTCCCTTGTTTACCCCCTTGGGCATTATGTGGAGGGCATAGCCGCTGGTCGTTATTTCCACATCCAACCCTCTAGAGAGTATATCTTTGATCAGCCTCTCTTGGGTCGTAGGATCCATCCTCAAGGCCAAATCAACGTATCTAAACTCGGAGTCTTTAGATATATATTTTCTGTAATCACTATTTTCTATAAATTTTTTCACTTTTTTCATCACATCCAGATTGCCAAGTAACCTGTGCTTCCCCTCGAAGTACACCACCCCTCCGTTTTCGGCTATCCCGATCACTCGAGAGCTTGGTCTCAAGTAAACTGACAAAGCGTAGGCGATGGGGAAGGGGTTACCCGTCACTAGGGCTATAGGTACCTTCTCCCCCAGAGATCTCAGAGCTTTAACCGCTCCTAAGTGAATGTACGGATCCTCGTGGGTTATGGTACCGTCCACATCGACAGCTACGAGGTCCAGCTTCTCAAGCATTTTTATAAACGCCCCCGATCTATGCCAACCGAAGGGAGGTAAAGAAGGTTGCCATCGTGGGGATATTCCTACAGCGCGAAAGGCGAGCGAGAAGCTATGGCCTCAGGGAGAGACCTGAGGGTATCGTTCAAGGAGACGGTTGAGTTGCTGAGAGCTATCCGAGGCAAGAAACTGTCTGAAGCTTATCAGATTCTAGACGATGTGATAGCTCTGAAGAGGGCTGTGCCCTTCAAGAGGTTTAAGAGGGGGGTGCCCCATAGGAGGGAGCTGAACAGGTGGAAACCTGGTAGGTATCCCGTAAAGGCCGCGAAGCTAGTCAAGAAGATACTCAAGAGTGCGGAGCATAACGCTACGAACAAGGACTTGGATCCTGACCGCTTGTATGTGAAGCATGCGGCTGCTCAGACCGGAACCAAACTGAAGAGAATATTTCCCAGAGCCTACGGTAGAGCCACCCCCAAGGTGGAGCAGTTAGTTCATGTTGAAATATTGCTTGAGGAGAGGGAGGAGGAAGAATGAGCGCCACGAAGACCCTGCCTAACTATAAGAAGTTCGTTCAGGAGGGCATTATCAGGTACTCCTTGCATGAGTTAATGGAGAAGGTAGCTGAGAAGGCTGGTTTTCACGGTGTGGACATTTCCTCCACACCTGTGAGGGACATCATTACGGTTTACGTCGAACGTCCCGGAATAATCATTGGTAGGGGTGGGAGAGCATCCAAAAAGATAGGAGAAATGGTAAAAGAGGCCTTAGGCATCTCTAATCCCTACATTCAGGCCAAGAAGGTGGACGAACCCTTCCTGAGCGCGAGGATCGTAGCTAGCTACATAGCCAGGAGGATTGCTAGGGGAGAGAGGCACAAGAGGGTGGCCTTCTCCGCACTCAGGAGGGTCATGATGGCCGGCGCTAAGGGAGTGGAGATAAGGCTCGCAGGCAAATTTGGAAGCCAGAGGGCTAGGGAAGAGAGGTTCAGGGCCGGGGTAATCTATAGATGCGGGCAGGATCAGATAGAGAAGGTCGACTATGCGGTGAAGCATGTGCTTATGCCCCAAGGGGTGATAGGTGTTAGAGTTAGGATAGTGAGGCCCGACGTCGAGAGCCCTGATACGGTGAAAATAAAGGAGGAGGTCATAGAGGAGATAAGGCAGAGGATGAAGGCTGAGAGAGAGGAGTTGTCTACCACCGAGGTGGAGGTCGAAGTTCCTGAAGAGTTAGTGGAGGCCTTGGAGTCTTCCGAGGGATCTGAGGAAGTCAAGGAAGCTGAGGTTGTTGAAGTTGAGGCGGAGGAAAGCTCAGTTGCTGAGGAATCTGAATCATCTGAGTTGAGTTCGGAGTCGAGGTCTGAATCAGAACTGGGATCGGAGGAGGCTGAGGGGGTGAGTGAGGTTGCCAACGAGGAAGGTTGAGGAGCTAAGAGGTATGACTAACGAGGAGCTCTTAGAGCGGTTGAGAGAGGTGGAGAAGGAGTTCTTCCTTCTAGAAGCCAAGAGATTAATGGGAGCGGCTGAGAAGATCCACCTTAACAGAGAACTGAGGAGAGAGAAGGCTAGGATTCTGACCATTCTTAGGGAGAGGGGTATAAGGATATAGCTCCCATAAAACCCTCCAATATCCTTTATCACGAGCTTATCGGTCTGGAGGTGGAACTGTTGTCCTCACCCAATCTGCCGGAGCTGGGGATCAAGGGAAAGGTCATTTACGAGACCAAGAACATGCTTGTGATCAGGACATCCAAGGGTGATGTCAGGGTACCTAAGGATAAGAGGTTGTTTTTATTTAGGTTGCCCAGTGGTAAACGAGTCATCGTCCTAGGTGATAAGGTAGTGGGAAGACCTGAGGAAAGGGTGAAAAGATCATGAGGAGACTATCTGAAGCTCTGATCGGAGATGTGATCCCTCCTGAGAGGGAATGCTCCGATGAAAAGTGCCCTTGGCACGGAAGCATATCTATCAGGGGGAAGACCTTGGTGGGTAGGGTTATCAGCACCAAGATGACGGGAACTGTGACCGTGCTCGTTGAGTACCTTCATTATAGGCCGAAATACAAGAGGTACGAGAGGAGGAGGAGCAAGATTCACGCGCACCTCCCACCGTGTCTCGATATAAAAGAAGGAGACGTCGTTAAAATTGCCGAGACTCGGAGGCTTGCGAAGACCGTCAGTCATGTGGTCTTGGGGAAGGTCAGGTAGAGGATCTCCTCCATCCGTACTTACTTTCGTCGTAGAAGGGCATTTTAGAAACCCTCGCCTTGAACTCCTTCGCCCCCTTGATAGTGAATTCCTCTCCCTCCCTTGATAACTCAGGTGGGACGTATCCCATACCTATTCCCCTCCCTAATGTGGGACTGAAGGTGCCGCTGGTGACCACGCCCACCTCTTCCTCGTCCCTGAGTATCTTATCCCCCTTTCTTGGGGAGTTTCTAGTCTCGCTTAGCAGGCCGACCCTCTTCCTCTTCATCCCTTCCTCCTTCACTCTAATCAAAGCTTCTTTACCTATGAAGAACTCCTTATCTAGCTTCACGGCGAAATCCAGACCTGCTTCAAATGGATTCGTTCCCTCGTCTATGTCGTTCCCATAGAGAACTAGCCCGGCCTCGAGCCTGAGTATATCCCTCGCGACCAGCCCGCAAGGTACCGCTCCTTTGTCCACCAGTTCCCTGTAGATGGATTCAGCCCAGTGAACATCCCACGCTACTATCTCGTAGCCATCCTCCCCGGTGTAACCTGTCCTACTTACGATGAACTTGGCTCCCTCGTGAGTACTCTCTTCTACCCTGAACTTCTTTAGGTCAAAAGTCCTTCCTAATACGTTGTGAACGAGGCCCCTAGCTTTAGGTCCTTGGATGGCCATCATCACGGTCCTAAAGGTCTCATCTCTCAATTCCACGTCCATACCCCACTCCGATATCAATCCCTCGAACCACTTCAGTATCTTCTCCCTGTTCGACGCGTTCACAACGAATAGGACAAGTTCGTCCGAAAGCTTGAAGGCCACATTATCATCCTTTATTCCCCCCTCGGGGTTGAGGGTTAGGGTGTACCTCGTCCTCCCGTTAGATATCCTGATGTTATTTGAGGTGGCTCTCTGGAGGAAGTCAACCGCGTGAGGTCCCCGGAGCAGGAAACGCCCCATGTGAGATGTGTCAAATATCCCGACCGAATTTCTGACCGAGAGCGTCTCCTTAAGTGAGTTCGTGTACTTCATTGGCATTTCCCAACCGGCGAACTCGAAGAACTTAGCTCCCAGCTCCCTGTGAAGGCCGTCAAGTGGAAGTCTAAACACCTGATCCCACCGATTACCCCTACTCTACGAAAGGTTATTACATTTTCCTGCTCCCCATGGTCTTAGGGTTAAATATGGCCGAGGAACCAGCAGTTAAAGCGGCGGAGGAGATCGCCTCCCAGTTAGGAGAGGATAGGGTTCTTCTAGAAGATCTGGACAGGTCTGCCTACTCTTACGATGCTTCTGGTATTCATGCGACCCCATCCGCCGTGGTTAGGCCGTCTGATGTAGAGGATGTGTCGTTCATCGTGGAGGCTGCCAATAGATACGGCGTTCCGGTAATTCCTAGGGGCTCAGGGACATCTTTAGTGGCAGGACCGTTACCCATAGAGGGGGGCATAGTTGTAGATATGCAAATGATGAACGGAATCTTGGACAGGGACGACTTCAGCGGTCTCATCAGAGTGGAAGCAGGAGTAAAAGTCTTAGAGCTCAACAAGGTATTTCCCGATAGATTCATGCCTATTAATCCGGACGGATCCGGATTTTCCACCGTTGGCGGTCTAATAGCCGAAGATGCAGCCTCTCCGCTCTCAGCTAAATACGGAACCATGAAGGACCTAGTGATAGGTGTCGAAGTGGTTCTCCCATCTGGAGAGGTAGTCTTAGTAGAGCAGCCTGGACCTCCCAGTAAGTGGAACACTCTAGGCCTAATGTTGGGATCGGAAGGGACCCTCGGGATATTTACATCCGCCTATCTGAGACTACCCTTGAAACCTGAGAGTAGAAGGGCTTTCATAATTGAGTTCTCGGATGTATCTGATTCTATAACCGTCCAGAACACTATAGAGAAGGAGGGTATGAGCGTGATGGGCTTTGAGGTGTATCACAACTACAGAGAGGTGGTTGAAGGTGGAGGAACGGAAGCCATAGCCTATCTAGAGCTGGCGGGTAAGGAAGACTGCGTGGATCTGTGGAGCTCTAGGTTGAGCGAAGTATTGGGCAGTATGGAGATTCAGCATGAGGAAGCTGATCTAGAGGATGCGAGTGATATATGGATCAGGAGGAAGGGCATATACGAGATTGCTAAGAGCAGGAAATCTGCGATAAAGGTCGTGAGCATGAGAGTTCATCCCCATTTAGTCAGGGATGCTGTCCAAGAGATAGATAGAACGGGTTCCAGGATGAAGCTCCCTGTAGTGACCGTCTTCGATCCGCCTTTGGGTTGGGTTATGGCCATATTCCTATACGATCCCACCAACGAGAAGGAGGTGGAGAGAACGGAAAAAGCTGCCCAAAACGTCATAGGCAGGACAGTATCACTGGGAGGATCTGTGGGGTTCGGAACCGGCATCGGAGTCAATAGGATAACCCCAGATATGGATGAGGGGTTTGTGACCATATTCTCTAAGGTGAAGGAGGCTCTCGATCCGAACTGGATCATGAACCCCGGAAAGCTCATCGAGAGGTGAATCCTTTGGTGGAGTTCCCGGAGCAGCTTGTCAAGGAGCTAGGGAGATGCATTGGATGCGGAGCGTGCAACATCCCCTGCCCCATGTTCCATGTGGAGGGTCTTAGGGAGACAGAAGGCGCAAGGGCTCGTATAAAACTTCTCTCAATGCTAAGCTATGGAAAGATTGAATTAACAGAGGAGTTCCTCAGCTACACGTTCACCTGCATGAACTGCGGGCTCTGCAGTAACTTCTGTCCTGTGGGCATAGATGTCTTCGGTGTGATTGTCGGTTCCAGATCGGCGTTAATAGACATGGGATACGTCCCTTTAGTCACCGTCGGCATGAGAGACGTGAGGAGGAAGACCGGCAGCCCGATCGGAGACAGGATAACTAAGGGAGTATGGCTGCCGCCTGACTTCCAGCCCGAGAAGGGAGCAGATCTACTCTTCTTCGCGGGATGCTGGGTTCACACAGTACCCGAAGTGGCGTTGTCAGCTAACAAGCTCCTCCATAAGATCTCGGAGAGGGTAGTCCCGGCGGGAACAAACGAGCCATGCTGTGGAGGGCTCGTGTACGTGATTGGGGAGAAGGACAGTTCTGAGGAGTCAAGGGAAGAGTTGAGGAGGTTCTTAGCTGACCTCTCCCCGAAACACGTGGTATCTGGATGTTCGCTGTGTGCCAACATGTTCACGGATTTAGGCATGAAGGACTTGGCCTCTGTCATAGAAGAGGCTTTAGAAGAGGGAAAGATAAGGACTAAGAGCCTGAAGGGTAAGAAGAACAAGGTGTTCTTGGTGCCATCGTGTAGGAGCAATGGCGCATCCAAGAGAATACTGAGATCCATAAAGAATGCGAATGTGTTGGAGATCCCGGAGTGGGTGTGCTGCGACTGCGGTGCCACGCTCATCTACCAAGCGGAGCCGGAGAAGTTCGACAGATGGCTAGCTAAGCTGCTTGACATAGCAGGCAACATGGATGCCGACTACGTAATTATCGAGGAAGTCGCATGTTACTCCATGATCTATGAAGCCCTAGAGGGGAGAAATAAGGTGAAAGGCATGAAGATAGTCTCACTCCCCTCGTTCCTTTTAGACCATATCTCTTGATCCGGATTTCTTAATTTCTTACATTTTCGATTCAATCCTCTATAGTCACGAGGGATCTCTCCAAGATCGTATAGGGTCTTCCCACCGAGATATATATGAAACCAGCTTCCTCAGCCTCTTCTGGTTCGAAAAGGAGTCTTCCGTCGAATAATATCACCGGTCCATCCTTCTTTACAGCTTTCCTCAGCTTTCTCAGGTCGAGCATTTTGAACTCAGTGTGATCGGTTACGAAGGCGATTGAGTCGGCATCCTTGACTGCCTCCGATATATCAGGCACGTACTCGCCGCCGAATGAAGACCTGACGAGGGGATCATATACCTTGACTGCGTGACCTCTCTTAACCAGTTCCTTCACGAAGGGCTCTACTGGGGACTCTCTGGGATCGGGAACATCTCCCTTATATGTAGAGCCCAGCACGGCTATCACACCGCTTCTCCCGCCCCTAAGCTGTCTCACGAGTTCATCTAAGATGCCAGCGTAATGGAATGGCATCTCAGCGTTGAGTTCTCTGGCCCTCTTTATCAGATTGGGTCGATAACCCCTCTCCTGCGATGCCCAGAACAGGAACCACGGGTCCTTGGTTAGGCAGCTTCCTCCCACACCTATCCCCGGAATCAGCATGTTTACCCTAGGGTGCTTATTCGCTAGCTCCCTGACTTTCCTCACATCCACGCCCAAGACCTCACACATCCTCGCTACCTCGTTGGCGAATGCTATGTTCACATCCCTGTAAGAATTCTCCACCAGTTTGACCATCTCGGCCGTGAGCGGATCTACTATCTCTATTCCACCCTCAACGAAGGATTCATAGAGTGTCTTAGCTAGTATTCCTGACTTCTCATCAACAACACCGATTATCCTGAAGTTCTGGACGAGCTCTTGGAGGAGCTTTCCTGGCAGGGCCCTCTCTGGGCAGTACGCTAGGTAGATGTCCTTGCCTACCTCTAGACCACTAGATTCTACTGTCGGGATTATCAGATCGTAGAACGTTCCAGGAGGTAGTGTACTCTCTATCACTATGAGTCCGCCCCTCCTCACTACCTTCAGGGCGCTCTCCAAGGCCGACAGTACCATACTGAGATTAGGCCCATCTCTTCCCTTTGGGGTGGGAACGGCAATTAGAACCACGTCAGACTCATACAGTTCACTTAGATCTTCCGTTGGAAAGTAATTGCGTTCTTTAAGATCATCTAACAATTCAGCTATGCCCTTCTCCTGTTTGAGGCGGGTCTCTCCCCTTGAGAGTTCATCTATCAGGTTTCTGTTCACATCGAAGCCGTAGACGGTGAATCCCGCCCTTGCCATCAGAAGTGAAGTGGGAAGGCCTATGTAGCCCTGACCTAAGACAGCTATCTTGGCCTCTCTAGCTTTAAGAGCCGTCTCTAGATCCTCATAGAGTATTCTCTTCATTTCCCCTCGATTCGTGAGTGCATATTGGCTTCTAAAAGGATAGCCTTGAAAAGGATGAAATCGAACGAAAAAGAGCCCATTACGAGATGAGAGAATCAGACAAGTGTTCCTTCCCTCTCTCTGACCTTCAGTCTGGTGATATATCCTGCTATCCTGTTTCTGTAGACTTTGGACTTTATCTCAGCTATCTGGGAGAGCATTCTCTTGTTATGCTCGAAATCCTCGGTCCAAAGATCTGGATACTGCTTAACGAGCTTATATGCAGTCCTCTTAATTACCTTCTCCCTCACTGTTCCCATATCTATCCTCGGATGGGGTCGGACCCCACTCCATTTTAATCTTTTATGGTCTTTCCATGGGACACTCATGAGTAGTTAGATGCGGTTAAGGGCGTGAGCTTCTCGAAAAGGACACGTAAATTAGGTGCTCTTCACTGGGATTTTAGGCATCTCTGTGCTAGGGATTTCCAGTGGACCGAAGAGATTATATTTGCGGCAAGTGTCGTATATTAGCCGCCCGCCACTGCATGACCCCGTGGGTAGGGAGGAAAGCGTGGGCTGACCTGTGACCCACGGGGATTAGTTGGCGGGCGGACATCCGTATACTTGGGAGGATGATTATCTTGGCAGATAATTCGAGAAGGGATGCTTTCCATCATAAGTATGTTGCCAAATTGGAGGTTATAGTTAACGGCGTGGTAGAGACTAGTGATGTGATAGGGGCTATTTTCGGACAGCTAGAGGGTCTACTCGGTCCTGAGTTAGAGCTCAAGGAACTCCAAAGGACGGGGAAGATAGGAAGGATAAACATAAGGATGAGGAGAGAAGGAGATAGGTCCAAGGGTATCGTTGAGCTGTATTCTGGGCTGGATAAGGTCAGAACTGCGTTGCTCGCCGCTGCGATGGAGACTGTTGATAAGGTCGGTCCCTATCCAGCGAAATTCAAGTTGATTAGAATACTCGACGATAGAGAGGAGAGGCGAAATGAGATAGCCAAGAGGGCCGCTGAAATATTAAAGAAGTGGTCCGTTGAGAGGGAGGACAGCTTCAGGAAGCTCATAGAGTTCGTGCAGAGGGAAAGCGCGAAGTCCAACTTCATACTCTATGGGGATGAGGAGCTGCCAGCTGCTAGGGGCGTTGAAGACGCTGAGGAGATAATAGTCGTCGAAGGTAGGGCTGATGTCATGAATCTCCTGAAATACGGTTACGATAACGTGATAGCGATGGGTGGCGCTGTGGAGAGAGTTCCCAAGTCTCTGGTTAAGCTGATCTCGGAGAAGGAAGCTATAGCTTTCGTCGATGGGGATAGGGGTGGTGAAATGGTTCTCAGGACTTTGCTCGAGCAGACAGACATAGACTACGTAGCCAGAGCTCCAGAAGGTAAGGTAGTCGAGGAACTGACAGCTAAAGAGATTAGGAGGGCTCTTTCCTCAGCTATCCCAGCCGATGAGGTGAGGAGGGAGCTCGGAATATCTCCGCCTCAGGAGAGGGGGATTATGGTCATAAGATCCGCTGCACCTCATGTATCCCATCAGAGACATGAGAGAGGTGAGGATGAGAGACTACTCAGGATACCAGAGATGTTCAGAGAGCAGTACGCAAGGATCAGGGGCACCGATAAGGTCCTATTACTGGACGACAACCTCTCACTGATAAGGGAAGTGTCGACATCCGATCTCCTCAACGCTCTATCGGAGGTCGGCGGTGTCAGATACATCGTCTATGACAGGATAGTTACTCAGAGAATAGTGGATAAGGCCTATGAGGTGGGTGTCAGAGCTATAGTTGGGGGAGTAGCTAGGGATATCGTGAGGAGACCCTCTGGAATAGCGATATATACAGCACAGTAGGTGGCATAGTTGAAGATCCTAGAGCAGGATCTCAAGAAGGGATTCATCAAACTGAGAGTTGAAAGCTTGGATGATCTCTATTGGCTCTCCTCGATCCTAGAGCCGGGAGACCTCGTTACCATGAGGACTACTAGGAGAGTGAAGCAGGAGGGAATAAGGGCCGACAGCGGAGAAAGGGTCCCAATGACCATCACCTTAGAGGTGGAGAAGGTCAAGATGGATCAGTACTCCGCTAGGCTGAGGATCACGGGTATAGTCAGGGTAGGTCCGGAGAAGTTCGGGATACAGGGTCAGCATCACACATTAAACGTCACAGAGGGGTCCACATTGAAAGTCGTGAAGGAGAAGTGGAGTAGATCTCATCTGGACATATTGAGGAGAGCAGAAGAGTCCTCAAGTAAGGGAAACGTCATATTAGTGGCGATAGATGACGAAGGTGCCACCGTTGCAAAGGTGAACGCGTATAGGGCTGAGGAGATCGCCTACGTAAGGTCCAACCTCCCGTCAAAGAGAGGAGATCTAAAAAGGAGGGATGATGCAGAGAGGAAATACTACGCGGAGCTATCATCCCTATTGGAGGAGATAGATTCTAGGATAAAACCCCAAGCTATAGTAGTGGGAGGACCTGGGTACACCAAGGAGAAGTTCTCATCCTATGTGAAGGAAAGAAATCCAGAGCTCGGGAAGAAGCTTCGAGAAGGTGGGGCCACCAGTTCCACCTTCTCGGGCATTCTAGAAATGATAAAGCGGGGCGATGTTGAGAAAGTCGTGAAGGAGTTAACCTTGGCGCGGGACATGAGGGAGGTGGATGAGATATTTGAGCTACTTGGCAGGGGATCTAGGCTCGTTACTTACGGGCTGAATGAGGTAATGAGAGCCGTCCAGTTCGGCGCGGCTGATGAGGTCTTGGTAGCTAGCTCTCTCCTTTTCGATCCCGTGACGCGTGACGACGTGCTCAGGATATTGGAGATGTGTGAGGACACAAGGGCTGAGTTTCACATAGTAGATGCGAAGAGCGAGCCCGGCGAGAAGTTGTTGTCCATCGGTGGCATTGCTGCGAAACTTAGGTATCAGATAGAGTAAACAATCAGATTCCATCCTCAGCCAATCTCAACCTGAACCCTTTCTTCATCTTCTTGAGCTTTGATACGGCTTCTTCAAAACTCTCTCCCGGTAACGGGCGGTATTTGAGGTAGAGACCCGTTGTACCGACGGATTTCCGCTTTGTTAGGACCCTCACTCTCTCCTCAACTACATCCTTATCCACGCCCAGTACCTTGGCCACGTATTCCTCGTATCCGAGCACAGGATACTCCAAGTGACCGTTTTCCGTCGGGAATATCAATCTCAGTTCCTTGTTCACACCTGGGACTCTCTTTCCTCTTCTAAGGCCCATTAAATCGAGCCTTCCGCCGAATTTGTAGAACTCTTCCTCCCTCTTCCTCAGTATCCCTATCGGTATAGAGACCGTGGTATTACCATCGAAGTGAATGTGGTACTTGGGAGTGCTTCTAGGGGTGGCTTGAACTATCTCCCTGTAGACAGGATCCCCTAGACGATCTGTCAAGATCCCTTCTAAGAGAGAGGGGGGGAGCGAGTATCTAGGTACGATCACATCTACGTCGCTGCTCTCCCTAACATCTCCACGAGCCACGCTCCCGTAGACATAAGCAGATGTTCCCCTGCTGTATAGCACTTCCATCACCTCGATCGCTCTCTTCCTCTTCCTAGCTAATACCCCCCATCTCTCAGGACCGTAGATAACTTCTGCTTCTGGTTTTATATCGAGCAACGCGTGCACCTTACCTGATGGATGGACCCCCACTCACTAAAAATGCTCTCAGGTGCAGCAGGTGCGGATCTAGCGACGTGCTAATTGTCAGGAGGTATTCCGGAGAGGTACTATGCCGTCGCTGCCTCAGAGATTCCCTACTCAGCAGGATTAAGCGGGCTATAAGCAGGTACAAGCTCCTGAGAAGGGACGACAATATCGTCTTCATCAGGTCAGGGCTCAAGCGAGATGATCTGCTGTGGGATCTCTTCTCGGAGATTGAATCTGGATTCCCCGTCTCGATCAGGGAGGAAAGACTACCGCCCTACGCGGATTTGTGGAAGGCCGTCTTGGCCTTCTTAAAGGAGAGAGAAGAGGGTAAAGGCAAAGTTGTCCTCCCTCTGCTCTTGGATGACGCCGTGGGCCTCCTTCTAAGGTTCATTTTCACGGGATCTCCGTCCCTCCTTGTGTTGAAAGGCAGGGTATTCCTCGCTTTGAGAGAGGTCTTCGGTCATGTTTCACCTTTTGTTGAGATCCCCGTGGAGGAATTACTGGCTCTCGCGGAGTCGAGGGAAATGGGGCCCGACTTCGAGAACATTTACCTTAAGCTAGTGCGGAAGTTGGAGGAGGAGAATCCAGGGATGAGGTTCAATGTGCTTAGAGTATCCGAGAGGGAGGACTTCCTCAGATCAATCGGCATAGTTTTTAGATAGGGACTGACTCGGAAGGTTGAGCAGGGCGAGGCGGGAACATGTCGGAAAGAGAAGCGTTCGAACTAACTCCTAAGGGAGAGAACTTCTCCAGATGGTTCGATGAGGTCCTTTTCAAGGCGGAAATCTTGGATGAGAGATATCCAGTCAAGGGGATGTACGTATGGCTTCCCTTCGGCTATGAACTCATGGAGAACGTGATGAACGTCATGGAGAGGCTGATGAGACAGACTGGGCATAGGAGGGTGTACTTCCCGGGCGTGGTGCCGGAGGGAGTTTTGAGCAGGGAGTTCAGATTCATCAAGGGCTTTGAGGATTCCATTTACTGGATAACCCGACTGGGTAAGCAGGAGATAAAGGAGAAGCTAGCGTTAAGGCCAACCAGCGAGGCCATTATGTACGAAGTCCTGAACAGGTGGATAACGAGCTACAAGGACTTACCGCTCAGGATCTACCAGATCGTTCCGGTGTACAGGTACGAGACTAAGGCCACTAGGCCCATGCTGAGGGTCAGGGAGATCGTGTTCTTCAAGGAGGGGCATACATTCCACGCCACTTACGAGGATGCGGTGAAGCAGGTGGAGCTTGAGGTGTGGATCTACAAGAAGTTCTATGACGAGCTCCTAGTCCCCTATGTGGTGGTGAAGACCACTCCTTGGGACACATTCCCCGGGGCCAAGTACAACTACGATTTGATAACCATAATGCCCGATGGGAAGGCCTTGGAACTTGGAAGTGCCATAAACTTCGGTGACCTGTTCGCTAGGACCTACGGCTTGGAGTACATGGACGAGAACGGGGAGAAGAGGAACGTCAATACCACCTCCTTCGGGATATCTGAGAGGTCTCTAGCGGCCCTGATAGCCATACATGGAGACGATAGGGGATTGAAACTCCCGCCCAAGCTTGCTCCAATTCAGATCGTCGTGGTACCTATCCCATCGAAGGGGTATGAGGATAAGGTGCTTGAATACGCCAAGGAGGTCTATAACGCCCTCGTCGGTGATTACAGGGTCGAGCTGGATGATACCGATGAGAGGCCGGGATACAAGTTCTTCAAGTGGGAGATGAAGGGCGTACCCGTAAGGATTGAAGTGGGTAGGAAGGAGTACGAGGAGAGGACCTTGACCCTCTTCAGGAGGGACACCATGGAGAGGTCTCTAGTTCCATTCGAAGACCTCAGGAGCAGAATTGAACCCCTTCTCGGTGAAATAGAGGAGGAGATGAGGAGGCAGGCCAAGGAATACTTTGAAAAGAGGACGGTGCATGCTAAAACAGTAGAGGAGATCAGAGAAAACGTGGGCGAGAAGATTGTGTCGTTCCCTTGGTGCGGTCTAGAGGAGTGCGGGCACGAAGTAGAGGAAGAGATTGGATACGGTATATTGGGGTACGAGGAAAACGCACTTGAGGGCAAGGGGGAGAAGTGCGTTATCTGTGGAAGAGAGGCGAAACACAGGGCATGGATAGGAAGATCCTACTGATCACCGAAGTCCGGTCTCCTCTCCTTATGATTTCCTTTCTTTACCTCCAAAATCCCTCGCCAACTGATTGCAGTTGTTGGACAGCATAGAAGGAAACCTTTATTTTCACAGATCATCTCAGTTCGCTAGGGAAATGTATGCCTAAGAAGAGGAAAAACAGAGGTAGGAAACTGGGTGGTTCGGGCCACGAGAGGATAGTCCAGTGCTATCAGTGTGGGAGAGCGGTCCCAGCTGATAAGGCGGTTAAGGTGACTAGGTGGGTGTCGCCTGTTGGTGGAAGTCTCGGGAAGGACTTAGAGAGACAGGGGGCCTACATATCCAAGAGGCTCGAGACTAGGTACTACTGCATAAGTTGCGCGGTCTACCTAGGAATCGTGAGACCTAGGTCCGAGGAGGAGAGGAAGATAGCCATTCCCCTGAACAGGCCCTACAGGAAGAGAGGGTCCTCTAAGCTCCCTCTCAAGTTCCTCAAGGTATGAGGGGGGGTCATCCGAACCACTCCTCCAACCCCCCTGTCCTCTTCTCAGATATTCCGACTTTCTTGAGGGAGGATAGGGTCCTCTCCATAACCTGATCGAAGAGCTTCACGTAGTAGTCCAAATCCACGTCATCTAGATCGAAGAACTCGGCCGGTCTAGCTCTCTCGTTAACACTTCCTGGTCCTTTCACTATGAGGATCCTTAGGACTTGCCCTCTATGCACCTCTATACCTTTCCTCTCTAGCAGCCACATCGCCACGTAGAATCCCTTGGTCCTTCTCTCGAACTTGTCCAGTTCCTTGCCCATGGTCTCTATGATGATGAGATCCTCTTTTCTTACCTCCCTATTTAAGATCTTGCTTCTGTACTCGTTGATCAATCTCCTTATCTCATCTAGATCGCTCCCCCTGAGGGCCATTTCAACTACCTTCTTCTGGGCCTCCTTTATTATGGATGGATAGTCCCTCCTGACGAACTCGAATCCCTTAGCGATGAGCCTGCCCTCCACTAGATGTGCGTACTTCTTCTTCGCGACGTAGATCCCTCTCTCGGCGATGTACTCCAACTCGATCCTTATGGGGAGGTCCTTATTCACCACCTCGAGCAGCTCTTCGTAGTCCTCTCTCTTTCCCCCCACGAGTTGAATCCCATCCGTGTCTATGTAGATCACGGTGAGTCCCTTGGACTCGGCTCTCTCCCTCACCTCCTTTATGTAATACCTCCCGTATGCTGAGGTTATCCTAGCCGCCTTCACATTCATGAGGAGGGCGTTCGTCCAACCCATGTAGCCATACATGGCATTAGTAACGACCTTAACGGCCTTCTGGAGAGCATCCAACCTCTTGTACTCGGGATCATCTGGTGGAATTTCTTTCATCTTAGCCTTGATCGCTGATCTCTCCTCCATCAGCTTTCCGACCAGTATTGGAACAAGACCCCTCACATCTCTACAGATCCTCGCAACGACTCCCTCTACCTCTACATCCTCGACTTCCTCACAGAGTTCCGGGGAGGGATCGACAGTCTCGAAGCTTATATTATGATGAGCCATGATTGAAGGGTACATGCTGGCGAAATCGAGGTAGCCTATCTCCTCGTACATACCTGGTGATTTCAGCCAGACGTAACCGCCCTCATATCCGCTCTCCCTTCTCGCCTCCTTGAGAGGAAACACCCACCCGTGGGATTTCGCCTCTCTAATGACGTAAGATTCGACTATTTCACCCACAGGGGTCCTGATCAGTCTATGAATGGGTCTCAGGGTAAGTTTAGAGAGTTCGGCCTGATGATCCATCAACCTCCCGTATATCTCCCTTATCGTGTGGAGCTTCTGTTTCAGATAGCTGATGGCCTCTTCCCTGTTCGATCTCCAAGCTTCCGCGACCCTAAACTTCATCAGCACCTTGGGCCTCTCCACACCTATTTCGTCGGCTAGCTCATACCATGTCCTCTCTGGGAGTTGTGGGAAATCCCTCCAAGCAATGGGAAAGATGTCCAAGTTGGCCCTCCCTCTTATCCTATTCTCAACCAGTATGGTCCCCCTGAAGAACCTACCCGTCTCTTGGGGCTCAGAACCGTCTCTCCCTATCGCCAGTTTGATCCCATGGAGCTTGGCCCGGGCCATAATGTGCTTGAACTCGTCGGCATCGTGGCCGTATCCAACTAAGGCATCTGGGTCCTCAGTTCTGATCATCGAAATGAATTCCCTGAGTACAGTCGAATCATCTAAGTCCTCCGTCGCGATCGTCTCTATGGGGCCATCATCGATGGCATAAGCGATGGCTACCACCGGGCTCTTTCCCTCGATAGGAAAACCCTCATCGCTGTATACCAACCCCGAAAAGAAGACCTTCTTGAGGTTCTCTAGTCCACCGAGTTCTCCGACAGGTTTCAGGTCCTCATCCAGTTGTGAGAACGGGATTAGCTCGTGATCCACGCAGAATTGAAACCAAGGAGGGACGTCCAGATCGAAGGGTCTCTCCACCTTCTTGGCAGCCTTCTTCCTAGCCTTGTCGTCCAAGAAGTAGAACTTTATCAGCTCCTTCTCTACGCCCATCACCTTGGCCCTTACCCTCTCCTTCTCTATGAAGCCAGAAACCTTTGTCTCCTCATCTGGGAGCGTGTAGAAATAGGGCCTGTGCTTCACCTTCCTGCTGGTCCCTCCAGTGAACCACACCTCCACCGCTCCTTCTGAATCCTCCAAGTGGTAGTAAATCGGGGGCATGATGCTCCTCTCCTAATTAGATGAGGAGGCGCTTTAAGGTTTCGCCTCCTGTTGCTCGTAAAATCTTTATCGGACATCTCGCGATAAGCAGCGATAGATTTTTGGGAAGACATCCAAGTAGCCCGGTGATCCTTTGAATAAGTTCAACTCCCTGATAGTGAGGTACTCCGAGATAGGCCTGAAATCCTCGCACGTCAGGAGAGAGATGGAGAGATTATTGATCAGGAATTTGGAGGAGACCTTCAGAGCGGAAGGAGTTCACTTCATCAAGATCGTCAAGAGAGCTAGCAGAATTGTGGTATACACATCAGATCCTCGGGTCAGGGAGGTCACCAAGTGGGTGTTCGGTGTGAAGTCCTACAGCCCCTCCATCGAGACCGAAGCCCAGATAGATGAGATAAAGAGAGTGGCCCTCTCGATAGCCACCCAGAAGGAAGGTAGTTTCGCTGTCAGGGTCCAGAGAGTCACCAAGGACTTTCCCCTAACGTCAATGGAGTTGGCCAGAGAGGTCGGCGGGCTGATAAAGGGAAATACGGGAAAGCCCGTCGATCTTAGTAGTCCAGACCAGGAGATAATTATAGAGATAGTGGCGGGCAAGGCCTACATTACCGATGAGAGGATAGAGGGATACGGTGGGCTTCCCGTTGGCAGTCAGGGGAAAGTGATCGCCCTCATATCCAGCGGTATAGACAGCCCCGTGGCCGCCTGGCTTATGATGAGGAGAGGCGCCGCAGTCATACCTGTTCACTTCAGGAAGACACCAGAGGAGGAGAGAGGATTCAGAGAGATAGTCTCTGTGCTGAAGCGGTACTCCCATGGCGCTAAGTTCAAGCCTGTGGTGATAGAACATGGATCGGCCCTGAAGGAGTTCGTCGAGAGGGGCGCAAGGGAGTGGACATGCCTCCTCTGCAAAAGGAGGATGCTCGTCATCGCCAATAAGATGGCCAAGGAGATGGGAGCCAGCGCCATAGTCACGGGCGACTCCCTAGGCCAAGTGGCGAGTCAGACCCTAGATAACCTAGAGGTGGAGAGCAGGTGCTTAGAAAAGCCAGTTCTCAGGCCCTTGATAGGGATGGATAAGGACGATATAGTCAAGCTAGCGAAGGAGGTCGGGACCTATGATGTATCCGTATCGTATGATATTTCGTGCCCATTCGTCCCTAAGAAGCCGAAGACTAAAGGTAAATGGAAGGATTTCGTAAATGTAGCGGAGAAGGTAGGTGCGGATGAGTTGCTGCACACATGTTAAGGGGGCTTAGCGGCTTCCGCGTTTCCCGAGCCCTTACGGAGCTCAGTACTCCGCGGAACGCGGCCGGGCTTAACTTCCGGGTTCGGAATGAGTCCGGGTGTGTCCCCGGCCGCTATGGCCGCTCGCCCTCGTAGGGGGGTATTCGCTCTCATTTATAAACTTGAAGGTCGACGTAGGAGTGAGCACGCAGCGAGGTGCCCTAGGAAATGAGCAGGGTAAGGCAACTGACTAGGAATTTCGATCCCAAGAAGTACGAGCCTGAGATACTGAAGTTCTGGGATGAAGCTAGGGTCTACGAAAGGCTGAGAGATGCTAGGAAGGGTAGTAAGAGGTTTCACTTCCTAGATGGCCCCCCCTATCCGTCATCTGACATGCCCCATCCGGGAACCGTGTGGAACAAGATAATCAAGGACTCGGTAATCAGGTTCAAGAGGGGAGAGGGATACGACGTCTTGGATAAACCAGGATGGGACACTCACGGCCTCCCCATAGAGGTGATGACCGAGAAGGCCTTGGGCTTCACATCCAAGAAGGACATTGAGAATTACGGGATAGACAAGTTCGTTTTGAAATGTAAGGAGCTAGCGACCAAGAATCTGAAATCCATGACCGGGCACTTCAAGGAGTTCGCGGTATCGATGGATTGGGATCGTCCATACAGGACATTCGAGAACGAATACATAGAGAGCGCCTGGTGGGGCGTGAAGAAGATTTGGGAAAGCGGGAGACTCTACGAAGGAGAAAGGCCCGTTCACTGGTGTCCCAGATGCGAGACCGTTCTATCAGACTACGAGGTAAGTGAGAGCTACAAGGACCTGATGGATCCCTCCATATACGTCAAGTTCAGGGTTCGAGGGAGTGAGAACGAGTACCTTCTCATATGGACGACCACTCCGTGGACCCTGCCCGGCAATGTAGCGGTCATGGTGCACCCTAACGAGAAGTATGTCAAAGTCAGGGTCGGTAGGGACCTGCTCATCCTAGCTAAGGCTAGGTTAGAGGCCGTGATGAAGGATGCGGGGATAGAGAAGTACGAGATCGTGGAGGAGTTTGAGGGACGTACGCTTGAAGGTCTGAAGTATGAGCATCCTCTAGAGGACCTAGTTTCTGTTCAGCAGAGGCTCAAGGATGAGCACAGGGTCGTGCTAAGTGAGGAGTATGTCACTATGGAAGAAGGTAGCGGGTGCGTGCATAGCGCTCCCGGTCACGGTAAGGAGGATTTCGAGGTCGGCATGAGGTACGGCCTGCCCGTCGTCAGTCCAGTGGATGAGAGGGGTAGGTTCACTGAGGACGCCGGTAAGTATGCTGGTCTCCAAGTGAGGGAAGCGAACAACATAATAATTGAAGATCTGGATGAGAGAGGCGCTCTGTTCCACAGGGGGACCGTTATACACAAGTATCCCGTTTGCTGGAGGTGCGACACGCCGCTGATAATAAGGACAACCAAGCAGTGGTTCGTCAAGCTGACCGACCTGAGAGAGAAGCTGCTCGAGGAGAGCGGTAGGGCCAAGTGGGTCCCCAAGTGGGGTGGGGAGAGAAGGTTCAGGGACTGGCTGCTTGGCTTGGAGGACTGGATAATATCGAGGCAGAGGTATTGGGGCATTCCGCTACCGATTTGGAGATGCGAGAGCTGTGGTCATGTAGAGGTAATAGGCTCTGCCAAGGAGATCGAGGAGAAGGCTGGAGCCAAGCTAGAGGACCTACATAGGCCATGGGTCGATGGGGTTACATGGAAATGCCCCGAGTGCGGGGGAGAGATGAGGAGGGTCCCTGATATAATGGATGTGTGGTATGACTCTGGTGTATCCTTTTTCGCCAGCGTCGGGTATCCTCATAGGAACAGGGAAGTCTTCCAAGAGATATTCCCCGTCGATTTCATAACGGAGGGACATGATCAGATAAGGGGGTGGTTCTTCAGCCTCCTGAGGATGGGGACCCTCCTCTTCAACCAAGTGCCTTACAGGTCCGTCCTAATGCACGGCTTCATGTTAGATGAGAAGGGAAGGGAGATGCACAAACGCTTGGGGAACTATGTGCCTCCTCCGGAGATCTTGAAGAATGTAGCTAGGGACACTTTCAGGTTCTTCGTCCTCACCAAAGTACCGTGGCAGGACCTGAGGTTCTCCTGGAAGGGACTCAAGGAGATGGAGAGACGCCTCTCAGTCATATGGAACGTTTACGTATTCGCTACAACTTATCTTAGGGATAGGGAATTGGGTCAGCTCCCTCCCAAGGAGGAGCTGGATCCTGTTAACAGGTGGGTTCTGTCTAGGCTTCATTCCATGATGAAGAGGGTCAGGGAGAGCATGAACGAATATCACCTCCATGTAGCAAGCAACGAGATCCTCTCGTTCCTGATAGATGACCTGAGTCACCTGTATCTTAGGGTAGCTAGGAAGAAGCTGAGATCAAAGGATAGATCCGTGGCCGACCAATGGGGAAAGGTGCTCTTCCATGTGCTGAGGGAGACCTTGCCCTACCTATCCATCTTCGCACCGCTCATGTCTGAGAAGATATACTTGGAATCGTTTAGAGGAGAGAACGATCCAGATAGCGTGAACTTCCTCCTGTTGAAGGATCCGGATGACGGGATGATCGATCCTGAGCTGGAGGATATGATGAGGCACATCAGATCTATAATCAGCGCGTCAGGATTTGCTCGATCGAACGCCGGGATAAGGAAGAGGCAGCCTTTGAGGGAACTGGTCGTCGTTACTGAGAATGATATGGTTAGGAGGGCCGTCGAGGTCTTCAAAGATGTGCTGGTCACGGAGGCGAATGTGAGAGAGGTTAGATTAGGAGAGGCGCCCACTGACGGAAAATGGGCCCATGCCGACTTTAGTGAGGGAAGCGTGTTCCTCAATTTGGAGATGGGTGATGAGGAGATTCTGGGAGGTCTCGCTAGGGAGCTTACTAGGAGGATACAGCTTATGAGAAAGGAATTAGGTCTCACCATAGGTTTGGAGAGGATAGAAGTCTATGTGCAAGGTGACGAGGATGTAAAAAGGGCGCTGGAGAGGTACTACGATGAGATAGCGTGGGACTCCGATGCGAACGTTATAAAATTCATTAGCAATGAGAGAGAGGTGCCAGGGAGTTCCTTCGGAAAGGAATGGGAGGTAGACGGTCGGAGGGTATTCATATGGGTGAAGAAGGTAGAGTGAAAGTCCACGGCTGGGTCAGCGAGGTACGCGATCTAGGAAGGATCAGGTTTGTGGTCATAAGGAACTGGAAGGAGAAGATCCAGCTGACCCTCAAGAGAGGAATCACTCCCGATGAGCTATTCGAGCTCACCGACGATTTAACCCAAGAATCGGTCATAGAGGCCGTGGGCGAGGAAGTAGCTGAGAAGAAGGCTAAAGCCGTGGATAGGGAGATAGTGCCAGCCAAGATCGTCGTGCACTCCGTAGCCCATCCTAAACTTCCGATGGATCCCAACTGGAAGGTTCCCGCCCAGCTACCTACCAGATTGGATAATCGTCCTCTGGACCTCAGAAGGCCGGAAGTTCAAGCCATTTTCAAGATAGAAGCATCTCTGATACATGGCATGGAGGAATGGTTGAGGGAGAATGGGTTCCTGAGGGTATTCACACCTGCCATAATAGGGGCTGCGAGTGAGAGTGGTGCGGAGGTCTTCAGGGTCCAATACTTCGATAGAGAGGCGTACTTGAGACAGGATCCCCAGCTACACAGGCAGTTAACCATAATAGGGGGATTTGAGAGAATATACGACCTAGGCGTGAACTGGAGAGCGGAGCTCAGCCACACCCCCAGACATCTAAGCGAGTTCAGATCCATAGCGGTGGAGCTGGCCTTCATAGAGAATGAGCAGGATACAATGAGGGTTGAGGAGGAGATGATAAGGGCTGGTATAAAACGCGTGGTGGAGGAGAGGTCAAAGGAGTTGGAGCTACTGAATGTGGATCTGGAGGTTCCAAAAACGCCGTTTCCAGAGTTAAGATTCCCCAAAGTGTACGACATATTGGAGGAGATGGGGAAGAGCGTTGAATATGGTGAGGACTACGACACTGAAAGCGAGAGGCTTCTATGGCAGTATGTGAAGCAAGAGTACGGAGCTGACTTCTTCTTCGTCAACAGATTTCCGTTCAAGGTGAAACCATTCTACGTGATGAAAGAAGATGAAACTTGGGCTAGAAGCGTTGATCTTCTCTATAAGGGGCTGGAACTAAGCTCAGGCGGTCAGAGAGAACATAGATACGATGTACTCGTGTCACAGATAAGGGAGAAAGGGATGAATCCGAAAAGCCTTGAGTGGTTCACCAAGTTCTTCGCTTATGGTGCACCACCTCATGGGGGGTTCGCTGTGGGGATAGAGAGGCTAACCATGAAGATGCTGGATCTACCCAACATAAAGGAGGCGGCCCTCTTCCCTAGGGATCCAGAGAGGGTATTGCCTTAATCTTGAGAAGGAATGATCGACGATGGTCGTTCAAACGTAAAATAGGCCCAAGAGATGAAACGCCTGAAAAATGTGGAATAGGAAGACTCTGGCGCTTATGGCAGTGCTGTTATTGCTGTCGATAAGCTTCCCTAGTGTGCACGCTCAGCCATCAACTGCTCAACCACCAGATAGCGTGAGATATAGCGGTATAGTTTTAGTCAGGGGTGGAGAGGCCCTCTCATCTTTCCACCTAATAGAGGCTGTGAACTACGTTGTAGATGTGATAGCGAAAATAGGTGACATGGGATACTATCCTCTTGAGGAGGGAAACTCCACCTACAACGCGGTTCTAGTTAACGGTACCAATGTCACATTCGTGCTCAAGAACCTATCGATCGTCTCCCATCCCGCCAATGGAGCCGACAACTCGACCGGGTACGCTCTTGTAGGACCCTTCCTTGTGAAGGCGTCTTCAGACAAGATCCTTCAGATATCGATCCTTTCGAAGAGAAGGCCCACCGTGGAACTCCTGGAGGCCAAAGTCGATGGTGAAGCCGTTGCCATGATACAGGGTAACGAATCTAGAGGTTCTTGGGTTTCCTCCCTAGATGGATGGATTTTCGAGGTTAACTGGACGAACGAAGGTGAACTCTCCGAGGTGCTTATATGCAAAAATAACACGATCCTCTCCTTTAACGGTCTCATCAAGCCCCTTGCAAGCGAAGTGGAGTTGGAGGGTCCCGTTGACCCCTATGCATATACGAAGTTTGTCATTCAAGATGGGGAGGTCTCCTTACTGGCCTTTGGACCTTCAGTAAATCTGACTGTAACGAGCAGATTACCTATCCGCGAATTCCTTGGGATATACACCCTCGGCGACGGGAAGTACTTGGTGAGGGTTGATCGGACAGGGCCCTCCACATACACGATATTGTCTCCGGATCGATGCGATACATGCATCGTTGATGGGCTGACTTTCGTGTCCGATCCGAACTTCAGTCTGGACATAGGGCTGGATACACCTAGTGAGGGCATTGGTGGTACTTCCATCGAGGTATCCGTGGATCCGGGAGATGCATCCAACCTGACGCTGCTCCTTCCAGGCGGGAGATCTGTATCCCTGAGAAATAAGGGCTTCAAATACCTTCTCAAGGTGAGCCTCCCCCTTCCCAAGACAGAGATAGTCGTTCCGATTTATCTAACTGGCTTTTCCAGCGATGGAATCTACGGTATCGAGCGTAAGATGAAGATCCTCAAAGCTTACGACATTAGACTGCTTAACGGGTCTCGCGTCTTCCTAGTCGGAGGGAGGGGAGATCTTCACATCTTGGCTTTAAACGTAGGGCCCACATCACTTTCCCTGATCGAGGCTAGACTCAATTTAACCACGAGGAGGGGAGACATGTTATCCCTCAAGTTCCCGCTCTCGATACAGCTTCAAGGTAACGGATCACAGAGGATCCTCCTGCCCTTGAGCTTACCTGTTGGAGATTACAGGGGCACATTGGAGATATACGTTGAGGATTCAAGTGGGGAGGTCCATACCATCTCGCTGGGTGATATTTCGATAGTATCCACCAGTGAGAACCCGTTGAACGCATTGATTGCGATATCTCCAGATCTCCCCAGTGTAGGAGACCGTGTGGAGATCAAGGTGACATTCACCACTATGGTCCCACTCTCCAAGATCTTGGTAGCCGTTAACTCGTCTGATGAGCTGGAGCCGATAACCGATACCTCCAAGTTAGTGAAGGACCTACAGGAGGGATCTACTAGGGAGTTGACCTTCACCTTTAGGGCAGCGAGCGTTGGTCCAGCTGCTGTGAAGGTAGTGATCTACTACTCCATAGAAGGCGAAGCTTCCGAGCGAATCTATACCAAGGAGATAAAGATACCGATAGGCGGGGTATCTGGGAGAGCCCTTGTGGAGATCAATAAGAGGCAAGTGAACGTAGGGGATCAGATAAGGCTGAAGATCAGGGTAGAGGACCTGTCTGGTAATGTAACGGTCGAGTTCCCGGCTAAGATGTCTATTCTAGAGGCTAAGGGTAGAATCAGGGGAAATTCCGTGGAGTTCGTCGCGCCAGGTGAGATCGAGGTGGTCGGGTCATTCTCCGAGAGAGGCGTCTACACTATCCCGACATACATCTCAGTGAATGGCAGTCTCCTCATCCCCACAAACACAGTGACCGTGAAGGTGGTGGGGGAGGGCGGTCAAGAGTCATTGGAGATGTCACTCAGATCTAAGCTCGCCGATCTTAGAAGGAGATTTAAGACGCTCAAAGAGGCTTCAGGGGGACTGGATCCCCAAGTAAAGGAGAAAATGAGTGAGATAGAGGGCATGCTGGAGGAGGCTAAGGATTTGATAAATCAGGCCTCCTACGAAAAAGCCAGCGAGATCCTCAATAGAGCGGAAGCTGAGATCTCCTCCCTAGAGGAGTATACCTACTCGTCCCTTGACGAGTTGATGAACAGCCTCATCTATTTCCTCATAGGTGTTGGGATAACGTCTGCCATACTGCTTGCGATCCGCCTAAGGAGGCCTGAGCATGGAACTTGATGAATGGGCCACTAATGCCCTAAGGCTACTGGAATCGGGACTCGCGGGCGTAAGTAAGGCAGGCATAGTATTTCCTCCTACACCGGATGGGATCTCCTCGTCGGTGATCATGGAGGAAGTGCTGTCCCAACGTGGAATAGAGCCGGAGCTTATTACGTCAGCGCCGGAAAGCGCAATAGATGTAATTGAGAGTTGTTCGGGGAGATGTGACTCTCTAATGTTCTTGGATCTTCCTCCCCACGGCAGGGGCCCCATTCAAGTATCGAGCGAGTTGTATAGGAGTGTAATCATACTGGACCACGGCTCAACTCCTGTATTGAGCTATGAGAATACTGTCAGGATGAGCTTGGATTCTCCTGGAATTTCTACAAGCCTCCTAGCATACCTGATAGCCGTAAAGGCTGATGAGAATAATGATCTCCTATCATGGGTGGCTTCTGGAGGGTTCTTTGGGAAGTGCACCTCAGAAGTATGTGAAGGTGTGCTCGAAAGGGCGCGTCTCTCCTGGCCTGAGCTGCTGGATGAGAATTCAATAAGGACCGTTCAGGAGGCGCTGGTAGCGGCGTCCTTCCTAGGTGAGGATTGGATCTACCTAGCAGCTTCAGCCCTAGGAGAATCGTTCGATGATCCAGATTGGTTCCTGAGCGGAACCTCGGCCATGGCTAGTCTGATCAGGTCCAAGATCGCCGATGTGAATAGGGAGATTGATTCCCTCCTCGACGAACCCACATTTGAATCGAGGAGCCTCACCGGGTGGGAGGTTCAGGAACCCTATCAGAGATTCGTAGTTTCGCTTGTGGCTCATGAAAGGGGGTTCCCTTTCGCTGTATCTTATTTCTACGATCCTCCATTGGGACTGATCTATGTAGCGGGCGATCCCCAAGTGGACCTCTTCCCTCTAACTAGGGAGGCGATGGGGGAGATGGAGGGATCGGTGTTCGGGGGTAGAGGGTTTTCCTCCCTGATAGTGGACTCCGATCGTATGGGCGAGTTCATAGAATCACTAGCCAGAATCCTACAAAGGAATCAACCGAATCCTCCGGCGGCATGATTATATCTTGTGTCTCCTTATTCAAACATAGTCCATCCGGGAGGATGAGATAATTTGCCGATCCGAGTCGCCGTCGCAACAGATGATGGGAAAACCCTGAAGGAAGGACCCTTTCACGAGGCCAAGTTCTTCGCCATATACGATGTCCTAGGGAGAAGTCCCACCAAGGTGGAGATGAGAGTCAATACCAGAAAGGGAAGTAAAAGGGGACCTACTTCCGTTCTGGAGATACTGAGGGACTGCGAGGTGCTAATAGCTAGGGAGTTCGATGCTGAATTGAGGGAGATAGTGGAGGCTAGGGGGATCATAACCCTCGAGACAGACAGAGAAGACGTTGAATCAGCCGTGCTCGAGATAGCCGAGAGGATATCAAGGCTGAGCGGGTAGCATGCTTGATTGGAAGTCCAGGGAGATATTCTCTCGTTTATCCATTCCCGTTGATATACCCATAATCGTGAGAGTGGATGGATGGAGATTCAGGAAGTTAGCCGAGGAGCTAGAGCTCGAGAGGCCCTACGACGAGAGATTATTGAGATCCTTGATCAATGCATCCGAGGAGTTAATGGAGCGCAACCTCCCAGTTGCTCTCGCTTACATATTTTCCGATGAAATATCCCTCCTATTTGCACCCCCTCTACCGTGGAACGGTAGAGTGGAGAAGATCGTTTCGATAGTATCCTCTTTCATCTCAGCGCGGACCTCCCTAGCCCTAGGATATGCAGCCAGTTTCGACGGGAGGATCGTCCTCATCAGAGACGAGGACGAACTGGTGAGTTACCTATCTTGGAGGCAGGATGAGGCGTGGAGAAACGCGCTGAACTCCTACGCGCTCCTGTCCCTTGAGAAGGAAGGGCTCTCGAGGGAGAAGGCTGCCGAAGAACTGCATGGAAAGAAATCGGAGTACCTCCACGAACTCATCTTCAAGAAGCTCGGAGTCAATATTGCTAAGGTACCTGCCTGGCAGAGAAGGGGCGTTCTCGTCAGGAAGACCGTCAGGATTAGGAATACAGAATACGGCCCGGTGGAGAGGAAAGAGGTCGTCGTTGATTGGGAACTCCCCCTATTCTCATCCCCGGAGGGTCTCGAATACATTAAGAGGGTACTGGAGACCGCGCCAGTTTTTAGGAGGGACGGGTTGCTTCAGGGTTAGGTGATGTGCTTGCTTGTGGGGATAATATCCGACTCTCATGATGACCTAGAGTCGATAGAGAGGGCTGTGGAGATCTTTCAGAGGATGGGTGTTGACGAGATAATACATCTAGGTGACTTGATCTCTCCTTTCTCATTGAAGCCCATAATAAACTCGGGAATATCCTTCCGCCTCCTCAGAGGGAACAATGACGCTGAGGCGCTCACCACCATCTCGGCTCTGGAGAATGAGGGAGCATATTATCCAGGACCTGTAGAAGTACTCCTCAGCGAGAAAAAGGCCCTGTTGTTCCACGGATTTGGCTCAAAGGAATTAACCAAGTTATCAGCCATCCAGCTGGCTAAGAGCGGGAAGTTCGACTTCGTGTTGTACGGCCACACCCACGAGGTCCACGTGGAGGAGGTGGGGGACGCGCTGGTGATAAATCCGGGTGAGTCATGTGGAAAGCTTACGGGGAGAAGAACCGTTGCGATTTTAGAAACAGGGGAAAGGAGTGTGGAGGTTTTAGATCTATAGGGTTACAGGGAACTCACAAACTCCCTTATCCTCTTCATCCCCTCAACTATATCCTCCATGGGGCCAGCGAATGATATCCTAAGGAAGCCCTCCCCCGATTCTCCGAAGGCAGTTCCAGGTAGTAACGCAACTCCTGCCTCGTTCAGCAATCTATCAGCTAATTCTTCCGAGGACATTCCGGTTCCTTTTATGTTGGGAAATGCGTAGAACGTCCCTGCAGGTTTTATCATTGAGAAACCTTCGATCTTCTGTATCTCCTCGTAGATGATGTCCCTTTTCTTCTCGTAGTCCTTAACCATCCTCTCTACCTCATCCTGCGGACCCCTTATAGCCTCCACAGCCGCCACTTGGGCGAAATGAACGGGACAGGAAGCCGCATTTAGTTGAATCTGAGCTATCTTCTGGGCTATATCCTCCTTCGCCACGGCGTAGCCGAGCCTGTACCCTGTCATTGCCCAAGTCTTGCTGAAACCGCTCACTAGCACAGTTACCTCTTCGGCACCAGCTATAGACAGAACGCTCTCGTGCTTCCTCCCATCGAATATTATATCCTCATATATCTCGTCGGAGATTATCAGTACATCCCTCTTGAGAGCTAGACTCACGATCTCTTCCAGATCCTCCCTTCTGTAAATGCCTCCTGTGGGGTTACTGGGAGTGTTTATCACTATGGCCTTGGTCTTATCAGTTACCTTCTCCAAGATGTCGTTAACATCAGGCGAGAACTTTCTCTCCTCTTTGAGTACCACCGGCTTGACTACACCGCCAACAAACTTAGTTACACTCTCGTATGAGGGGTATGCTGGCATGGGAATTATTACCTCATCTCCAGGATCTACGAAGGCCATCAGGGCGGCGAATATGGACATCTTGGCACCGACGGTCACGACCACATTCTCAGGCTCGACCTTCACGCCCCTGCTGCTCGAGACCCTCTCGGCAATCGCCTCTCTAAGCTCATATATCCCAGATGCGGGTGTGTACTTGGTCTTTCCCTCATCAATCGCCTTCTTAGTAGCCTCCAGCACGTGTTTAGGTGGCTGATAACCGGGCTCCCCTATTTCCAAGTGAATTACACTCTTCCCCTGCCTCTCAAGCTCTCTAGCCTTGGCCAAGACTATGAATGCTCCCTCTACTCCTAACGAGTTCATCCTCTCTGCAAACTTAGGCATGACATGCACCCGAACAGTAAGGAGGAGCTTTACTGAAAAACTTTCGAAATATGGGGATTTACTTGGACATCCCCTTAAGGACAAGGAGGTATGCTAGGAAGCCGAATATGAGTTCGTTAAGGAACACGGTTATAGTGGAGGAAACTAGCGTTATAGCGAGGGCATCACCCTTACTGAATCCCATTGCAGATAAGAGGCCCGTCATCACCCATTCTCTCACTCCGGTGTTCCCAGGGATTCCTATGGGAATAAGGACCATAATGATAGACACTGAGTATATTAGGATTCCCATGAGAGGATCTATCCAGTAGCCGAGGGCGTAGAAGTAGATGAAAATCGGTAGCATGTCGAAGAACCAGTTGAGGAACGCGCAGAGCAGGGAGAGACCTAGTGCTCTCCTGTTCCTCATGAGCTCCCTGAATGCCCTAGAATATTCTCTCACCATCTCCTTTATCTTCCCAAGATCTCTTCGAAGCCTCCGTTCAAAGAAGGATATCAATCTGAGCATGCTGCTTTCGTCCATGCTAACTCTGTAAATGAGATAGAAGGTCACTATCAGGAGACCAATCGCCAAGAAGATGGTGGTAAGAGTGCTATGTCCCACGCCGGACGATCCCACTAAGTAGGAGAAACCAAGTACTATGCTGACCACGAATGGTATTATCATGACGACCCTGTGGGCTACAATAGTGGACACAGCATGCCCTATAGGAATCTTAGATTTTCTATTGATCAGATAGGCTCTGGCTACTTCTCCTGTGGCTGAACCAGCCGGTATTAGTAGGTTTATGAACAGGCTGGTCCACCCTATTAGGAAGACATCCATGAAGCTGGCTCTCCTATCTAATAGGATGTACCACCCCAAGTTGTAGAACAGGACCCCCACATGTATCGAGAGGAAGGAAAGGACTACAGGAACTATCCCTATAGTACGAAGGCTGCTCACCGCCTCACTTAGATCGAAGGTGGCAAGTAGGGGTATCATAAGAGCTATGCCGAGTATAAGCAAGAGCAGGCTCTTCCTGCCTATTTTCGGAGTCCTTCCTGCCTCCTCCATCGGACTCTCCTCGCGAGGATATTTAAAAAGGATTTACAAAATTCTACTGTGTTAGCACTCATTATCACCCTTCCCGTACGAGATGAACTCCATGGCCGCTATCTCGTCCCATACGGGCATTCCATAGGCCGTTCCGGGCCTTGAAATAGTCAGGGCTGCCGCAGAGTTGGCTAATCTTATGGATTTCACTGGAGAGAAGCCTTTAGCCCTTGAGGTTAGGTAAGCAGCCGCGAACACATCCCCTGCTCCGGTCGTATCAACTACGTTTACGGGGACGGCTTTCACATGGCACAGGGTTCCTTCAACCCAAGCAAGCGATCCCTTAGGACCCATCTTTATGAGAACTTCTTCTGGTCCTTCTCTTCCTATCTTTCGGGCAGCTAGCTCTGGATCTCTTTCCCCAGATAGGACTGTTGCCTCCTTCTCGTTAAGAAAGATCTTTCCCACCCCACCTAGTAGCTTCCAGCAATCATCCCTGTTTTTAGAGAGTATCCTAATCCCGGGATCCCAAGATACTCCCTTCCTCACCTCCAAGACCGCTCTGGCTATGGGTACTCTGACGCTGGCCATGTGCACTTCATCTACTGATCGAATCAGCTCGCTTCTCTCAACTATATCTACTGGGGAAAGCTCTTCATTAGCTCCCGGGCTCTCTATCATCCTTCTGCTCTCTCCTAAAACGTTGATTATGACTACAAGTCCCGTTCTCCTGCCCTCTGTTATTTTGATGTGAGAGGTATCAACTCCTCCCTCCTCCATGGTCCTTAGATAGATCTTCCCTAGGGAGTCATCGCCCAGAGAGGCAATGACGAAAACCTCAATTCCCAGCCTAGCGGCGGCCAGAGCGAAGTTGGAAGCCGATCCTCCCGCGCTCATCGTGGCTGCTAGGGCGTCTATGGCCTCATCCTGATCGGGTATTCTCTCTATAAACGTGGTTACGTCGATGTTCGCATTCCCAATGGCCAAGAATTTCATCAAACCACCTCGAGCTTCTTCAAGATGATATTAAGAACTGTTTGGAAGACCTCTTCCTCTCCCCTACTTGCATCCACCACTACGGTCCTACTGGACCACTCCTCCTCCCTTATCAGACTGAGGTAATTGGCCCTGATCGACCTCAATTTGTGCAGAGTGTGAAATAGTTGCTTCTCTTTAACGCGCTCCAAGGCTAATGCAGGATCCAAGTCCAAGTATATCACTAAATCAGGCAGCAGAGCCCACTTATTTATCTCCCGAACCCACTCCATCGGGAGATCGCACCCCTGATATGCTAGTGATGATAAGAGGTACCTGTCGCTTATGACCGTGTAGCCTTTCTCTAGAAGATCTTCCAACTGAATCACATGCTGCATTCTATCAGCGGCGAAGAGTAGAGCCAGCGTTCTGTGGTCGACCTCCATCCTCCCCTCTAGTACTTCACGTATGATCCTACCTATTGGACCGTCGGTCGGCTCCGTCGTCCAGTGAGACCTTATGCCCCTTCTCTCCAGCTCTTCATTGATTCTAGTACTTATGGTCGTTTTACCAGACCCGTCTATACCCTCAAAGGCTATGAGCATCTTCTGGATCCATTTCGACTACTTTTTAATCTCGCATTGTGCCCTCAGCATATGCTACTAGTTGGCCCCAACGACGATTTCAACATTAGGCTCGCTAAGAATCTCGATGTGGAATTAGTGGCTTTAGATAGGAGGGTATTCCCAGATGGAGAGGTATGTCCAAGGGTATTGGGGGATACCCGGGATGAAGACGTCGTTCTCTCCATTAGAATGGAGGCAGGCAGCGGATCTCCCAACAGATACTTGATGGAGGTTCTCTTCACGCTAAGGAATCTTAAGGAACATATGGGTGCTAAGTCCATAATTCTCGTCATGCCGTATTTCCCTTACGCTCGGCAGGATGCTATATTCAGGGCGGGAGAGCCCTTGAGCTCTAAGTACTTGGGGGGGCTACTTGAGGCGGCTGGAGCTGATGCTGTAATCAGCGTTACGGTGCATCTCCACAGGATTGGAGGATTCTCCGAGCTTTTCGAGGGAGCAAAGGCTGTGAACGTGAGCGGCTTTGAAGCGCTCGCTGACAAGATTAAGGAGCTGCCCCTTAGAGATCCCTTCATATTGGGGCCGGATACCGAGAGCATACACTGGGCTAGGGAGTTGGCTCACTACTACGGGACTGAGGAGTTCGACGCATTCAAGAAGGAAAGGGATGTCGCTACTGGTGAGATAAAGACTCATGTTAAGGAGATAGATCTCTCAGGTAGGGATGTGATAGTTGTTGATGATATGGTATCCACTGGAGGGACGATGGCGAATGCCGTGAAAGAGGTAAAGAGAATGGGCGCTAGGATTGTTGTATCGGCTTTTGTACATCCGGTCCTCGCGCCCAAGGCAGTGGATAGAATACTAGGAGCCGGAGCGGATATCATCATAGCCACGGACACAATAGAATGGTCAGGCTCCAAGGCGTCGGTGGTGGGATCAATCGCCGAAGCCGTTCAGGGTGTGTGAGATGAGATTACGTCTAGGAATGGCGGTATCCGCCCTTCTTACGCTGATCTTGTCGCTGGGGATCGCCTATCTTTCGATACAAGTCCTTAAAAGCAATCCTCTGCCCTCCTCGTTGGGAATTATCACCTCAGTGTTGCTGATCTTGGTCTCTGCATTCGTGTTCAGGGGAGATGAACGAGCCATACTTCTATTATCTATTTTCTATATCGTGTTAGCGATTCTGGGGTTGTTTCTCATCCCGGCGCTTCCTTCGGAAGGTATGCTCACCTTCATACTCTCTATCATCGTTGGTTCATATATGCTGAAGCACAGAAGTGACCCTTTCAATCCTGAGGAGCCCTTGGAGGATGAAGAAGGTGGTGAAAAAGTAGAGATCTCGGAAAGGGAACCTTCGTTGTAGAACGACCTGATCCCAGAAACAGCAAGCGAGGGTTTCTCAGATATGTGATAGTTAAATATCCCCTCACATCCCCCAACTATGGGAAGGTGATTAGGGATACCGAGGAAGAAGGTGGTCAAAGAGGAACCTCAGGAGGAAGCGCCTGATGAGATTGATGAAACTTACTACGAAGAGGTGAGTGCGGGAGATGAGTTCGATCTAACCGATCTAGAGGGGGTCGGCCCCGCCACTGCTAAGAGGCTCATGGAAGCTGGCTACACCACGTTGGAGTCCATAGCCATGTCTACCCCAGCTGAACTGGCCGTTTACGCGGGGATAGGCGAAGGTGTGGCCCAGAAGATAATACAGGCCGCGAGATCTAAGTTGAATATCGATGTCATGTCCGCTTATGATTACTATCAGCAGAGGAAGATGGTTCAGAGGATAACAACTGGTTCCAAGGCATTGGATGAATTACTAGGAGGGGGTGTTGAGACCCAGTCGATCACGGAGATATACGGTCCCTACGGATCCGGAAAAACGCAGTTCGCTCATCAGATGGCGGTCACAGTCCAGCTTTCGGAGGATAAGGGTGGTCTAGGAAGAGCAGCTCTCTTCATCGATACGGAGGGAACATTCAGGCCAGAGAGGATAATACAGATAGCTGAGAGGTTTGGATTGGATCCGGAAAAGGCCCTGAAGAACATACTGTACGCGAGAGCGTTCACTAGTGATCACCAGATGATAGTAACGGAGAGGGCAGAGCCTTACATAAAGGAGAGGAACATAGGGTTGATAATCGTGGACTCCCTGATAAGCCACTTCAGAGGAGAATACGTGGGCAGGGAGACTCTCGCCGAGAGGCAGCAGAAGCTCAACAAGTACCTTCACAAGCTGCTCAAGCTGGCTCTGGGATACAATCTGGCGGTCATAGTTACAAATCAGGTGGTGGCCGATCCCAGCGCCTTCTTTGGAGATCCTAACAGGCCCGCAGGTGGTCATGTATTGGGCCATGGCGTAACGGCTAGGCTCTACATAAAGAGGGGGAAGAAGGACCGCAGAGTGGTCAAGCTGGTCAAGAGTCCCTACCTTCCGGAGGGAACGGTTGAGGTCGTCATAACTGAAGGAGGTATAGAGGACATCTAACCTTCCTCGTACTCCCTTTTCTTCCTCTCATATTCCTCTCTGTCCATAACTACTCTGGCTGGAACTCCGATAGCGACCTTCCTTGGGGGTACATCCCTCGTGACGACGGCTCCTGAAGCCACAACGGCACCCTCACCTATTCTGACTCCTGATATCAACACCGCATTGGCACCGATAACGGCATCGTCCTCTACAGTTACTCCGAGCAGCCTCTTGCTCGCCGGATACTTATCGTTGGTTATGACGACGAATGGAGCCAAGAATACGCGATCCCCTATATTGCTCTCTGGCGGTATGTAGGTGCCGCTCTGTATGCTGACTCTCTTCCCAATGATCACTCTCCCGTCTACAACTGCATGGGTTCCCACGACGGTCCCATCCCCTATGATCGTGTCTTCCCTTATGAGGACGGCATGTCCCGTCTGAACTCTGTTCCCTATTTTCACCCTCTCGTATACGACTGAGTGACTTCTCAGAAAGCAGTTCTCTCCAATAACGGCTCCCTCGCTCAGGTCATCGTAAGATGTCAGGTCCTTCTCTCCTAAGGACCTGATCTTGCGGTAAGTGGGGTACCCAACAACGGAATACATCCCCAAAACCGTGCCTAGGCCTATGGATGAGGGACCGATGACCGTCACATCCCCCTCCAGAGATACACCTTTCAGGTTCGCCTTTTTAGAGAGGAACATCGTTGACACCGGGGATATATGAAGGGGACCATTAAAGTGTTCCTAGTCGGTAGAGAAGTAGAACTGCCGTGGAATACTATGGTGGGTGACCTTTATGAGATGCTTGGTGTGAGCAAGTGGAGCACCCTCCTCTTGGTGAACGGAGAGCCGAAAGCTGATGATTCCTACTTGGAGGAAGGAGATGTGATCACATGGTTAAGGATAACTTACCATGAGAGCCCTAGGGAGAGCTCGGGGGAGGATCGTTGAGGAAATGCGACCTTTGCGGCTTCAATGAGGCCGTGTACACGGATCACAGTAAGGGGGTATCGGTATGCGCCGACTGTCTTATGAAGTCCGTGAGGAGGAGAGCTTGGCAGGTCTTGAAGGGGGAGCTAATAGCAGGGGACAAGGTGATGATAGCTCACTCTGGGGGAAAGGACAGTTCCCTTGCTCTTCTCCTCACAAAGGAGTTCGCTGACGCTCACCCGGACATGAAGCTTAGCCTACTCTCTGTTACTGTAGATGAAGGGACCTTCTACAGGAAGGCCTCCGTGAAGCTCGCTGAGAGACTGGCTAACGAGCTCGGGGTGAGACATAGGACGTATACAATGGAGGAGATTCATGGTCTATCCATAGAAGAGCTGGATTTCAGACTTCCTGTCAACTGGAAGAGAAGTCCATGTACCTACTGTGGAGTCCTTAGGAGACAAGCTTTGAACGCGATTGCTAGGGAGATAGGGGCTACTGTCGTTGTGACGGGACACAACCTCGATGATCTGGTCCAGACGGCGGCGATGAACCTGTCGAGGGGAGATATCAACGCCTTAGTGAAGACTCTCAGGCATGAGAGAAAGATGGAGGAGGGGCTTGTACCTAGAGTCAGACCGCTGAAGATGGTCTATGAGAGGGAAGTCGCTACTCTAGTTGTGGCCAAAAAGATCCCCGCCCATCTAGGGAAGTGTCCCTTCACCCAAGGGATGAGGATAGGTGTGAGGAGGGAGATTGATGACTTGGAAGACCGCATCCCCGGTACCAAGGTTAAGGCACTTCAGACCTTCTCTCTGATCTCCCATGGGTTATCATCAGATGTACAGCTCAGGAGATGCCGCGTGTGCGGTGAACCAACCACGGCGGAGGTGTGTAAGGCCTGCCAGTTCAAGAAAGAGTTATCTACTTTCCTTCACCGGGACTTAGTTCGGCCGCTCAATCTGGAAAAGGTAAGAAAGGATAGAGATCTGTGGGACTAAATCCTGAAGGGAACAAGTTCCTCCCTCCTTGGTATGTACCATCTCCTCTTAGGTAATGGTCTCAGGCCGTACTCCAGAGACCTATCCGAGTAGTTCAGAATCAGCTTCATCAGGTCTCCTCCAAGGAACCAACCCGCTCCTCCTAGTGATGCGTCCAGTTCGTGGAAGTTGGAAGCGTCATCTCTAGGCAGATCCTTCCCGAAGAAGAGGATTGGAACGGGATCTCCGCTGTGCTTGCCCAGCAGGCAGGGAGTAGCGTGGTCTCCCGTGATCACCACTAGTAAATCTTCAGGGGGATCTATGATCTGCTCCAAGGCCTCGTCTATCCTTTCCAAGACCTCGACCTTTAACTTGGGGTCTTTCCTATGAGATGCAACGTCTGTGCCCTTCATGTGCACATATACGAAGTCGAACTCCCCCAAGAGATCCAGCGCTTCATTGATCTTTCCATGGAAATTGGAATCAGGTAGTCCCGTGGCCCCCTCTGGATGATGCACCTCGAAACCCAAGGCCCTAGCTATTCCCTTGTACATGGGACCGGCGGCTACTGCTGCAGGGTTAAACCCCCATCTGTCACTGAATCTCTCCAGATTAACCGATTCCGAGGCTCCTCTTGGCAATATGAAGTTTGCTGGCGATTTACCCTCTCTAACTCTCCTCCTGTTGACTTCATGCCCTTTAAGGATCTCGTGAGATCTTATGAGGAATTCCTTTAGAGCTCTGGCTGTTTTAATCGCTTCCTCTTCAATAGGTAGGGGTTCTAAAACCGGGTATCCCTCTTCATGTGGATCAACATCGGTTACTTGACTACTAAGGCCCTCCCCTCTCAGGATGAGGAAGCCCCTATGCTCCAAGGTATGCACGAACTCGGCCTCTACCTCACCCCCTAAGAGGCTCATTCTGGATATCTCAGAGGCTAAGATCTCAGCATCCTCACCAGATATCCTCCCGGCCCGCCTATCTTCCACTATTAGTTCACCGTTCCTCTCGGAGACTGTGGCGAAGTTGGCCCTGAAAGCGACGCCGCCTCTCGGCGTTATACCCTCTCCCAAGGCTTCAAATATCCCTCTCCCTGGGTACTCCTCGTCTAAGCTGTAGCCGAACAGGGAGAGGTGCCCGGTATCACTCCCCGGGGGGATTCCCGGAGCTATAGGATACTGCATACCCAACAGACCCTTAGATGCCATGAGATCCATGTTCGGTATTTCTGCAGCTTGGAGGGGCGTCAAGTGCTTTAATGAAGGATGAGGCCTATCACCCAAACCATCCAAGATGATGAGCATTACCTTTTTCATACGATTTTTGAACTGCCCCTTATTTAATACGTCGCCCCCTCCCTTAGGGGAAGGGTAAGGGAAATGGGATGGATGAAAGTCAAAGAGATCTCTGAGCCTTTAAAGGCCGATGTGGCCGTGCTTGGATTCCCTGGTATGGCCAATGTCGGTGAGCAAGTGATAACTTACCTAATAAAGAATTTAGATCCGGTTCCAATAGCCAAGATCTACTCGGAGTACCTCATGTTCCCCAACAACATGGTGGGCATTTCCGTGCTCGAGGGGGGGAGATTCACACTCCCGTCAATATCTGTGTTTCAAGCTAAAGATCCATCAATAGCCTTAGTGACCAGCGATGTCCAGCCGGTTCCATGGGGGGGAATGGAAGTTGCGAGCAAGGTCTTGGAGATCCTCGATAGGATGGGGGTCACTAAGACGGTGGTGGTGACGGGTTTCGTAGACGAGAACTATGCTGGTAAGGTCCTAGCTTTCGGCGACGATGAGGAACTACTGGGTAGGTTTTTGGGTGCTGGTGCCCTTAAGGAAAGCTTGATCAAATCCGTTATCGGTCTAGCTGGTTCGATGTTGAGTATGGCCAAAATAAGGGGATTAAACAGCGTGGTACTGAGTGGAGTGGCTCCTGATTATTCACCGGATCCCAAGGCAGCGAAAGGGGTGCTTGAGGTCTTGGACAAGACCTTCTCGTTGGGCTTGGACTTTGAGATGATAGACAAGCAGATAGAGGAGATAGAAAGGATAAAGAGTGAGTTGATAAAGGAAATAGAACGCAGGATCAGGGAAGAACTAGGAGGACACGGTGAGATGGATGAGTCCGCGGAGTACGTCGGGTAGGCTCCCCGCACCCCTTCAGAGATTGAAAGACAAGCTAACGAAGGAGAATCTCTGGTTATACGTGCTATCCATTCTCAGAGAGAGACCGGCATATCCTTACGAGATATCGGATCTAATAGAGGAGAGGTTCGGGTGGAGACCGGCTAGAGTAACTGCGTACATAGTGATGAGGTCCCTCAAATCCAAGGGATATGTGAAGATGTCAAAGAGGAAGGGCGAAGATACGGGTAAGATGAGAAATTACTACGAGATAACCGAATCAGGACGGAAGCTTCTTGATGAGGGTCTCTCGTTCCTTGAAATAACACTGGAGTCCCTAAAAAGGGAATCAGGGAAGGAAGGTTCTGGATGAAGGTTTGGCTCGATGTCATAACTCCCAAACAGGCCAGATTGATGACGGCCATAGCATCTTTCCTGAATTCAGACTACCTAATAACCGTAAAGGGGTTGGGGGAGCCAGCATCCCTTCTGAAGAAGCTGGGGAGCAGGCATAAGGTCGTGGGGAGGTATGCCATCGGGGGGCTCAAGGATAAGCTCCTATCCTACGCTGAGAGAGTTAGACTACTGCTAGATACCGTCATGGACTTTGACCCAGACGTTTTGATATCTTTCTCCTCACCTGAGGCTGTTAGAGTGGCTTTCGGCCTCTCTATCAAGGCCGTCACCATGAATGACACACCCCATTCGTATCACGTCGCTAGGCTGACCTTTCCCTTATCTTGGAGAGTCGTTTATCCAAAAGCCATCCCGGAGAATGAGATGCTTAGATTAGGGGCTTCTAAGGACTCCTTGATCTCTTATGCTGGCGTGGATGAGGTCGCTTGGGTAAGAGATTACGCTCTATCGACCCTGCCTGAGAGCAGGGAGTTCAAGGTATTTATAAGGCCTGAGGAGAGTGGCGCCTCCTATTTGCTAGGGAGGGGTAAGTCTATAGCGCTGGAACTCGTAAAGGTTGTATTAGAGATGGGAGCGGAGGTTATAGTCAAACCGAGGTACGAGAGTCAAGTCGAGGAACTCAGTAAAATGAGAGCCTTCAGGGAGGGAAGGCTCTTAGTTTTAAGGGGCGCTGTTGACACTCTGGATCTCTTTAGCAAGATTTCCCTAGTGATAACTGGTGGGGGAACCATGGCACGGGAGGCAGCTCTCTTGGGGACTCCCTCCATATCTGTATTTCCTCTTGATGTGAGATTGTATGTCAACGAGTATCTGAGGGAGAGGGGTTTTCCTATCTGGAGATCTAGGAAGTTGGAGGAAGCCGAGCGTCTCGTGACGAACATACTCAAGGATCCTGATTCCTTCATCGTGGACACGAGAGATATGTTGCTTGCCCTTGAGGATCCTAGGAATGTAATCGCTTCCATCTTGGGTGAGATTAATGACTAATAAGATTGCCTATCTCCCTAGATGTTACTCCCTTCCCGATGGAGTTCCGATAGAGACTGATAAGGGATGGGAAGAAGTCGTTAAAACCATTCTAAGCGTCGACTCCGTGGTGATTGATGGCGGTTGCTCGGATCCAGATACCTCTCTAATCGCTTTCTTAGCTAGATTGCTAGATAAGGAAGTTTACTGGGTGGGCCAGAGGCCCGGAGGGCTGCTAGCCAAGCTGGTCACTGGTAGATTCCAATAGCCGGTACTTCCTGCTCATCCCCTCCGCAGCCACTGCAACTGGATCTAATAGGTCACATACCTCTGGCTGATAAGCGAACTCCATCAGTCTCATGTCCTGTATATGAAAGCCCGCGTAAATGGCGGCTGTCAGGAAGACTACCCTCTCCCTCACCCCCCTCCTCCCGAAGACCTGAGCGCCCAACAGTTTTCCCTTGGGATCGGTCACCAGCCACACCACAAACCTGTCCCTCTCAGGCATGTATCTCGGGAGGTCGGATCCAGCAAATCTGAATGCCCTGTATTCCATCCCGAGTTTTTCCGCCTTACTAGCCGATATACCGACCCCGCCGAACCAGTAGTCACCCACAGAGACCAAATATGGGGAAAGGGCTCCTTTGTATCTGATTTTAAGGCCTGCTGCGTTCTCAGCCGCTATTCTACCTTGAACAAGAGCTGTTGATGCCAGGCCGGTTGCAGTCGGCTGACCCGTTACGAAATCCCTCACCTCAGCGACGTCGCCTGCTGCGAGGACATGAGGGTCGGATGTGAAGAGATATTCGTCCACCTTGATGGCACCCGTGCCGCCTATCTTCAATCCTGATGCAGCAGCTAAATCTGAATTAGGCTTGGCACCTATGACGACCACGGCCGTTTCGGCCTCTATCTTCCCGGCAGGGGTTACAACGTATCGGAGCCTGCCGCCTGATCCCTCCAGCTTGGTCATGGGCGTCTTCAGCTTTACCTCGACTCCCATGTCGGTTAGCGCCTTGGCTACGGATGAGGCTATTGGGGGATCTATCTTCCCGGGCATGAGCTGTCCCATAGCCTCTATTAGAGTTACATCTCGGCCAGTCCTAGCTAGCTCTGCTGCGACCTCTATTCCCGTGGCACTACCACCAACCACGACCACCCTATTTCCCAAGACTCTACTAAGCCTCTCGACGGATTCGACGTCCCACACGGTTCCGACCCCTTCTAGGTCAATGCCCTCGACCTTGGGGAATATGGGTTTGAGCCCGGTAGCTATTATCAGCCGATCGTAGGGTATCTCGTCTGTCTCACCATCTCTCTCAAAGATAAGGATTTTATTCTCCAAGTTAATGTGTTTCGCCTCTGATCTGAGCAGCACGTTGATCCTCCCCTTTGGTGCCGTCTCTATGACCGCTTCCAGAGGTAGTCTGCCTCCCAAGACCATAGGTAAGGCGCACGGATGAATTGAGACGTGTTTTCCCTTTTCTAATACGTAAACTTCCGAATCCGGATCTACCTTCTTCAAAACGGCTGCAGCTGTTTGCCCGGCTGTGCCATGCCCCACGACCACGTATTGCATCGGTATCCCAGAGGTAGGCCTCATTGTTTAATATTGAGTTAAGGGCTTCCTGATGGGGAGCCTTTGTGGGATACGTTGAACTAGTGAGACTAGAGGAAGTGGCGCCGAGGAATCCTATCCTGATACAGGGAGTCCCGGGGCTAGGTCTAGTGGGGAAGATAGCCGCCAGCTATCTCATTAGAAAGTTCGAAGCCAAGAAGATAGCGGTCATCTACAGCGATTACCTGCCCCTACCGGATGGATCCTCCGGTGTGAGGGTTGAGGGGGATGATATACAACCACCTACTTACGAGATCTACCTAGTTGAGGGATCTGAGAATGACATTTTGGTGCTCACTTCCGAGGTTCAGCCAATCGCCTTCGGCCAGTACAAGATAGGGGAACTCGTGCTGGACTTCGCACAGGAGTTAGGGGTTACCAGGATCATTACCATGGGTGGGTATGTCCCAGGATCGCCCGATGTGACGGGGGTCTTCGCCTGCACTAACGACGATGACTTCATGAAGGTCTTGGAGTCTATTGGTGTCAAGCCCCTAACCGGCGGTTATGTGACTGGAGCAGCTGGTCTCCTAGTTGGGCTCGCTGATCTCAGGGGGTTAACGAGCGCCTGTCTCCTCGGAACTACCAGCGGCGCCTTTCCCGATCCCAAGGCGTCTAAGATGGTATTGGAGGTAATCGATGCTCTGTATGGCCTGAATATGGACTTAGAGGAGTTGGAGAGGGAAGCGGAGATGGCGGAAGAGGTAATCAAGGAAGAAATAAAGCTCAGTGAAGGAGCCGAGTATAAACCGGAGGAGGAAGAGAAGGGTCTCCCTTACCACGGTTAGCGTTCACATCCATAACGCCCCATCTGCATGCTAACTTAAAAGACGAGATACCTCACTATAGTGGGAGCTGAAAGATGCCTGGAAGAGACGACGAGATACCTGTGTACACGCCTGAACTTCCCTACCAGCCTAAAATTAGTGGTAGAGTGTTGTTAGCCGCTGCCCTTGTGATCCTCCTGCTGATAGCCTCTTTCCTGAGTGTATATACCGTTGAACTGGGTTATGCAGCCGTGACAGTGGATCCTTTCACAGGTGAGATATCGGGGCCAGTTATAGGGCCTAAGGTCGCCTTCAAGATGCCTTGGCAGTCGGTCAAGAAGGTCTACATTGCCACGGACGCCGTCCACATGTGGACCGATGTCAACGCTGTCCAGCACGGTTACGGTAGCGCTATAGGAGACTATCCGGCTATAGAATCGCTCACCAAAGATGGACTACAGGCTTGGGTGGACCTGACTGTAAGGTGGCACATAATACCGAGCTCAGTACCAAAGATCGTGGAATCTTACCCAGCTCTGGACTACGAGGAGAAGCTGATAATACCTGAGATAAGGAAGATCGCCAGAGACGTTCTCTCCAAGTACGAGGCTGCCGAAGTACCCGTAGCTAGGGACAGGATTAGCGGTGAGATATTCAGCTTCCTCCAAGAGGTGTTCGCCAAGGACGAGACGACAGGCGGAGGTGTAGTGATAGATGAGGTCTACGTCAGGAACATAAAGCTTCCTGAGGAATTCCTGAAGGCCATTCAGGAGAAGCTAACATCTCAGCAGAGGATGATAGCCGCTTACTATGACAGGAACAGGACCATAATACTCGCTAACGCCTCAGCCACTGCCAAGGTGCTCGAGGCCGAGGGTGAGGCTAAGTCTAGGATCATAATAGCCAATGGGACGGCGAGATCCATAGACATACTAGTTAGATCGGGAGCCGATCCGGATAAGATAGCACCACTAGTCATCTACCTAGAGGGGTTAAAGGACATAGCCAAGGCCAATGCTACCATAATAGTCACGGCCGGGGAGGCTACCCCTATTATGTATCCCATACAGACTAGTGCGGGTGGTTGAGTTGAAGTCGTTCGGCATCAGGAAGGTACATGTGATAAGAGTAGATCGGGGAGAGGAGGTCGTCTCCTCAGTAATTAAGGCCTGCACTGAAGCTGGAGTAGGAGGGGCGGTTCTATCTGGCTTAGGGCTGTTAAGCAAGGCTAAACTCGCCGTGTTCAATCCAGAGAAGGAAGAGTATGAGACCTTTGATGTGAATACACCAATGGAGCTAGCCTCCCTAGCTGGGAATGTGAGCCTCAGGGAAGGGAAGCCCTTTGCCCACATCCACGTGGTCTTGGGGAATAAGGAGAGAACAGTGGCGGGCCATCTTGTCGAGGGATACGTCGGAGGGACGTGTGAAATTGCGATTATAGAACTTGAAGGTGAGCTGAAAAGGGATCTAAAGAGAGGAGGTCTCTTCCTCCTGAACGTGTGAGTGTTTTCCGGTCAAATCCATGAGATACCCCTTGAGCTGATCCACTAAGGAGGAGATCTCCTCCAAGGCCCTTCTCCTTTTTCTATTCAGCTCTTCACAGTTTAGCTCCCTTACACTCAGATCCAAGCTTATGGGGGTTATGGAGACTGCTCTCTCCACCATTAGAGCGTAAAGATCGGTGCCCCTATCCTTCTCAGTTACTGGAACCGGATTTCCACCCAACCAGTAGTAAGGATTCCCTCTAGTATCTATTCTTTCCAGTACATAGTTCTCAAACTTCATTCTAGCTAGCCTAGTTACCCTTATGGGCGTGTCCTCTGATATTTTGTAAGGGAAGTTCACGTTGAGTAGATCTACGCCCTCCGGCAGTCCCTTCATAACCAACCACTCCGTTATAATTGCTGCTAGTCTGGCTTGAGGTAGAAACCTGTCCACCGGGCGGCTGGGCTGTCCAGCGGGTATCTCCACGCTGAATGCGGATGATGTTATCCCCATTATCGTGCCTTGCAGGGCTGCCGCTATGGTACCACTCGTGAATATGTTGTCCAAGGTTATGTTGTCGCCCACATTTATACCGGAGACCACAACATCTGGTTCTGAGTCCATTATGTACTTTACAGCAACAGTGACGGCATCTCCAGGGGTTCCGCTAACTGTGAACGCTTCCCTGTACCCGAAACCCCTAACCTTTACAGGAAGCTTCCTTATCCTGAGAGGCTTGTGAAGAGTTATCCCTTTTCCGGCAGCGCTCATCTCGTGCTCGGGGACAACAACGGTCACCTTACCGATCTTCCTCTCCATTAGACCAGTCCAAAAAGCCCTGAAAGGGGCAGAATGAAGCCCATCATCATTCGTGAGGAGGATGTGATACTCCATACTCTATTCCCTCAGAGCCTTGATCAGATCCATTGCATACTTCTCCTCCGGTTGTACTCCTATAGAGACCTCCTTTGGTATCTCCTTACCATTGTCTCTCACGGTTATCACGTTATGGGGAACGGCAGAGACATGGAACATATCAGCCAGGTCGGGATTCTCGTATGCCTCTACGCAGTCTGCCTCGATCTGTCCTTTTAACTCTATGGCAAATTTATTGGCTAGGAGGACCTGATTCGGGCAGTAAGGACACGTTGGAGTTACGAATATCATTATATGAGCCTCTTTACCGTAGTTTCTAGCCTCCTTGAGGATCTCCCTGACTCGATCCGAGAGGCCACTATCATCCCTGCTCACCAGTATCATGGTCTCCACGAATGCCCAAGCCTCGTATCCTGCTGGAGCACCTGTGTACCTTATCCTGTATCCAGATCTAGGGTCTATTAGAATTGTGGGCGTCTTCGTTACTTTGAACTCCTCTATGAGTTCGGGTTCTAGGGTAACATCGTGTATCTCGACCCTTATCTTATCAGATAGGTCGTCCAGCTCCCTCAGCAGCTGTTCCGTCCACTGGGAGTATTCTTCGTTGCCCACGCCTTTGAACATGACCAGCTCAATAGGTCGAACCATCTCGGCGTCAAATCTGGCCTTAAGCTGTGACGCCGTTTGCTCGTCAATGACCCTCTGGGAGTGGTTGTGAGCGTGGCCCATGCTTACACCGGGATAACCGACCACTCATCTATTTAAATTCCATCATGTAAACTCACATGGCCGAGGCTCATGCCATCAAAAAACATAGTTAATCTAACTAAAATTTACATTAAATTGGGATGATGACGATGAATAGGGATGAAAAAGAGGCTTCACTTTCAAAAGTGACCGCACAGATAGGTGTATGGAGCGCCCTAGCTGTGGCCGCTAGAATAGGGAAGCATGTCCTTATAGGCCCCTTTCAGTTCGTTAACTTACCTCTACTCTTTACGATGTTAGCTGGTATGCTCTACGGGAGTAATGTTGGTTTCGGCGTGGGATTCCTCTCCTTTTTAGTGTCCGATGGTGTAATCGGGCTGGGCATCTGGACCCTAGTCGATGGTGGTCTAGCAGGAGCTATAGGGGCAATCTGGGCTAGATTACGGATTAAAGAACGTATATTCATATTTGTAATAGCATATCTGTCCACCTTCCTCTACGACATATTGACATCGTGGATCCTCTACCTGATATTCGGGTTCCCTCCTATGGAGGCATTCATTCTGGGATTTATGGGTTTATTCCTTCCCGTAGCAGGTGGTGGCGCTATAGCAATCGGTCCGACAACCGAGGCCACGACATCGCTTCTGCTGTCTATTTTAGCCCCTAGGTTCCTAGGTGAAAAAAACTACCAGTAAGTGGCTATCCGCATTAATTAGATGTAGGTGACACGGGAGGGATCTCTGTGAGGCAGATAAATGTTTACATATAGTAATCAGTAGAGGGCCTTCACGTTAATCATGCACTATTTTTGTGTAAAAAGAGATCTAGAAATCTCTCAAGCTTAAGAATGGACAATCTAGATATCTTTTTACCCTTAAAGATGGTCATACTATAGGGGTGGTATCCCCTGATCGAGATAAGATGGCACGGTAGAGGAGGACAGGGTGTTTGGAGCGGGTCTGCCGTACTCGCCTATTCAGCCATTAAAGCGGGTAAATACGCGCAGTCCTTTCCGCAGTTCGGTCCTGAGAGGATAGGTGGTCCAGTTACCGCATTCAACAGGATCGATGATAAGCCTATAGTGGATAGGGGGCCCATTTACGAGCCGGATATTGTTATAGTGATAGATCCCAGCCTGCTAAAGCCCAGATACATGACGTCACTACTAAGCGGCCTAAAGAAGGGCGGTTACTTCCTAGCTAATAGCGAGAAGTATCCTTCGGAGCTGAGAGAAGAACTGGACTTGCCAGATGAGATTCACGTGTGGTCCGTCGATGCCACGACCATCGCTCTGGAGGAGATAGGCAGGGCCTCTCCCAATACAACGATGCTGGGGGTGCTACTTGCTGCAACGAACCTGCTACCCGTGGAGTATCTAGAGCAGGGAATATTATGGAGATGGCCCGGCTCCGTAGGGGAGAAGAACATTAACGCTCTCAAGAGGGCGATGAAGGAGGCTAGGTCAGATCCCGCCAAGGAGGTGGTGAGTGTATGAGCACGCCGATGGTTGGGTGGAAGGATCTCCCCATGGCGGCAGTTCCCTTCTTGAGTGCGAGGGAATACCCCACTGGGGAGTGGGCGGTATTTCAGCCCAAGATCGATGAGAGCAAGTGTGTTAAGTGTGGGCTCTGTTGGATGTACTGCCCTGACAGCGTGTACAGGTGGGATGGGGAGAGCGTTCCCGTCCCCGACTTGGATCACTGCAAGGGATGCGGGATATGCGCTACGGAGTGCCCCACAAAGGCTATAGAGATGGTCAGGATATGAGGGGTGAGTTTTATGGTGGTTCAGAAGTCGGTTAGTCAAACTATGATGGCCCTTAATGGAGATGAGGCTGTCGCTTGGGCTGTGAAGCAGAGCAATGTGGATGTGGTTGCAGCATATCCGATAACTCCACAAACAATAATTGTGGAGAGGATATCCGAGTTCGTCCACAATGGAGAGGTGGACATGGAATTCATAAGAGTGGAAAGCGAGCACAGCGCCCTGAGTGCGAGCTGGGGGGCAGCTCTCGCTGGGGCGAGGGCGTTTACTGCTACTGCTGCAAACGGTCTAGCTCTGATGTGGGAGATCTTGTATATAACCGCTTCCACTAGGACTCCGGTCGTCATGGCCGTCGTTAACAGAGCTTTGAGCGCGCCGATAAACATTCATAACGATCATAGTGACAGCATGGGAGCTAGGGACTCCGGTTGGATTCAGATATACAGCGAAGATGCGCAGGAGGCCTATGATAACACCATAATGGCCTTCAGGATAGCTGAGGAGGCGATGTTACCTGTCATGATAACCTTAGACGGGTTCACCATATCTCACACACTGCAAAATGTCTCAGTTCTTCCTGATGAGGTCGTTTCAAACTTCGTCGGAATCAGGAAGATCCCAAGGATCAAGCTACCCCACATCTATGGGGAGAAGGAGATACCACTGATGCTGAACCCGAAGTATCCGATATCGTTCGGGCCACTGGACCTGTTCGACTACTACTTCGAGCATAAGGTCCAGCAGAATGAGGCCATGAAGGCTTCCGTCCCTATCATAGAGAAGGTCCACAGGGAGTTCGCCGAGATAAGCGGAAGGTCTTATGAGCCCGTCCATATGATCCCCTATAAAACAGAGGACGCGGATGTCGTGCTGCTGGGCCTCTCCTCGACCATGAGTGTGGTGAGGAAGGTTGTGGACGAGCTGAGGAGTGAGGGGAAGAGGGTGGGTGCCATAAGGTTGAGGGTATTCAGGCCTTTCCCAGCTGACATGATTAGGAAGGAGCTTTCTAAGATCAGCACTGTAGGTATCCTTGATAGATCGTTGAGCTTCGGGGCCGAGGGTGGTCCCGTATTCATGGAGGTGAGATCTGCCCTTTACAGCTCCTCCTCGAAGCCCACCGTATACGACTACGTATATGGGCTTGGAGGAAGAGATTTACCGCCCAAACTGATAAAGAAGGCGTTCAACGAACTCCTTGAGGCTAGAGAAGAGCCAGAGAAGCCTGTTATCAAATATCTGGGGGTGAGGGAGTGATGGTGGCTAAAGCTGTATGGAGGCCAGATATCAAGGAACTAGCGAGGATAGAGGGTCAGAAGAGGCCTGTGGAGTCCGGTCACAGGTTGTGCGCCGGCTGCGGTGCGGGGATAATAATAAGGCAGATAGCCATGGCAGCTAGAAAGCCGCTAGTCTGGATAAATGCCACGGGATGCGTTGAAGTGGCGACGACCATATTCCCGTACACGTCTTGGAACATCCCTTGGGCCCACAATGCCTTTGAGAACGCTGCAGCTGTCGGGTCCGGAGTGGAAGCCGCTAGAAAGAAGCTAGCTAGGGTGAACAGGTTCGATGTAGATCCCGATGTAGAACTGGATTACGACGTGATAGTGCTTGGTGGAGATGGAGGCACCTACGACATAGGACTGCAGGCGATATCCGGGGCCTTTGAGAGGAGGCATAAGATCATGTACGTGCTATATGACAACGAAGCTTACATGAACACCGGCATACAGAGGTCAGGTGGAACGCCCTTTGGAGCGAGGACCACCACCACTCCAGTAGGCAAGGTGATCAAGGGTAAACCCCTTTTCAAGAAGCCGATAATGGACATAATGGTGGCTCACGGGATACCTTATGCAGCTACAGTTTCTCCTGCCTACTGGAACGACGCGCTCGTCAAGTTCAGGAAGGGTTTCGAGGCGGAGGGTCCAGCATTCATTCATGCCTTCTCCACATGTCCACTCGGCTGGGGAAGCGCTCCAGAGGATACAGTGAAGATCATGAAGCTGGCCGTCGAGACATGCGTCTTTCCTCTCTACGAGGTCGTAGATGGGGAGTACAGGCTCACCGGTCCGAGCGTATCTATAGCCAAGAATCCCGACAGGAAGAAGCCCGTCGAGGAGTACTTGAAGCTTCAAGGAAGGTTCAGGCACATGTTCAAGCCTGAGAACAAGTGGATGATAGAGAAGTTCCAAGAATGGGTAGACAGACAGTGGGAAACCCTGCTGAAGAGAGCGGGTTACTGAACCTCCTCACCTTTCTCATTTTTTGGGGGATTTGTAAGGAAAAACGCTTGCTAGTTTCGGTCAGAACTCTTCCTCTTCTTCCTCCCAGAAGATCTCTTCTTCCTCTTCTTCCTCCCAGAAGTCCTCGTCTTCGAGCCACTCCTCCTCTTCTATCCCTTCCTCAAGAGGTATAACCTCTTTCACCTCTCCCTTCTCTATCTTGACTTCGAGGAGGGCTCCGCAGTTGGGGCACTGTATTTCTCCCTCATAGTCCTCCTCGTCCAAGTAGAACTCATAGCCGCATGATGGACATGTTATCTCCACCAATGCCGACACCGCGTTGCTAAGCTTGACTACACTATATATAAGTTTCGGAGGGGTCCGGTAGATTAGTTAAACGTTTTAGATAATAGTGGCCATATTATATAGATAAATAGGCTCATTTCGCCATCATATAGAAGCATTATCTGAGTTAATGTTAGGATTAGACACCGGAAACGATCCTCAACTACCGTACCTGATTAGTAGCAGCGCTAGGACTAACTCTATGATGCCCCCGAGCAGGGCTAGGGAGAACAGCCTGTAGCTCACGCTTAGCTCGATAGATAGGGTGCATGCCTCTATGCACGGATTACTCTGGTATCCCAAGAAACCGAGTATCCCCCAGCTGGAAATGCCGATGATGAGCAGGGATATGGCTAGAATAAAGTAGGATGCCCTCTTAAACTTGAAGTAAGCCAGTGATATTAGAAATATCGCGATGTAGCTGAACCTAAGGGTATAGCAGGAAAGGCACGGTCTGATGCCCTGAACGAACTCCGTATAGAAGCTCAGGAGGATCCCCACTAAAGCTATGAGCGCTATAGTAAGGGAGATTGCCTTGGTGGACATACCCACCCAGTTCAATTCTCGAGCATCACATAAAAAATTTTTAAGATTTTCATACATCCTTCTTGAGGTAAAGGAGTTCCCTTCCCCTCCAGATAGCAACAATCCTATAGTGTGGTATCTCCCTTCCGTCCTTAAGTATCACCCTATCGCTCCTCACTTCGACCTCGTCCCCTCTCACCTCTTCTAGGTCGTTTGAGGACCCTCTGCTCACGAATACTATTCTAAACTCTTCAGGCTTCACCCTAGTATCCCACACCATCGACTCTAGGATAGACCTGACCCTGCCTTTTCTCACGTGAATTCCAAACAACGTAGTAGTTTAATTGGATGATGCATATCCAGCACTAGGTTGAAAATGAAAGTGCTGGCAGTGTCCGATGTACATGCACCCGTATGGCTGAAGGATCTAGAGAATGCTGTGAGTAGGAAGCAGAAAGGAGAATACCTCATCCTGATTGCAGGTGACATGGTAGATAGAGGGAACTACAAGCAGTATCGAAGGGTAGTGGATGTCTTGGAGGGTCTAGGAGATGTCAGGATGGTGGCCGTCTTCGGCAATGACGAGTACGATAGTGTGAAGGATGCCATAGGGGAGGAGAACCCTGAGGTAACGTTCCTAGATGATGAGAGCATAGTTTTGGAGGTGGAGGGGTGGAGGGTAGGCATAGTTGGGTCCAGAGGGAGTCTGGAACTCCCTACTACGTGGCAAAAGAGAAACATCCCGGGGATAGAGAAGATCTACAGCGAGAGGTTGAGGGTGATAGGAGAGATGCTCAGAGAGCTCAGGGAAAAGGTTGATGTAACAGTTCTCCTTACCCACTACGCCACCACGACGAAGACCATGAAGGGTGAGAATCCCAGGGCTTGGAGGTACTTGGGCCACAGAGGGTTCGAGAGGTACATGAAAGAGGGGCTCGTAGACGTTGCTGTCCACGGACATGTTCACAACGGGAGTAAGACCGCTAGAGTCGGCAATACCAAGGTATACAATGTGGCCTTCCCCATTTGGTGGGAACTGGTTGAGATAGATCTGAGAAGCGAGCGCATTTCAATAGAGGAGTTCCTGTCCAAGTAGTTGATTGGGGGTGATCTCGCCTGAAAATAGTATTGACTACTGTGGAGCGGGAGGGAGATGCCGAGAAACTTGCGTCCTCACTGTTAGGAGAGAAGCTAGCTGCGTGCATCTCTTTCTTCCAAGTTAGAAGCTTGTACTGGTGGGAAGGGAAGATAGAGAGGGCTCAAGAGTTCCTCCTGATTATCAAGACCTCTGATGAACTGGTGGATAGGTTGATAGAGTATCTGACCGGGATACATCCTTACGAGGTTCCCGAGATAGTGGTCCTCCCCGTGGAGAGGGTGTGGGAGGCGTATGAGAGGTGGTTGAGGGATGTCACGCTACGATAGGCAGATCCCACTCATAGGGGAGGATGGTCAGAGGAGGCTGAGTAATTCACTCGTAGCAATCGTGGGGCTGGGAGGTATAGGCTCTCCCTTGGCCCTCTATTTGGGAGGTGCTGGAGTTAATCTAAGGCTAATAGACGGCGATCTCGTCAGTTTGGATAATCTTCACAGGCAGATCCTGTACGGGGAGGATGACGTGGGTTTACCCAAGGCTCTAGTTGCTGAAAGGGAGATCAAGAGGAGGAATAAGGAGATAGAGGTGGAGGGAATACCCGAGCCCCTCGCCGAGGGTAATATAGGCGATGTGCTCTCGGGGGTCGATCTAATACTCGATGCGACGGACAACTTCGCCACTAGATACCTGATAAATGAGTATTCCGTTTCTCACAGGATTCCCTTCATCTACTCCGCTATCTCCGGCTTTTATTTCGCAGTAACGTTCATAGTTCCTGGGGAGACCCCTTGCTTGAGGTGCATGTTCCCAAACGTCCAAGACAGGGGCCCTGTTCCGGTCTTGGGGATGACTCCGGCTCAGGTCGCCTCCATAGCGGCCGTGGAGGCCGTGAAGTACTTAGCTGGCATGGAACCCTCTCTTAAAGGTAAGTTGCTGATGGGAGATCTCAGGACGATGGAGTACACGGAGATAAAAGTGGAGAGGGATCCCAAGTGCCCGGTCTGTAGCAGGCTGTTCACAGGAGGTCCTTGATGTCCTTCCCCTCATATATGAAGCTCCTCAACTTGGCCGGTAGCTCCTCGATCCCTACCCTCACCTGTTCCATTGTATCCCTATCCCTGAGGGTGACTGTCTCGTCCTCCATCGTCTGGTGATCCACCGTAACGCAGGCCGGGGTACCCACCTCGTCCATCCTCCTGTATCTCCTGCCTATAGTTCCTGATTCATCATAGAAGGCCACGAAGCCCTCCGATATTAACATCCTGTAGATCTCCTTAGCTTTCTCGCGCATTCCGTCCTTCTTCATTAGTGGGAAGACCGCCACCTCGATGGGCGCTAGGTATCTCGGAAGCTGCAGCCAGACCCTCTCCTCGTCCTCCCTGTAGGCGAGCATCAGCTCATGAAACAGCACCCTATCCAAGCCTATGGATGGCTCGTAGAGGTGCGGTAGGAGCTTCCTCTTGCCGTCGGGGCTGGTGACCCTGAGATCGTTTCCTGAGACCTTCATGTGGCCGGATAGATCATAGTCCGTGCGGTAGGCGTTGTTGACCAGCTCGACCCAACCCAGATCCTCGGTATAGACCTCCAGATCCCAGTGGGCTAGAGCATAGTGGGCCTTCTCACCCTCTATGAGCTCCCTATATCGGAGCCTTTCCAGAGGAAAGCCCAGCACCTCGTTGAAGAACTTCTGGTACAGGACCAGCCAGTAGGTTATAAGGTGGTTTATGGTATAGCCTGTCTCGAGACCTTCTCTAGCGGTCATCTCCACTATTCTCCCCGTCTCCCTGTCCTCCCTCCTGAGGAACCTTATCTTGTAGTCCATGTAGGGTTCGAGCTTCTCGCGGTACATCTCGTCGGGATTATCCGGATCGAAGAACACGTGAATCTCCAGCTGCTGAAACTCCCTCATCCTTATCAAGGCTCTTCTCGGGGAGATCTCGTTCCTGAAGACCCTTCCAACCTGTCCGAGGATGAAGGGAAGTTTCCCCCTCATGGTCATGTATGACTTCCTGAACTCCACCACGCTCCCCTGAGTTGTCTCCGGCCTCAGCGCGGCGTTGGGCTCCTCGGCCTCAGCACCTACCGAGAGGGTGAACATCAGGTTGAACTTCTTTATTCCAGTCCACTCCTTGGAACCGCACTTGGGACATTTTATCCCGTTATCCACTATGATCTTCATCAGCTCTTCGTCCGAAAGTCCCTCCAGGTTCTCTTCTATACCCAAGGTTTCCTCTATCAGTTTATCAACCCTGAACCTCGAGTGACACCTCTTGCACTCTATCAGCTTGTCGAAGAAGTGTTCCAAATGGCCCGAAGCCTCGAATACCTTGAGTGGAAGTATGTTAGGGGTCTCTATCTCATGTACTCCCTCGGGAAGCACTATCTCCCTCCTCCAGAGGGAGACTATCTTTTCTTTCATCCTGAGGCCTAGAGGCCCGTAAACGTAGAAGCCCGCGGGAGCCCCAGCGTAGACATCTCTAGAGGATGGCCAGAAGAAACCCCTCCTCGTGGCCAGCTCCACGATCTTATCGTACGTACCCCTCATTTTCCACTACCCACCTCACGATATCATCAGGCACTCCCGCTTGCCTCAGTATCTCGTATATGTAATCTTGGCCCTTATCACCGTACTTCATAAAGAAGTATCTGACGGTCTCAGCGTATTCCCAAAAATATATGACCCAGGCATCCGTCTCCTCTGAGTAATAGTCCGGCTTAATCTTGCTCCAAGGCTTGTAGTGCATGGTAGCTACCCTAACTTCAACAGCTCCCCTCTCCTCCAAGTGTTCCTTGGCCACGATGAGGCTGTCTCCCGTGTCAGCTACATCGTCCACCAGTAAGACCTTCTTACCGTCTAGTCTAGTGGGAAGGGGTTCCACGACCTCAGCTCCTTCCCTGATGTCGAGGGCTTCGTAATGAACCACCCTTATGCTCCTTATATCCCTCACATCTAAGAAATCGCTTAGAAGCCTAGCTATCACCACTCCGCCCCTGAGTATCGCCACGATCGTGTCGGGCTTGAAACCCGAATTTATTACGGAATCCGCCAGCCTTCTAGCATAGACCAGTGCGTCACTAGGGCTGACATGCAGAAACTTCATTGACACGTGTCACACCTCCGGGCACATACAGGGGATCGATCCACATTTAGGACATCCCTTTCCGTATCTTTCAACAAAAGCAGATTCCAAATCTATGGAAAGAAGATCGGCTAGGCTTAGCAGCCATGCGAGAACATCGGCAAACTCTTCCTTGAGGTTGTCGTCATCGGAGGTCCTTAGAGACCTAAAGAGTTCCCCTAGCTCCTCCCCCAGGTGGAGAGCGGTTCCCTTAACGCCTCTTTTACGGTCTCTCTCGCCGTAAATCTTTCTTATCAGCTCTTGAGCCTCAGATATTCTCATCGGCATTACCTGCTCACATGAGCTGGAGAGCTATTATGACGACGCCTGTCACGACCGACAGCAGGACGGGGAACCACTTGGGGACCTTGAAGCCGCCTGCCTCGTCTGTGCTGAAGGTCAGGATACCAGCAACGGACATCGGCATGAAGCTCTTATCCTTCTTACCCTTGGGCATGTTACCCCCGCGCTCGGGGAGCTGGACCACACTAATAAATTTGTGATGGTGATTTCGGGAGATGAGAATAAGGTTCAGAAACGGCATAGAACTCGACTGTGGAGAAAAGCTGCTCCTAGATCCAGTGAGGACACTAAGAGACATACCTTCTCTCATATCCCACGCTCATTCTGATCACGTGCCCAAGGATGTGAGGAATCCTTTGGGGCGGATAATAGCCACAGAGGGAACCGCGGCTCTCATTCGGAGGAGGTATGGAAACGGGACCATAGATGTTATCCATTTCAACGAGAGCGTGGAACTGGGACCCTTCGAGGTGTACGCCTTCCCAGCTGGGCATATATACGGATCCGCAGGGTTCTTGATAAATTGTGAAAGGAGAACTGTCTTCTATACAGGGGATGTGAATCCTCTCGGCGGGCTTACGGTGGAGAGTCCCGCTAGGATCCCAAGTTCGGACGTGCTGATAATCGAGTCCACCTACGGGCATCCCAGATATAGGTTCCCCGACCCCCATAAGGTGAGGACGGATATAGCTAGATGGGTCGCGGAGGAGGTGTCCTCCGGCAGATCCCCCGTAATAGAGGCATACCTAGTGGGAAAGTCTCAAGAAGTTATAGCTCTCCTGAATAAGTACACGAATGTGGAGGTCGTCGTCTCTGAAAGGGTCGCCGAGGTGAGTGAACCTCTCAAAGATAGGTTCGGGATCAAATACACGACTTCTCCTAATGGGCCCCATGTCCTGGTCACCCACAGGGCTAGGACCAATGGGAAGGCTAGGGTGACTGGCTGGGCCCTCTTCTCTAAGAGGAGACAGGATTTCCCGCTGAGTGCCCATGCCGATTTCGATGGACTCGTGAGCATAGTGATGGGCACCAACCCCGAGAAGGTGCTGACCGTCTATGGGTTCAGCGAGGAATTCGCTAAATGGTTGAAAAAATGGGGGATTGATGCTAAACCGCTTGGAGGAGAATGGATGGAGATCTGATCACTTCTTCTTCGTGGTGATCCCGGGTATCTCATCGGGAACCACGGAGGGTCTCTCCTTGACGGTGTCGAGGACGAGGGATGTGTTCGTATCCCTGAGACCGGGTATGCTCTGGATCTTCCGGAGTATATCGTTCAACTCGGATTGGCTGCCAGCTATGACCTTGAGCACCACATCATACTGACCAGTTATCTCGTGCACTTCAAGTACCGAGTTCCCTAGGAGCTCCACCACTTTTTTAGCCACATCCGTGTGCTTGCCCGGTTCCGTCTCTAACAGGATTATATATTTGTTCCCCTTACCGAGTTTAGCGTGATCAACGAGAGCAGTGTACCCCTTTATTATACCAAGCTCCTCGAGCTTCCTGACCTTCTTCATGACACCGGCAGGACTCATTCCGAGCTCCCTAGCTATCTGGGTATAGGTTATCCTTCCATTCTCCACCAGTTTCCTCAGTATCTCTATCTCCTTCGCAGTTATTCCCTTTACTCTAGGCATGAGATAACACCCCCACAGCGCCGTCCAAGGGGATGGGGAATCGGTTCCCGACTCCTTGCTAACATCTACACCCACGTAAATAAAAAGATTTTTGCGATATGAGGGGATGGTGTTATAGAAGTGCGGTATAATGTGGCACTGGATGTTGCCACTGAGAGGAGTAAGGATCTTTTCACCCTCCCGGGGATATATTCGGCATTATTGCTCAACATTATTGCCATTACACTACCATGGAGTGGGCTTCATGTAGTAGGGGCACATCCATCTTCCTTGAGATATCTGTTAACATCTGCTCTCTTCTCAACAACATCCTTGTTCTCAGTCTGGAGGAGCGCCGAGTATTTCGACCTGAGGAGATCCTTATGGACCTCATTTTTCGTAACGGTACCACTTGCCTTTGGGGTTCTTCTTGAGGGACTAAGTATCCCCTTTTATTCGCTTTGCTACGCATCCCTCCTCCTCGCCTCTCTCATATCTTGGTCCATGGGAAAATCTACCAAATCTAAGGTGCTGCCATTCATCCTAGCTGGGGAGGCGATCGCTGTCAATGGACTGTCGCTCCAGCTCCTCTCGATCCTCGTCGTATCGATGATCTCAGCTCGCCTCGTGGGAGCAGTTGTGGGTTCAATAACCGAGCCAGTTATAGGGCTCAAGGGATTCGATGGTGTCAGGGCTCTAGCAGATATCGTGCTGGGGGATTCCGGGGCCTCTCTAGAGGAGAAGTTGATGGAGAGGGGAGTGAAGGGCTTCGCCAGTTTTGATGTCATAAAACTAGGCGGATCGGTGATTACAGCTATTGATGTGCATCCGGGCCCGTTCAGGATGGGAAGCCACGATCTCCCGAGGAGGGTCTTGGCTCGTCTCAGGGATAGGGGGTTGAATCCCATCTTTCTGAGGAGAGCATGTTCTCACGAGAGAAATCTAGCCTCATCGAAGTTCACGGATGAGATACTGGAGGAGATCGTGAGGTCATTAGGTAAGGTAACGCCCTGCTGCGTCGGGGAACCGGTGTTCATCTCAAATGATGGGTTTGAGGTCAGTGCCCAGAGATTCGATGACACCCTGCTCTTCACCGTCTCGGGCAGGCCTCTAGAGAGTTTCGAAGATATCCCACATGAGATCGAGGAGGTCTTGGCTAGGGAATTGGGGGTTAATGTGTCAGTTGTGGATAGACACGATTCACTCAGGAGAGATTGGTACGAGATGGCCTTCATAGACTCGGAGCTGGGTCAGAAATTGATCAGGATCCTTTTAGAGGTGGGGAGATCCGCTCTTCAAAGGGAATGTCGGGAGAGCGCGCTAGTGGGATACCGATGGGATGACCCTGGCTGGCCTTCCGTAGGGCGTGGAGGGGTTGGGGTGGTCAGTTTGAGGGTGGGCGATATTACCGCCTCCTATATGATGATAGACGGCAATAATATGGTCCCTGAACTCAGAGATTTGATAGATGAGCTCGCTCCCCGAGGAGTTAGGGTGATAGTGTCCACTACCGATACTCATGAGACTATCTCCACCAAGCACAGGTATAATCCGGTCGGCAACGAATGCCGTACCGAAGAGTGCCTGAGGGGGAGAGCATCCTACCTCATTGACTTGGTTAAGGAGTCAATCGGATCCATGGAAGAGGCAAAGGTCGAGTGCTACAGGGGGAAAGTGGAGACTGTGTTCATGGGAAGCGAGCTCATGGCGATGCTCTCGTCCTTAATGGGATCAAGCAGGCTGGCCAAACCCTTGCTGGCATTGGCAATGCTTCCACAAATTGTGGCCCTTCTCCTATGGGTGTGAACCGGATTGGGCAGGATAAGATTTATCTAGGGGAGGACCTTACAATCCATCCGGGCCCGTAGCTCAGCATGGAAGAGCACCCGGCTTTTAACCGGGGGGTCGCGGGTTCGAATCCCGCCGGGCCCGCCACCTGAGGTGATCCAGTTGAGCGATCTCGACAGGGCAAAGGAGCTGCTGGAGGAGGCCAGAAGGGAGCGCTCCGAGGTGAAGAGGTATCTCACACTCATCAAGGAGTCGATGATACACTCATTCAGGGCAGGGCTCAGCAGGTTAGGAATCGAAGCCGACCATGAGAACGTCCTGAGGCTCTATCTAACGACCCCCCACGCGTATAGACCTTCGGTGGGAGAGCCGGAATTGGAGGAGTTCGAGTTCAGGTATGGCCTCATCACATCAGATAAACTAGGTGCAATGAGGGTAGACGACAGATTCTTGGATGCGATCCTAGATCTGGCTGAGAGGATATACTTATGGGCCGAATCCATAAACAAGAAATGGTGAGTTAGGATCGGAGTGATCACTCGAACCTGAGCGCCTTAGCCGGTTCCAGCCTCGCTGCCTGCAGGGCGGGTGGAAGGGCGCCTAATATCGTGATGAAGAGGGTTACACCAGCTATGGCCATAGCGTGCTCGGGTAGTAGGGTGGGCGTTATCACGAAGGAGGTGGCATGCGGTCCGCCCATCTCCCCTGGACCCATTATGGTCGCCAAGAGCAGGGAGGCCCCATATCCGAGTAACATACCCGATATTATGGCCATGCTGCTCATCAGAATCCCCTCGAAGAGGAAGGATACGGCTATGTCCCTCTGAGAGGCGCCCATTGCCCTCATCACCCCTATTATCCTAGTACGCTCGGTAACCGCGGTGAACATAGCATTCATTATCCCTATCGACGCGACCACTATGGTCATGGCAGCTATCGCCCCTAGGACCAGTAGTGACATGTTGACCACAGTGTCAAGCTGCTTCTGAATGTCCTTCATGGCTATGGGGAAGGCTGTGTCCCCATACTCATCGCTGAGTTGGTCTATCACCCTGTCCACGCTATCCACATCCTCAGCTATTATTGCCAGTATCGTGTAGCTTCTCTGCCCCATCAGCTTGACGTAGAGCTTCATGGCATAGTCTATGGGTGCCAGTATGGATCTATCAACATCAGCTATTATGGATGTTCCGTAAGGCGCGGCGATCCCATAGATCCTTGGCCTGGTCGTGAGTGCATCGTCGTAGGACACCTTCACATTAAGCCCTATCAAGCCCTCGATCTCTTCTGGAGGTAGCTCATTTACCAACTTATATCCCAGCACCACGGCCTCCTCCTTTGGGTTGGGGGGCCAATCTCCATACAGGAGCTCTATGTCGGGGAAGACGTCCTCAACATAGTTCATATCGACTCCCATGACCACGTAGGTCTTGCTCTTCCCTAAGATGGTGAGGTTCATTGGGATCCTTATCAGAGGCATCACGGCCTCCACCCCCTCCATTCCCTCTATCTTGCTGACATCCAAGTCGTCGAACATCTTCTCCCGAGCCGAGAGGTAGATCAGTCTCATGCTGCTGCCCTTGAATATGTCCTTGAGGGCCAAACCGTAACCTGTGGCGAACGATATCACTGCAGTCAGGGTCAAGACTCCCAAGAATATCCCTAGCAGGGTAAGCGCTGCCCTCTTCCTCCTGCTCATCATGGCCTTGTAGGAGAACTTCACGATGTCACGGGACTTCAATCTCCTCAGACCTCCTGCCGAATACGACTTTGCCCACTATCAACCCTATCACCAAGCCAGCCACAGCCCAGACCACCGCGTAGCGGGGATCTGTCATGGTAACCGTTGCCTTGGACGGTTGCTCGGTTGCTTGGGGTCCCTCGACCGAGACCTCCCTCCTAGCCTCCTTCCAGTTCTCTGGAGAAGCCATGTACTTTACAACTACGCCTATCTTGGGTGGAAGTTTATCTTCAGGGACCTGACACGATAGAGCGAAGCCAGTGCTCTCTCCATCATCCAGCTCCCCCAAGTAGGTGGATGTACCCACGCAGACCCCTGATTCTATGGTCACATTGATGTTATCGGCCTGTCTATTACCGACATTTGCTAGATTACCCCTGATCCTCAGCTTGCCCTTGCTGTAGCTGGCCTCCATTGAGGAGATGACTACCCTAGCTTCCTCTATCCTCCCAAACCCGACCTCGGTGTTGAGCTGCTTGGTCACATCCTTATCTTCTTCCTTCTCCGTGTAGGTAAACGAGAGACTCAGCCTATAGGATTTGCTGTCCTCCGATGGCAGTAGGCTCAACTTTATGCTCCTAGAATCGCCAGGTATCATGTCCCCTAGATCGAAGAGGGTGGGACCAAGTACCGTGATCGTCTTGGATGAGAGTTGAAGCTTCACCTTTCTGGCTGTCTCATCTCCCACGTTCTTCACGATCAGGTTGACCTCGTTGGGTATGCCCGCGTAGAGCATGTGCTTATCGGAGAGTACGATCAAGCTAGGGGATGCCTCCTCCTCTTCCTCTTTCTTTTCAACCAGCTGAACAGTGAAGACCTTGGATACGCTGTAGTCCTTCCCTCCGCTGGTGTAGTGCACTAAGACCGCCACCTTGTCCGTATCCTGATCCAAGTTCTCATCTGCGTATGCACCTATGTCATACCTGACCGAGGCCCCGGGAGTCAGTAGAGTACCCCCGCTTATGGAGGGATTCAGTATCCTGATCAGAGAGGCGCTGATCTGTATTGAGGTTATGTGAGCGTCTTCCTTCCCGGCATTCCTCAGGGTGAGATACAGCGTGGAGGCTTCTCCCTTGACCACCTTTCCGCCGAGGGTGAAGTCGACCGAGGATCTTCCCTTCACTTCTAGGCTGAAGGTGAATTGGTTTGCTCCGCTTTTCACCACATCCCCGTCCTCATCGAGTAATTCATAGCTCAGATTCACCTCGAAGTCGTACCATCCGGGAGGGGTCTTCGTCGGGATTTCAACGCTGAAGGTGAGTGCGAACCCTTCCCCGTCCTCGAACCTGTCCTTGCCCAGTTGTATCCCAGGTATTATTTTCTCGACGCTACCCCCGTTGGGATTTCTTAGTGGTGAGGGTATCTTCAGCACAGCCTCCAAAGGCCTCAGAGTATGATTTTCCTCCACGGATACTCGGAATATTGCAGTCAGGGGGACCACCCCGTCTCCCGAGTGGACTATCAATGCCTCCTGCTGAGTTCCCCATCCATAATCCACCAAGGTCACATGGCCCTTAATGGCTGAGAGGGGCAGCAAGGGAATCAGGAGGAGGACAAGAAGGGCTCCTATATTACGCCTTGACATCGGGTATCACCTCTCCCAATATTTTACCATCCCTTATTTTCACGATACGATCGGCCATTTCGGCCATCTTCTGGTCGTGGGTGACCATCACGACCGTCCGGCCCTCTTCAACTAGGGACCTCAGTATGCTCATCACCTGCAATCCGGAAGCCGTATCCAAGTTACCGGTGGGTTCGTCAGCTAGTATGACTATCGGGTCGTTCGCCAACGCCCTTGCTATAGCCACCCTCTGTTGTTCCCCACCAGAAAGCTCAGTCGGCCTGTGATTGGCCCTATGTTCTAGGCCTACGGCAGAGAGGAGTTCCATTATCTTCCTCCGGCGGTTGCCGTTGTACTCCCCTATGGCCAAGGCCAGTTCAACGTTCTCGTAGGCGGTGAGCCATGGGACCAGATTGAATGTCTGGAATATGAAGCCTATCGTCTTCCTCCTAAGAAGGGTAGCCTGCTTATCCGTGAGCTTCATCACATCCTTTCCAAATATTTTCACGGTTCCTGAGGTGGGTTTTGTGAGCAGGCCAAGTATGCTGAGTAGGGTCGTCTTGCCGCTTCCAGACGGGCCCATCACAGCAATGAACTCCCCCTTCCGAACCACTAGGGAGATACCCCTAAGCGCCTCCACGTAGTTCCTCCTAGTTCCGTACCTCTTCCGGATATCCACCAGTTCGTAGACCGTATCTCCCTGCATCGGAGGGCACCTTCGTCACAAAGTTTAACATAGCTTAGTTAATAAACATTGCTAAGTTATTCTTGGTTATGTGACTGGACAGAGCTAAGTTATTCTTTATCCCCTTCGCATTCGTCGGGGGATCGAAACGCTGGAGGGAAGGGTAAAAGGGCTTAATCACTTGGTTACCGACCCTGAGAGTGCCGTTATGAGGGTTATGTCCGATAGGAAGAGGGTAAGCATCGGTATAAGCGGGTTCGGCTCCTCAGGATATCCTAAAACTATTCCAAAGACGATAGCGGAGCTTTACGATGAGGGAAGGCTGTCTGCGAAGATCTCACTACTCACGGGGGCTTCTGCCTATCAGGTAGATCAGACACTAGGGGAGAGAAACCTCGTGGAGAGGAGGTACCCCTATCAGTACAGTCCCGTGATGAGGAAGCTCATAAACTCGGGTAAAGTGGAGTTTTATGATTTTCATCTGGGAGAGTGGCCTCAGTACTTGAGATCGGGCTTCCTCAGTTCGAAGGTAGGGCCATTGGATCTAGCGGTGATAGAGGCCGTTTACGTGGATGAGAAAGGAATTGTACCGTCGATGAGTGTGGGAGCTGTGGATGCGTTCGCCTCTGAGGCGAAGGAGGTCATAGTAGAGGTGAATCCGGATATACCCGATGAGCTGATTGGCGTGCATGACATATACTCCCCCGGAATCCCGCCCAACCGGGAGCCCATTCCGGTGAGGGACGTGAGCGATAGAATAGGGAGGGACAGGCTAACTGTACCCGAGGGCAAGATAGTGGCCATAGTGGAGTCCCATGGTCATGATAGGGGGGGAGATGTCGGGAAGCCGGGCCCCGTGGAGAGGAAGATAGCAGATAACCTCCTTGGCTTCTTAGAGAGGGAGATTGAGGAGGGGCGCATCCCGGAGAGGATGCTGCCGATAGAGTCCGGTGTGGGCACCGTGCAAGATGCCGTGATGTCCGCGCTAGCTGAAGCCGGGATAAGAGGTCTAAAGGCTTGGACAGAGGTGGCTCAGGACTCGTTCTACAAGATGATGGCTGCTGGCGAGATGGAGTACATTTCAGCAACTTCTCTGATGCTTTCACCCAAGGGAAGGGACTTCTTCTTCTCTAACCTAGGAGATTTCAGGAAGAAGACCATCTTAAGGCCTCAATCCGTCACCAACGATTGGGAGGTAATCAGGAGGTTGGGGGTCATAGCCATAAACACTGCCGTGGAGGTGGACATCTACGGATTCGTTAACAGCACCCACATCATGGGTACGCATGTGATAAACGGTATAGGAGGGTCTGGGGACTTCGCCAGAGCCGCTTACATGAGCATATTCATAACGCCCTCCACTAGGAAGGACGGGAAGATCAGCTGCATAGTCCCCATGGTAAGTCACGTAGATCACATAGATCACGACGTCGATGTAATCGTGACAGAGCAAGGAATGTGCGATCTGAGGGGGAAATCTCCCAGAGAGAGGGCAAGAGAGCTCATAGAGAACTGCGCACATCCGGATTATAGGGATCGACTCCTTGAGTACTTTGAGAGGGCAATCCAAGAGGTTGGGGGTCACATGCCCCTGCTTCACAAGGAAGCCCTCTCTTGGTACATAAGGTATCTTGAGAGTGGGGACATGCGCGCGGGGTGAGGTGAGGGAGATGATAATCCCCTTCAGGGATAAGAGACCCTCGATCCATGAGACGGCTTTCGTCGATCCCGGCGCGCGGGTGGCTGGGGATGTGACCCTACTAGAGGATAGCGCCATCTACTTCGGCAGCGTGGTGAGGGGCGATGACGACTCCGTGGTCATCGGCCCTGAGACCGGAATACTCGAGCTATGCCTTGTTGAAGCCCCGGCGGGTCATCCTGTGGAGATCAGAGGGGCACTGATATCCCATTCAGCAGTGGTTCACGGGGCTAAGGTGTTGGAGGATGCGGTCATCGGGATAGGCGCTAGAGTGCTGGATGGTGCTGTCGTCGAAGAGGCCGCCGTGGTGGGTGCAGGGGCCCTCGTCCCACCGGGGAAGGAGGTACCTCCAGCCACTCTCGTGCTTGGCATACCAGCCAAGGTGGTGAGGGAGCTCAGTGAGGATGAAATAAGGAGGTTCAGGAGGGAGAGGGAGGTTGTCATCAAGAAGGCCCAAATCTATAAGAAAATGTTCAGGGAGTTAGCCCAAGGCCCTTATCGATCTCTCGAATAGGATCACTAGGTTAGCTAAGTTCTCTCCAAGATCCTCCTCTATTCTCCTGAGGAAGATGTCCCTGAGTTTGTCCTGGTTCAGTCCAAGCTTCTCCTCCATCTGCCTCAGGTTATATGCAGCGAGCCTCACTACATCCTCGTCCTCGTCAGTGGGCGGTTTAGCCAGTATGGCGCTCTTAACTAGCTCGAAGCTCTCCAGAAAAGAAGTCTTGTCCGTGATTGGAAGTTCTTCCACGTATGTCTTGGCCATGAGATCCACTATCGAGGAGAGCCTGTCCTCAGGAAGATACTCCCCAGCGAGAGAGAGGGTCCTCACCGTCTCAAAGAGCGCCTGTATTACAGTGCTCATCTTGGAGAAGAGTTGTCACGATGTTATAAGCTCTCCTCCACATCAAGCTTATTACGGGATTCGTAGGCTTCTCTCCTATGGAACTGGCCCTCTTCGGTGACGTAAGGGATCTCTGGAATGAAGCCTTCTCCAAGCTCCGCGAGAGAATCAGCTTACCAGTCGAGGTCGCCGCCCAACTAGTGGGTGAGGTGAGGGAGAGAGGACTGGAAAGCGTGTTACATTTGACCGAAAAATTCGATAGGATCAGATTAGCCAAGGAGGAGGTATATGGAGCCCCGCATGACTACAGAATAGAGGAATTCATGTTAGAGCCCTACGAGAGGTTATACTCCTGCGCCTTATCCCTATTGGATGAAAGGGAATGCTCCGTCGGGGGTTTCAAGACCCGACTAGAGTGGATAAGGGAGGGTACAATATCGAAGCTTGTGGAGAGGGTGGGTGTATACGTCCCCGGGGGCAGGCATCCCCTCCCCTCCTCCCTGCTTATGGCAGTAGCTCCCGCTAGGGCAGCGGGAGTTGAAGAGTTTGTCATGGCTACGCCTCCGAGAAATTCCAAGCTAGTAGAGGGACTAGCCGCCCGGCTGGGCGTGGATGAGGTTCTGAGAGTTGGTGGGATCCAAGCAATAGCTTCTCTCGCTTATGGACTCCCAGAAGTCGGCCTAGAGCCGGTCGATATGATCGTGGGACCCGGGAACTCCTATGTGACAGCCGCCAAGGCGGTCGTTTCGAGGGATGTGAGAATAGATCTCCTAGCGGGACCGTCGGAGGTTCTCATTCTCTACGATGGTAGCTTTCCCATAGAGTTCGTGGTCATGGATATGCTCGCCCAAGCGGAGCACGGACCCGACTCCATTTCTCTAGCCCTCGTCACGTCTGAGGAATTAGCGCTCAGGCTGAAAGAGGAGCTCGATAAATATTCGGGGGATGAGAGTGTCTCTTCCCTCAGGGAGAGGGGCGGTATACTGTACGGGGACAGGAGATCCTTGGAGGAGTTCAGCGATGCTTTCGCACCTGAACATCTGGAGATAATGGGAGAATTCAATGCAAGGCTAGCTGGAGCCGTATTCGAGGGTGTGGGAGTGGTGTACGGCGATTACGGTTACACGGGAGCCAATCACATCTTGCCCACTGGAGGTACCCTAATGGAGAGGCCTGGCCTTAGCCCGTTCTCTTTCTTCAAGGACTTCTCTGGAATATACGTTTACAGACAGAGTGGAACCCTAGAGGCCCAAGCCCTAATCTCCGAGAGGGTCGCCGAGTTCGCTAGGTTGGAGGGGTTGGAGTACCACGCTAGGTCCGCCGAGGTTAGAGGAAAAATTTATAAGGGCCCTGATACCGGCCCCAGCAACGGGGTGACATGATGGGGGATTTAGTTCACCTCTAGGAGAGATTTCCTCAAGTTGGCAGTCGTTGGGGCTGCCGGTTTAATCGTCGGTGGATCTGCTGGCTACTTTTATGGATCTTCCGTCTCTCAGGCGAGGATAGAGCAGGAAGCGAGCGAGGCTAGGAGAGAACTCTCTGGAAAGGTCGCCATGTACGACTGGAGCAATAACAACAACCCCTTCGTCTTCGAGCTCTTCAAGGACGAGACTGGCGTCAAAGTAATCTATGACGTGTTCGATAGTGATGATGAAGCATTCGCCAAGCTCGAGGCTGGTGGGAGCGGCTACGACATCGTGGTGCTCACCGATAAGTACGTGAGAAATGCCATAGAGAGGGGATATGTCAGGAAGCTGGATAAGGAGCTGGTCCCCAACCTGAAGTACTTGGATCCCAAGTTCAGGGAACTTGAATATGATCCCGGGAACAACTATTCGGTCCCGTACGGATTCGGTAGTACGGCCATAGGACTCAACTCTGACGAGGTAAAGGATCTGAGGAGCTGGAAGCAATTCTTCGATCCTAATTACTTACAGAAGTATAAGAAGAAGTTCTCTATGCTGGAGGATCCGCCTGAGGTCGTGTTCGCTACCAAACTGTACTTAGGAAAGGAATTAGATGACTGGAGTGATTCCACGATGGAGGAGGTGAAGGAGGCCCTCATAAAGCAGAAACCGTATATAGCAGGTTACTTCAGCACGGACAAGTACCTACCGGGCTTAGAGAATGGGTCTCTGCTGGCCGCCCACGCCTATAACGGGGACGTGCTCACTATAAAGTACGGCGACGGGTTCAAGAACATATCGTACCTGATTCCGGAGGAGGGAGCGATAGCTTGGATAGATAACCTGCTTGTCCCTAAGGATGCCCCCAATCCGGAGGCTGCCCAGGCTCTCATAAACTATCTCATAGATCCACTGGTGGCGGCTTACAAGACCATCTCCGTCTACATAGCGATGCCCATACCAGCGACTAAAAAGCTTCTCCCCTCTGAGCTGGCCGAGGAGCCCGCCCTCATACCTCCACCTGATCTCATGAAGAGGTTGTATCTATCTCCAGTAATGACCGACAAGAAGAGAGCCAAGATCAACGATATATGGGAGCAGGTGCTCGCAGCCTAGGGTGGAAAATTTTGGTCTCGATACCGAGGGGGTTCAGGGACTTCCCCCCTCCATTTATGATACTAAGGAAGCGGATCATGTCGAGAATAGAAGAGGTGTTCAAGCGCTACGGCTTCGACCCATTCGAGACTCCCGCACTGGAGTACTGGGAGACCGTCAAGGGCAAGTTGGGAGAGGAGGCGGAGAGCCGACTCATGTTCATATTTCCGGACTTCCTCAGCAAGGAGTGGTACACCCTGAGGTACGAGCTCACCTTCCCCCTAGCTAGGTACATGGCCATGCATCCGGAAACGCCGTTGCCGTTCAAGAGGTATCACATAGGGAGAGTATGGAGGCACGAGGAACCTCAGAGGGGTAGGTACAGGGAATTCTGGCAGTGTGATGCGGATGTGGTAGGCAGCCCCTATCCCGAGGCCGACGCTGAGGTGATAAGCCTGAACACTGAGGTAATGAGAGAATTTGGTTTCAGGGATTTCACGGTGAAATTGAATGATAGACGGCTCCTAACGGGCATTTTTGAGGAGGAACTTGGTATTTCCAATCCCATCCCAGTCTACAGATCTATAGATAAGCTGGACAAGATCGGTGAAGAGGGGGTGAGGGCGGATCTCCTATCTAAGGGGATGCATGAGGATCTGGTCGATAGAATAATGGATCTCATTTCTAAGAGGGGAGGATTCTCGGAAATAGTCGAGGACTTGAGCTCAATGAGGAATGAGGCCGTTTACGAGGCACTCAAACACTTGGAGGAGATCTTCTCGATAGTAGGTGATGAGAGACTGGTCTTCGACCTGTCGCTGGTCAGGGGTCTCGAGTACTACACCGGACCCGTTTTCGAGACGGTGGTTAGGGAACCCAGAATAGGTTCACTGGCCGGGGGTGGAAGATATGACAGGCTAATCGGAATGTACTCCAATAAGGATGTCCCGGCCACCGGGGTGAGCGTGGGAGTTGAGCGGCTCATTGATGCGGGACTGGAGCTCGGGATCTTCAACTTGGATGAGAGGAGTTACGTGCAGGTGTTCGTGGTCAGTGTCAAGAGGGATAGCTGGAAGTACGCTTGGAGGGTCGCTGAGATGCTGAGGAGGGGAGGGTTCTACGTTTCCCTCGATCTGATGAGGAGGAGTCAGTCGAGTCAGAGGGAGTACGCTCGTAAATTGGGGGCTGAAATCATGGCGTTCGTGGGTCCCAAGGAGGAGGAATCCGAAACCGTCACGCTCTACACGGAGCAGACCAGAACGACGGTGAGCCTCAGAGAGGTAACCGATGCTGTGAGGAAGCTTCTCTCCCAATCTTAACCCTGAAATCGGTCTCTAAAGAAGCTATCTCTGCCAAGATGGATCTGATGTCGTTCACGAAGGAAGGGAACTTGGAAATCGGGACTACTGGGACGCCTGATTTGGATAGTTTAGAGCCGAAATCCAGCCAAGTGACGACACACGGTACTAGGACACCATGTCCTGGTTTTGGATGAACATCCTCTAATAATCGTCGTTCAATAGCTTGTTTCAGGGCTATTGTCCTTATATATTGGTGCTCAGCGGCCTCGAGTATTTTGTAAACCTTGGGAGAACTCCCCTTCGACCACATCTTGCAATCGAGAGCCAGTGTCACCTCACCGTCGGAAGCCACCACATCTATTTCGTATCTTTTCCCCTGCAGTGTGAATCGAAGACCCCTCTTAGTGGAAAATCCGGATACTTGGAGCCCTCTCTCGCATAATCCCTCGAAGTCCTTCCAATCGAGGAGCGCTATCGCTTTCTCGGGGCTCACCCCGAGTTTTATGAGGAGGAAGGCCACTCCAACTAGATCCCGGCCCAGGTCATCCCCTCCTAGCTCCTCTTCGAAGTATAAGAGGAGGCTTTCTGGGATTCTGTCCCATCTACCGCTCACCATGAGGTGGATGCTCCTCAGAGCCTCTTCCCTCAGTCTCACAGGCTGTGGAACCCCCATGAAGATTTACATTTTATCACATTTTAGGTGCGAGGTGAGTGGTCCTTGAAGGTAATTACATCCACCTTCTCGTTCAAGACGGAGGGGGAGATCAGCTTCATCAATATAACCGATAAGATTCAGGAGATAGTCGAGAAGAGCAGGATTAGAGACGGAATAGCCGTGGTCTTCGCGCCCCACGCTACTGGGGCCATTATAATCAACGAGAATGATCCGTCCCTGTTAGAGGATTTGAGGGAGGTTCTTGAGAGGATCATTCCCCGTCACGCCGAATACAAACACCCGGTAAATGCGCATTCCCATATCAGATCAATCCTAATGGAACCCAGCAAGGTGTTTCCTGTGATCGGCGGGTCTTTAGCGTTAGGAACTTGGCAGAGCATCATATGGGTTGAGGTGGATACCCATCCACGCATTAGAAAGGTAATAGTTACTGTCCTTGGGGATTAGCCGGTTCTTCCACGAACAGGGCGAACAGCAACAGAGTGAACAATCCGATGGAAGCGCTGGCTATGAAGGATAACGCGGCGCCAGGTAGGACGATGCTCCCCACCTGTACATTTCGAGGAGCGAATTCTTTGTAGAGCTGACCACCAACTACCGGACCCAAAACTGCCCCGAAGTTGAACATAGCTTGTACCGTCCCGAACACCTTTCCCCTTATGTTCTTCGGGGCTATATCAGCCTGGAGCGCTCTAAACGAGGGTATGTACATGTTGAATGCGATGGATCTGACGGTGGATATGACCGTAAGTCCCTCTACATCTCTAGCAGTGGGTATCAGCAAGGTCATGAGACGTGAGAAGACTCCAGCTATTAAGATCAGTGGTTTCCTCCCAAATCTGTCGCTCAATCTCCCTCCTGGGTAAGCGGCTGCTAATCCAAAGAGTCCGGAGACTGTGGTGACCACTGCTATTGCGGCCGGGTCCGATGAAATGAACTGTATAATGTAGAGGCTCATTATTGGAGCTATGAATCCCATTGCAAATCCGTTAGCCAATGCCATAACGTAAATCGCGTTTATGCTTCTTCTGATAGATTTAGGGAGTTTAACATCTGATTTGAGTGAATCTATTGCCTTCTTATCGAGCTCCGCCCTATTCTCCTTGAGTAGTAAGGAGAAGAGAACGGAGAACGCCGATATAACCGCTAAACCGATGAAGGGGAACTTCAGCGCCTGTTCAACATCTCTTATCCCCAGAATTTGGATACCGAATTTGTAGATACCCACGCCTATGGCCGGACCCCCGATCATTGCCAGATTCGTTAAGGTCATGTATATCGCCATGGATCTCCCCCTCATCTCGCTTGGAACGCTGTCCATCAGCAATGCCTCGGCGACAGGCCAGACCATGGCTGAAGCAATTCCCTGAAGGGCTCTAATAGCATAGAGGTCATAAACACTCGAGGACAGTATGTATGCATAGGCCAGAAGCGAGTATATGATCGAGCCCGCCGTTATCAATTTCTTCCTTCCAATCCTATCGCTGAGGGAGCCGAAGTACCTAGCGAAGAAGGCCCGTGTGAGCATAAATGCGGACATCATTAAACCGTACTCCACGGCGTACTGGGAGGCATGCTCTATGACGCCCAGCTCCTCGGGGAGTTCAGTTATCCCTCCCTCCAAGTAGACCACGTAGTAAGGGAGGATCGGGGATATGGCACCGAATCCCAGGGATATGACGAATCCAACCAGTGAGAGTATTATGATGTTCCGCTTCTCCATTTCGAATGCCTCCTTGAAGATCGGGGTCCGAAAGCTCTGTGCGGAGTTCCCTGTACAGTAATGCTTTTAACTGTTGAAGGTCAGCCGACCCAACCCGCTCTAGGGGGTGCAAGTATGGGGGATCTAGTTTGGCCTTGAGAGACCTCTGATGAGATCTCCTCTCTCCTTGTCTAAGACAACCGTCATCATTCCCGCGTTCCATACAACGTCCGGATCGTCCAGCGACCTGCCCAGCTCCTTGGATGGAGGTGTACTCAGATGATAAGGGTGGATCTCGGTCAAGAGGAGATACCTACCTATTGGTACAACATAGTCTCGGATCTGCCTGATTTACCGCCACCCATACATCCGGCGACGAAGGAGCCACTGGGACCAGGGGATTTCTATCCCCTGTTCCCGAAGGAGTGCGTGAATCAGGAGTTCTCCAAGGAGAAGTACATCAAGATACCTGAAGAGCTCAGGGAGTTTTACGTGAGGATCGGTAGGCCCACGCCCCTGTACAGGGCTAGGAGATTAGAAGAGTACCTGAGGACTCCGGCCAAGATATACTACAAGAGGGAGGATGTGACTCCGACGGGGAGCCACAAGCTGAACACCGCATTAGTGCAGGCCTTCTGTGCTGCCAAGGAGGGACTTGAATACCTGACGACTGAAACGGGTGCTGGGCAGTGGGGAAGTGCGCTGTCCTACGCGACTTCGATGATGGGACTGAGAGCCCTAGTTTTCATGGTCAGGATCTCGTACCAACAGAAGCCCTATAGAAAACTAGTCATGAAGCTCTACGGCGCAGATATCGTTCCGTCACCGAGCGACAGGACTGAGATAGGCAGGAAGTACCTTGAACAGGATCCGAATCACCCCGGCTCCCTAGGCATAGCCATAAGCGAGGCTATAGAGACGGCGATGAAGGATGAGAAAGCGAAGTACTCGCTGGGAAGCGTTCTAAATCATGTGCTACTGCATCAGACCGTAATAGGATTAGAGGCCAAGAAGCAGATGGAGATCGTGGGTGAGAAGCCGGATGTGCTCATAGGATGCGTTGGAGGTGGAAGCAACTTCGCTGGGCTCACTTTTCCCTTCATAGAGGAGATGCTGAGTGGAAGAGAGGAGTACAAGGTCATAGCAGTGGAGCCGAGGGCTTCTCCCTCACTTACGGAAGGAGAGTACAGGTACGACTTCGGAGACAGCGCTGGGGTGACTCCTCTCATAAAGATGTTCACGCTCGGGCATGACTTCGTGCCACCACCTATACACGCTGGTGGTCTGAGGTATCACGGGGCCGCTCCGACGGTGAGCCTTCTGAAGTCCAAGGGAGTAATTAAGTCAATTGCTTACCCACAAGAGGACGTATTCGAGGCTGGGAGAATATTCGCCATGACGGAAGGTCTGATCCCAGCCCCGGAAACCACCCATGCGGTGAAAGCGGCAATAGATGAGGCGCTGAAGGCTAAAGAGGAGGGTAGGGAGAAGGTGATACTCTTCAACTTTTCCGGACATGGGTTGCTGGACCTGAAGGGATATGAGGATGTTCTGGGGCTTTAAACCCCTCAATTTATTTTGGGACTATTCTGGTACCTGTCTTGCCCTCTAACGCCTCGATAATCTTGTCCAAGCTCGTTATTATGGCTTCCCTGCCCGTCCTCTCCACGAACCTCATGGCAGCTTTTACCTTGGGACCCATGTTCCCCGGTGGGAAGTGTCCCTCCTCGTAGTACTCCCTAGCCTCTTCTAGCGTCAAGACATCTAAGAACCTCTGGTTGGGCTTCTTGAAGTTTATTGCGACCTTCTCCACGTCAGTGAGTATCATGTAGAGGTCGGAGTCCAGCGACGTGGCCAGTCTCTCGCCAGCTAGATCCTTATCTATTACAGCGTCCACTCCCTCATACTCCCCATCGTCAATGACGGGAATTCCTCCCCCTCCGGATGCAATCACCACTATTCCCGCTTCCACCATCCTCCTGATCGCTTCTATCTCCACCTGTCCTATGGGATCCGGAGAGGGTACCACTCTCCGCCAACCCTTCCCCACATCGTACTTCATAACCCATCCCTGCTCTTCCTTCCGCTTCGCCTCCTCTTCAGGGTACCACGGTCCGATGAACTTGGTCGGGTTCTGGAACGCTGGGTCTTCCCTATCCACGAGTACCTGAGTGACCACTGTGGCGACAGGCACATCCATTTCAGCTCTCTTAAGCTCATTGATCATGGACTGCTGGATCATGTATCCTATAAGCCCTTGACTCATAGCTCCGCAGGCGTGGAGGGGCATGGGAGGAACCTGATCAGTGGCCGCCTCCTGCTGGAGGAGTATGGCGCCTACTTGGGGCCCATTACCGTGGGTGATGACCAGCCTGTATCCCCTCCTGAGGAGCTCCACCAGTTGCCTACTCGTCCTTCTAGCATTAGCCAGCTGCTCCTCGAAGGTTCCCTTCTGCCCGTATTGAAGGAGAGCGTTGCCTCCAAGGGCTATCGTGATCAACCTAGCCATAAGCATCACTCTCGAAAAATTGGGAGTGGGGGTATCACCTTATGATGGCCGCGAGAATCGCGGCCTCGGTCCAAAGTCTGTTCTCGGCCTGATCGAATACCACAGACCACTTGCCCTCTATCACTTCGTCGGTCATCTCGTTGCCCCTGTACGCGGGCAGACAGTGCATGAATATTGCATGCTCCTTCGCTAAGCTCATAATCTCAGGCGTGACTGTGAAGGGAGCGAAGTCCTTCTTCCTCTTCTCCTTAGTCTCCTCTGGCTTACCCATGCTCCACCAAGTATTGGCGTAGACCACATCGGCTCCTTTAACTGCCTCTTTTAGATCATGGACTATCTCGAGCTTGGTCCCCCTCCTCGCAGCCTCCTGCTCCGCGAACTTCCATATCTCCTCCAGTGGCTCGTACCCGGGGGGGACCGCGAGGGTCAGATCCATCCCAAACACTGGCGCGGTGGCGATCAGCGAGTGCGCCACATTCCATACGTCACCGGTGTAAACGAGCTTGAGTCCCTCCCAGTAACCGAACTTCTCCTTTATGGTCATGAGGTCGGCCATGGCCTGACAGGGATGTTCCTCATCAGAGAGCGCATTAACAACGGGGTTCCTCATCCACTTAGCGTACTCCTCTATCTCGTCCTGACCGAAGGTCCTTATGACAAGGGCGTCGTAATACCTGTCGAGGACTCTAGCCGTATCTTTTAAGGGCTCACCTCTCTTGAGCTGGAGCTCATCAGGCCTCATGTAAACGGAAAATCCACCTAACCGGTAAACAGCTGCCTGAAATGAGTTTCTGGTTCTGGTAGAGGGCTTCTTAAACAGAAGAGCAACGGCTTTCCCCTCCAAGGGCTTAACCCTTATCCCAGAGTACCACATTTTCTTCAGATCCATAGACATCTGGATAAGGTACTCCAGCTCTTCTCTCGTGAAGTCCCTTGTGGTGATGAAATCCCTACCTCTCAGATCGAACAATGCCATAAGAATCCCTCCTGATTGGTATGCATTATATCAGTTAGCTAAGCTAAGAACTTTTCTACGAAAGATAACTTCTCTGGTTCATTGACACCCACAAATCAAGTACGTAATTCGTCGATATGCGCTGTCAACTCCTACCGGATTGACCGCGCGCGTATAGTATTACAGTGTTATATTCCAATTATAAGCATCTTTTTCGGAAACACCGGGATCTGAGGGCTCTTAGATATGAGATGACATCTTTAAACTATCAATCTTTAAAAGTAACTTCTCTGGATTAGCGGGGGAGCGTATGGCTCTTAGCAAGAATGTGTTAGTTATCGTTGTTGTAGCCCTTATCGTGATAGCGGCCGCCGCATTCTATCTAACCCAGACTGGACCTGCCGCTGGTGGAACCGTGAAAGTCGGTTTAATAGCTCCTTTGACTGGTGGATTGGCTGAGCATGGTTTGGATATGAAGCAGGCAGCTATCTTGGCCGTTGATGAGATAAACAAGCAGGGAGGAATACTGGGTAAGAAGGTTGAGTTAGTTATAGAGGACACCGAGTGCAATCCCACCAAGGCGACCGCAGCAGTCCAGAGGTTGCTCACTCAGGAGAACGTATACGCTGTATTCGGAGAGTACTGTTCTACGGTCACTTTAGCAGTTCAGCCTTCGATCATGGAGGCGAAGAGGCTTCTGTTTGTACCAGTTTCAGTTGCTACTAAAATAACGGAGCAGGGATACAAGTACACATTCAGAACCTGCGCTAATCAGCGGATGCAGACGACGCAGAACGCTGATTGGGTGGTGGAGCACCTGAAACCCAAGACTGCTGCAATGCTGGGTGTGAATGATGATTATGGGAGAGAGGGGCTCAAGATATGGGGAGATCGGGCCAAGTCGAAGGGAGTCAAAATAGTTGCGGAGGAGTACTTCGACAAGGGATCGACTGACTTCACATCGCAGCTATCCAAGATAAAGGCAGCCAATCCCGATGTGATATTCGTCGTCGCTAACATAAGGGATGCTGCCAACATACTCAGGCAGGCCCACGAGATAGGTCTCTACAAGCAATTCGTCATGCTAGGCGGAGTGACCAGTGACGAGTTCCTACAGTTGGCGGATGACGATGCTCTTGGGCTGGTTCATGTGAGTTACTTCGAGCCCACCTCAAAGAGACCCGCTGCAGCTGAGTTCGTCAAGAAATTCAGGGAGAGGTGGGGAAGGAGCCCAGCGATGTACGCTGCTGGAGTCTGGGACGCCTTCTTGGCGTTCAAGCTGGGCGTTGAGAAGGCAGGTACATGGGATGTCGATAAAGTGGCTGATGCTATAAGATCTCTCAAGTTCGAGGGAGCTCAGGGAACCATATACTTCGACGAGAAAGGTCAAGCCCAGACCAAGGTACTGCTTGTCCAAGTACAGAAGGTCGGGGGAGAACTCAAGAGAGTCATCCTCTACCCACCGTCGGATAAGCAGGGAGAGTACATACCTCCAGAGAAGCTTTACGGTGGCTGATCAACCCTCATTTCCACTTTTTCCTTTTGGGAAGGGATGAATCGTGGTAATACAACCCATGGAGCTCCTAGAGCAGATACTCTTCGGCCTAATGATAGGTGGTATCTATGGAGTGATAGGCGTCGGCCTCACGATGATATTTGGGGTCATGAGATTGAGCAACTTCGCGCATGGAGAGTTCTACATGCTTGGAGCTTACTTCACCTACACCTTTGTCACATTGATAGGAGGAGATCCGTTCATACTGGCTCCTCTAGCGGCTATCGCTGTCGGAGCGGTCGGTATAGCCATAAATAGGCTACTGTTCAAGTCTCTGTATGAGGAGCTGAAGGAGGTTAAGGGTGCTGCCGCCTTCTACTTCCAAGATCTGAAGTTCATTATGCTCACGATAGGTCTCAGCATACTCTTCGTGGATCTAGCACTCGTCTTGTGGGGACCCATACCGATCTCCATACCCAGCCCGCTGACCAAGCACATAGTCAAGCTGCCCGGAGGATTGTCATTCAGTTTGGCTAGGCTAATAGCATTTGTGGTGGCCATAGCAACGCTTGTTGGGCTATATGCTTTCCTCAAGTTCACTAAGACGGGTAGGGCAATAAGAGCAACTGCCCAGAACCCGTCAGCTGCAATGCTTGTGGGAGTGAACATATACAAGATATACGATATTACTATGTTTCTATCTACGGGGCTGGCCGCGCTCGCGGGTGGCATTCTTGGACCCATTTACAACGTGTACCCGACCATGGGTCTGGACGTGGTCGCCAAGGCCTTTGTGGTGGTGATCACGGGAGGCATGGGGAACGTAATTGGGAGCATCTTGGCAGGCTTTCTCATCGGCCTAGCTGAGAGCTTGGGAGGGCTGTTCCTAGGAACTGAGTATAAGCAGGTCGTGGCTTTCGTGATAATGATCATAGTGCTCTGGGTCAGGCCGGAAGGCATCCTAGGAGGAGGGAGGAAGTGATGCTGGGGATCACTAAGGATGTAGTTACGGAGATCTCCAAGTACTATCTGATCGCTCTGATCCTGCTGATACCCGTCCCTCTAGCTGGGGACTATGTCACTCACGTGACCATACTAGTCATGCTTTACGCAGTGACGGCTGCCAGCTTGGATATACTGGTAGGGTATACTGGTAGACTTTCTCTAGGGCATGCAGCCTTCTTCGCTGTTGGGGCATATACATCGACCCTCCTCGCGATGAATTGGGGTGTGAGTCCTT
>JAOZFI010000034.1 GCA_027491395.1 Thermoproteota archaeon | reverse complement strand
TTGCTCGCCTCGCTCCTCCTCGGCCTCGTGATCTTCTCCGGGTACTCCTCCACGGCCCTGAGCGTGAAGCACTGGCATCTCGTCACCTCCAACAGGATAGGAGCTCTACTGGATGAGGACTTCGACTTCGCCGTGAACTCGAGGTTCTTCGAGGAGCATGACATACCCGCTCTCTCCCTTTCAGCCTACTCCCTCGCGGTAATGGCGTTGCTCTCGCCTCCAACCAACATGAGGATGCTCGCTCCTTGGATCTCTTACGGTCCGGAGGTGGCCCTCTATACCCTCTCTAACCTCTCCAGAAGCGAGAGGGTCGCAGCCGTCATGACGATTGGGGACGTCGGCTTCTTGGAGAGGGATAACTCGTCCTTCAACTACCTGAGGTGGTTCATGGGACCCATCCGGGAATACCCCTCCATCACCGTGCTCAACCTATCCTCACCTCCGGTGCTCAACTCGAGCCTCGCCGTGGTGCTTCCCGCGGACACTTACCTAAGAAGGAGGGCCCTAGTGGCCTACGAGCTCCTAAGGCCTTCGCTCCCTGTTCACACCATTTACATGAGCGACGATCCCCTCGCCCCGCCCGGACTCTACATCGGCCCCCCATCGCCCGAAGTTCGCGTTGACGAGGAACTCCCCAGCAGCCCTTACGACCTGCGGTGGCTCTACATATGGGGTAATTTCTCCGAGGGCAGTGCGTTGAAGGTGACTGGCAAGAGAGGAGAGGCCATAAGCTCTTTCCAGCTGGATCAGGGTAACTACACGGTCAGGGCGTGCGGGCGCATGCTGGGGTACGTGGCCCTGATATACGACTTCGTCAACTTCGGCGAGTACCGCATATTCCAAGTCTACTTGGACAGGGGATTCGGGATCCACAGGGTGGTGAGCGGAGGGAAGGTCCTGAGCGGGAAGCCCTTCAGGGTACCGGTCAAGCCCACCGACGAGTGCGTGAACATCACCCTCTCCCTGTACGGTGGAAACCTCACTGCCCTCGTGAACGGGAGGGCTCAAAGATTGCCTCCGGTAGAGAAGTTGGGTATCCTCGGACTGGAGACAGGGAACTTCACCGGAAATCTCTCCGGTCGCGTCGAGGGCGTCCATTCGCTGAGATGGAGCCCCCCTGATGGATCCACCCTCGTGAGCGTGCTCGGCGGGTCCGGGGATCTAGACATGAGCGAGTGGGTCGACAGGGGGTTGAGGAACCTGTCCGATACAAAAAGATCCTTCGATCCACCCAAGCTAGAGTTAAAGGCGGGGAGGTGGGAGATGCCTCCCGTGAAAGCTGTTGTCACGGGATTCAACGCGACCGGCTCGGTGAAGGTGAAGGGGAGGCCGATCTGGTACTCTGAGGGCGGCCGGAGGATCTACACCAACTCCTCCATTGTGGAGGTGAGGGCATCCTCGGTCAGGTTCAGGGGAGGTCAGGGCTTCTACATCGACTTGGACCTGGAGGGAGTAGGAGGAGAGGGCAAAGTGGGAGGGAACATCACCGTCAGGTTCAGGCTTCCCGTCACGGTTGAAGCCGAGGGAAGCATCGCCCTCATTAGATACCACCGCTTCTCCCGCTATATCCCCAGGACGAGCGAGGTGAGGACCAGCAGGGCCAAGTTCACGATCGTCATGGCGGATAACGCGCAATTGATCAGCGACCTCGATGTCCCGAGAGAGGATCTCTCCCCGAGCAGGATCCTCTACAAATCCTTCGATGAGACCAAGTATCTACTCGAGGCCCTTCTCTTCTTCCTGATAAGCTTCGCCGCCCTCTACTACCTAGACAAGAGGTACTGGTGGGAGCCCTCTCGGACCCCAGCTAGGGTGAGAAGGGGGAGAAGGAAGGGCCGGGGGAGATGACCGACAAACTAGGGGGCACGGAGCTGACGGGCGTCCGAAAGGGTTATTTTTCTCCCCCTCTTCACTCTTACGTGGGACCTTTCCAGTAATAGGACGTGGGAGCGAAGTGACCTATATTGATAGAGCCTAGGAGGGAGATCAAGCGCAGGGAGGAAAGGGTCAAGCTCTTCAGGGTGGCTAAGAGGTACGGTAGACTGGAGATATTGTCGATGATCGCAGGGGCGATATCAGGGCTTGCAGCAGTTTCCTTGGATTTCGCGATAGAGGTTTTCAGGGATTTCCTCGAGTACTTAGAGAGCACCTACATGCTGGGCCCCCTCGACATCGGTCTAATCCTGGCCCCTACGCTGGGAGGCCTCATCTCCGGGGTAATAACTTGGAGGATAGCTCCCGAGGTGAGGGGGCACGGCATCCCCAACGTGCTGGAATCCTTCCTCCACAGGCAGGGCATCATCAGGCCTAGAGTCCCCATCGCCAGGATCCTCTCCTCCGGCGCGCTCATCGGACTTGGGGGAAGCGCAGGAAGGGAGGGACCGGTCGGACAGGTAGGGGCGGGCCTCGGCTCCTTCCTGGCTCAGGTCCTCAAGCTTCCCGTCCGACCCAGGCGCATCCTCCTCATCTCTGGCCTCTCGGCCGGCATAGCAGCGGCCTTCGACGCTCCCCTCGGAGGCGTCCTCTTCGGAGTGGAGGTCCTGACCGGATCAGTTCACCCGGTGGAGCTGATCCCCGCCTTCCTGGCCTCTATTTCTGCCGTGTCCGTTTCGTGGACTCTTAGGGGGGCCAAGCCAATAATATCGATACCCTCTCCCCCGCTTCCCAATCCCATCGAGCTCGTCCTGCTCTTGGGCTTGGGTGCTACGACCGCCTTGGTATCCCGATTATGGGTTGACTCCCTTTACGGGGCCGAGGACAGGTTCCGGGAGCTCAAGCTCCCCGAATGGTTGAAACCATCTCTGGGCGGGCTGGGAACCGGCCTGATAGCTTACTGGTCCCTCGGCTGGGGGATAATGGGGCCCGGGTTCGACGGCCTTAACAGGATCCTCTCCGGACAGGGATGGCTCGAGTTCCTGCTGCTCCTCGCCTTCCTCAAGCTGATGGCCACATCCCTGTCGATAGGATCGGGAGGGTCGGGCGGCATATTCACCCCCACGCTCTTCATAGGAGCCGCAGTGGGCGCTGCCTACGGGCACGTCCTCCACTCCCTTAACCCCTTCCTCTTCCCCCACCCCGAGCTGTTCGCCGTCGCTGGCATGGCTGCGCACTTCACAGCAGCTGCTAGGGCTCCCTTAACAGCCGTAGTTCTGGTCACCGAGCTGGCCAGGAGCTACGTCCTCATACCCGCTCTGCTTTCCTCTTGCGCCACCTCCTACTTCCTCTCCCTGTTCCTGCTCAGGAGCACCATGTACACTAGGGAGCTGGAGGAGAAGGGGGAGAGGGTCTTCCAGGTGGGAATGGAGACTCTTGACAGGGTGAGGGTGGAAGACGTCATGGTCAGGAGCGTCGTCACCGTCACCCCCGATAAGAGCTTGGAGGAGGTTCACGAGCTGATGCTCCACACCCACCACATGGGCTTCCCCGTCGTGGATTCTGAGGGGAACCTGAAGGGCATGGTGACTTTCGAGGACCTCATGAGGGTGCACAGGAGGCTCTGGCCGAAGGTGAGGGTGGAGGATGTTATGAGGGGGAAGATACTGAGCATTAGGCCAGACGACACGGTCCACACGGCAGTTGAGAGGATGCTCAGGTGTGGGGTGGGCAGGCTGCCGGTCATCAACGATGGTAAGCTGGTGGGGTTAATAACGAAGACAGACGTGCTGAAGGCCTACGGGAAGGCCGTGTCCATGAAGGACCTGGATGAGGCGGCATCGATCTGATCCACCGCGAAACCTTAAATGGAGATGTCATCATATGTTCGGGGTTGCCCATGGGAAGGTGCGCTCTCTGCGGAAGGGAGAACGTCAGCCTCCTCTGGGCGGTTCACAAGAAAATGGGCGGCATTTGGGTCTGTGCCGAGTGCTGGAAGTACCTGTTCGAGGAGAACCTGCTCGTCTCGGGGTCCGGGGAGTCGGGTTGCGGTTGCTGACAGTTGGGAGGGCAATTCCATAGGGCCATCAAGTATGCGAGTTGAGGTCCGTTCTCCCCCCACATTCATCGATCATCCGCTCCGCCCAAGCGGTCGCCACCGACCAAGGACAGTATCACCTTCCTCAATTCCCCAGCAATTTCTACGTACGAAGAGGCAAGTTCCCTGTTGAACGAGAAGGCCCTGTGATCCGCGAGCTTCCTGGCTGCGTAGAGGCCCATGTACCTGTTCTTCACCTCCTTGGCCTCCTTCTCGCCTAGCTTCTTGGAGAGGACCCTCTCCAACGCGTTAGCTATTTTATCGTCCTTACTCGTCTTGAGGCCCTTGAGCACGGATTCCGCGGCCAGTCTCACCGAGAAATAAGATGCGCTGACTGCCTTGTTGTAGCATCCCACATCCAAGTCCTTGAGGGCCTCATCCCAGAGTACGTCGGACTTTCCCCTTAGGTCCAACTCTCTTTCCCCCTAGGAGCAGGAACGCCTCCACAGCCCCTTCATCCTCCTCAGGGACCACCAAGGGGTTCACCCCGTCCGGAGCCACCGATGCCACCCTCTCCAGGTCCCCCTCCCTGATCTCGTCCAGCACGACCAGCACGTTGGAGTCGTACAGGAGCTCCTCCTCCGAGGGGAGGGCTATCACCGAGACCAGCCTGCCCCCCATGATCGACTCCAGCTTGGATACGAAGAGCTGGACCCTCTCCCTCCAGTCCTTAGGAGATCTCAGGTTGATGGCTACCGAGTACATCCCACGACGATCGGCGGGCATCCATTAATAACGTAACTCGAGGATGTGAGACCTGGCCCAAGAACAGCAGCCCCTCCGATGGGCAGGGATCGTACCTTAAAGTTAAAATCTAGTCCTCCCAGATGGTGGATGTAGGGAAATGCCGGAGTGCAAGGCCTCGATCCTAGTGGCCCTGCCCACGGTGATGCTCGTCCTCTTGATCGTTGGCGGGGTTCACCTCCTGACCATGGAACGGCTACACAAGGACGTGAAGGAACTGGAGGTCATAGACAGGGAGATATTCTACTTGGACACCAAGATAGAGCAGCTGAGGCAGATGATAGCCCCTGTGGTGCTCAGGGGCTTCTGGATCCGGAACACCACGGGGGGCGTGGAGGTGCTTTACAGGGACAGGGTGGTTTGGAAGGGCGATCCCCATGCGCTGAACACCACCTACACCGTCGAGTACTTCGGGAAGGTCATCATGACCAACAGGGACGGGAGGGTGGTGGTCACCACCGAGGATGGGGTTTTCAAGTACTATCCCAAGGGGGAGTGGGATCAGGGATCAGCCTACTTCGTCGATTACGTCATGAGGAAGCTGAAGCCCCTGATCGAGTCCTCCAGCAGTAAGAAGGCGGAGAGGCAGGAACTCCAGGAGAAGATATCTAGAACTAGGCAGGACCCCTATGTCCTAGTGTTCCTGGCCATGCCGCTGGTCTCGATGCTAGCGATGTACATGATCCTCTCCAGGATTGGCCTCGGTAGGGACTACGCCGAGCTCTTCAGGAGCCCCTACATGACCCTCCCGACCGCCATGGTTTATGCGATCCTCATCTACCTGACCTACCTATACCACACAGGGACGCTCCTGCCGGTACATGTCTTCCTAGTCCTGTACGCCCTCCTATCGATACCCTCGATAGCGGCCCTCCTCCTCTACTATCATGAGGCCTGCGCCGAGTGAGTACCTCCTACCCTTATTAGATTCCGAATCCTCGCTGTATTATGGACAAGGTGTTCCTCCACCAGCTGAGTTACGAGGAGGCTCGAGACTATTTCTCTAGGAGGGACCTCGTCATCATTCCGGTGGGATCGGTCGAGCAGCACGGGCCGGCCAATCCCCTCGGGACGGACATGCTTATAGCCCTGGCCCTAGCTAGAGAGGCCGCATCCAGATCGGGGATCCTCTCTCTACCTGCGATACCCTTCGGGATATCCTTCCACCACATGGGCTTCCCCGGAACGGTGACGGTCAGCGAGGAGTCTCTAGCCAGCTACCTGCTCGATGTGATCAGGTCCCTCTCCAAGTGGGGGGTGAAGAAGGTTTTAGTGGTGAACGGTCACGGCGGAAACCTTCCCACCCTTCAAATAGTGGCGAGGAAGGCCATGGACGAGCTGGGGATCAGGGTCTACGTCTACCAGTGGTGGACCTCCGGATCCGAGGTGCTTTCGGAGCTCTTCAGCGAGGACGAGAGGGGCCACGCATCGGGAGCGGAGACCTCCCTGAACATGCACCTCCACCCGGAGCTGGTCAGGAGCGAGAGGCTCGTTGACGAGGAGCCTAGGGGATCGTTCGAGAACAGGGTTTTCCGCTTCGTCTACACACACGAGATGTCGGATTCCGGGGTGTTCGGAAGGCAGAGCGCCTCGAGCCCGGAGAGGGGGGCAGCGCTATTCGAGAGGCTGGTGGAGGATCTGCTGACGGTCTTGAAGGAGATAGAGGGAGGGAGGTGAGCTGCTGACCATCGCCTCACCTACTCCCTTTCTTCCTTTACTTCACTGCTTTCAGGGACTCGAGCCAGTTCTTCCCCTTCTTCCCCCTGAGGAGCCCCACAATCCCCATTGGCAGGTAGAGGATCGATATGATGAGGGCCAGCCCGTAGATGAGGGTGTAGCCGAAGGGGAGCCAGCCCCTCAACACCTCCTCGGCGAGGTATATGAAAACGGCACCCAGTACGGGACCCTCTATCGTGTAGAGCCCCCCGAAGATGGGCATTATCATTGCCGCCACGGATATGGCGACGGAGAAGGCCTCGTAGGGGTAGACGTATGTGGTGTAGCCGGCGTCGAATCCCCCGGCCGCTCCGGCTAGAAGCGCACTGAGGGCGAAGGCCAGCACCTTGTACTTCGTCGGATTGACGCCCAGCACGGATGCAGCATCCTCATTCTCTCTTATAGCGGAGAAGGCGTAATTCACGCCGGTCTTCTCCAGCAGTAAGATTAGGAGGATGCTCATTATCGCTATCCCCAGGATCACGTAATAGTCCACGACCACATTGCCCCCGAAGATCGGAGGCACCCCCACACCCATAGCGCCTAAAGTGACGCCTCTGGCGTACAGGAAGAGCACTCTCATCGCTTCGGCGAACGCCAGCGTAGCTATCGAGAAGTAAGCGCCCCTCATCCTTAGGGTCAGGAACCCCAGGGCGACGGCCATTGGAAGAACGGCCAGTCCACCCACCAAGGGACCCAGCTCCATGGGCACGTTGAAGTAGACATTGGAGAGGGCAGCAGCGTAGGCCCCTAAACCGAAGAGGGCGGCGTGACCGACGCTCAAGTTACCGGTCCTAGCTAGGATGTCGAAGCTTATGGCCAGCACCACGTACTTGAGGGCCCCTATGGCCACTCTAGTGGTGTACTCGCCGCTCAGCAGTGGGAAGATGGCAGCGACGAGGCAGACGGCGTACACCAAGGTCCTATCCCTCCCCATCTCATCACCTCCCGAACAGCCCCTTGGGCCTCAGCGCCAGCACGGCCACTATCACGGCGAACGCTATCCCCGGCGCCAAGCTTCCACCTTGGGGCACGAACGCCCCCACAAAAGCTTCTGCTAGGCCGAGAACCATGCTGGCCACTATCATTCCAAGGTAGCTCCCCATCCCCCCCAGTATGACGACGCCGAAGGCCTTCAGGGTCAGCTCCCCGCCTATGAACGGGTTTATGTACAGGTTGAGGGTCACCAAGGAGCCGGCAACCCCCGCCAGAAGGCTGGCGATGCCGGAGGTGAGCAGGTAGATCCTGTCCACGTCTATGCCCATGAGAGAGGCAGCCATGGGATCTTGACTCACGGACCTCATTGCCCCGCCGAGCTTCGTCCTGCTCAGGAAGACGAGGAACCCGAGAGTGAAGCCGAAGGCTATAAGGAAGGCTATCAGCTTCCCCAGCCCCACGCTCACCGGACCGAGCTGCAGGACGCTTGAGGCGTAGGGGACCTCTATCTGCCTCATGTCGCTGGTCCAGAGTATGAGCGCCAGGCTCTGGAGGAATATGGAGAAGCCGAAGGTCAGGGCGATCTGGTTGTAGGCCGGAGCCTTTAGCACAGGTTTCAGGGCGGCTCTGTAGAAAGCTAACCCGACGAGGAACATGAGCGCCGCATTCACGGGGATGAAGGTGACCGGATCTATGCCTAGCAGCTCGGCCGCCCAATAGGAGAAGTAGGCAGCTAGCATGATCAGATCTCCGTGGGCGAAGTTCGTCACATCCATGACCCCGAATATAAGGTTCAGTCCCAGGGTGACTAGCGCGTAGAATCCACCCAGAAGGATGCCGTTCACCACGACCTGCAGCACCAGCTCTGACTGCATCGCTCGATTCCCTCTCCCTTACCTGAAAAAGGTGAGGTGGGGGTCAGCCCCTCTCGGACCATTTGGGAACCGGGTAGATCAGCTCTCCAGTCTTGTACTCCTCGGGGTAGAGGATGGCCACCTTGCCGCCCTGCCACTGTACTACAAACAGCTTGTCCACAACCTGATGGAGCGTCTTCCCAGTCTGCTTGAACTTCACCGTCCCCAGCGGGGACTTGATCTCCACCTTCTCAAGCGCGCTGATCAGCTTCTCCTTGTCCAAGCTCTTGGCGTCCTCTATGGCCTTCACCACCATCTTTATGGCAGTGTAGCCGAAGGGAGCCCAGTACTCAGGCGCCCTGCCGAACTTGGACTCGAACTTCTGGACGAAGGACTTGGCCTCCGGTGTGTTCAGGTAGGGAGACCACACATCCACCCCAGCGACGTAATCGCCAATATCCTTTGGATAGTTCGGGAACTCTGGAGCGACTATGAAGACGAGCTTCGGGTTAAAGTCGTTCTCCTTGGCGTTCCTGAAGAACACGGGGTAATCACCGGGGTACCCGACTATGTAGAACACATCCGGATTCTCCTGCTTGGCCTTGAGGATGACGGAGGAGAAGTCTGAGCTCCCGGTCTTGAAGGCCTCTCCAACCACCTCCCACGGGGCATTCCTCTCCCTGCTCAGGTTCACGAAGTACTCGTAGCTGGTGGTGCCGTACACACCGTCCTCGTAGGCGACGAAGATCTTCTTTGGGACCTCCTTCATGTGATTCAGGAAGTACTCGATGACCGTGCCCTGCCTATGGTAGTCCCACGGGTGCATGTGGAAGAACCACCTCTCCATGCCGACGAGCTGCTCTACCTTCACCGAAGATGCCCCCAGCACGAACACAAGCGGCTTGTAGTTCTTGATCGCATTCATGGAGGCATAAGTGACGGTGGAGGAGTAGAAACCTATGATTATCGGGACCTTCTCCTTGGTGATCAGGTCGGTCGCCCCAGTTATAGCCGTGTTAGGGTCTCCCTTGGTGTCCCTTATCACTAACTCCACTGGCTTGCCTAGGACGCCACCGTTAGCGTTTACCTCCTCCACAGCCATCTTCATGCCCCTCAGAGCCTCCTGACCTGCCGACGCGTACGAAGCGGTGCTCAAGGGCAGAATCACGCCCAACCGGATCCTATCCGGCAGGCCCCCTCCAGCGCCGGGGGCCTGACCCGACATGAGCACGTAGGCCCCCGCGACCACCACGATCAGAATGACGATTGCAGCCGCTGCAACTTTCATATCCATAAAATCACCACCCTTCAGAGCGGGCAGACCTAGAGGAGTTGGGAAAAACTTAAAGGCTTCGGCATCCTACTTAGGACTTGGAGCGTTATTTAGTCTATCAGCGATATCAGCGATGCGCTGACTAGCTAGGAGGTCGTCAAAATGACGGGGGGCATAGTGGCGATAAGGGACCTTAACGTGGATCTGGACTCGCTGGACAGGGTCATCGAGGTAGTGAACATCCACAAGTACTTCGGTGGATTGAAGGCCCTCAAGGGAGTTTCTTTCCTTGTGAAGCCTAGGGAAGTGCTGGGGATAATAGGACCGAACGGCGCCGGCAAGACGACGCTTTTCAACGTCATCACCGGATTCCTCAGACCTGACAGGGGGAGGGTCATCTACCTGGGCCACGATATCACGGGGAGGAGGCCCCATTATCTGAGCAAGCTCGGCCTTGCTAGGACATTCCAGATAGCTAAACCCTTCGAGGGAATGAGCACATTGGAGAATGTCCTGATAGGGCTATTGTTCGCGAAGAGGGGCAGAAACGGATTCAGGGTCGGAATGAGAGATCTGATCCGCGAGGCTAGGAGTATACTGGAGGTAGTGGGATTGGAGCACAAGGCCGATTCTCCTGCAGGTCATCTCACCGTCGTCGAGAGGAAGAGGCTCGAGCTGGCTAGAGTGCTAGCTATCGAACCGACTGTCCTTCTGCTGGACGAGGTTATGGCCGGGCTGAGCAGTCAGGAGGTGGAGTGGGAGGTCGATCTCCTCAGGAGGATAAAGGAGGAGAAGGATCTCACGATCGTGATGATAGAGCACGTGATGAAGGCCATAATGAGTTTCAGCGACCGCTTGGTGGTGCTCCACCACGGTGAGAAGATAGCGGAGGGCAGACCGGAGGAGGTGGCGAGGGACCCTAAGGTCGTCGAGGCCTACTTGGGTGAGGATTAGATGCTGGAGATAAGGGGGCTAAATGCCGGTTACGGGGAAGTCCAGGTGCTCTGGGACGTCAGCCTGAGGGTGAATAGGGGAGAGATAGTTTCGCTGATCGGGGCGAACGGCGCCGGCAAGACCACTACGCTGAAGAGCGTGATGGGCATAGTGAGACCTTTCAGTGGGGAGATAGAGTTCAACGGGGAGAGGATAACTGGACTTCCCACTCACCGGATAGTGAAGATGGGGCTCTCCCTAGTGCCTGAGGGCAGACACCTCTTTCCGAAGATGACAGTCATGGAGAACCTGAGGATGGGTGCCTATGCTGTGGACAGCTCTAAGTACCAGAACCTCCTGGAAAGGGTCTTCCAGATATTCCCAGTCCTCAAGGAGAGGAAGAATCAGCTTGCCTCGACCCTGAGCGGCGGGGAGCAGCAGATGCTTGCCATAGCTAGGGGACTTATGAGCGATCCACAGATTCTAATGCTGGACGAGCCCTCCTTGGGCCTGGCGCCCAAGATAGTCAAGAGGGTCATGAAGGTCGTCTCGGAGATAAGGGAGGAAGGGGTGACCATCCTGCTGGTTGAGCAGAACGCCAAGATCTCATTGGAGGTCTCTGACAGGGGATACGTTCTCGAGACGGGCAGGGTGGTCTTGGAGGGGGACAGCGAGGAGCTCCTGAGGAACGAGCACGTCAGAAGGGCTTATCTTGGTTTGATGTAGATGCTTCGCCTTTTTCAGTATTTATGCGACCGAATAGAAGTACTATGGAGAATTAAGGGCCAACTGAGAAATCAGAAGTATGAATTAAAGAAAAATAGGAAAAAACACCCTTAGAATCCCCATGAGTGGTATATGGACCTAGTGGAATATCTGTCCAGAGTGTTTCTAGTACTGAGAAAGACCACCTTGTTCTCAATTATTAGAAAACTCCTGAAGAAAGAGCGAGATTACGGCTTCGTGGATACTTGGGTGCTAGTGAACACAATAGCATCCGCTATATTTTCTCTAATGACGCTTCAAGGATGCTTGGGATATTTAGGCGTTTTAATCTGGTTATATGGTTGTTACAGGGTTTCGGAGAGATACTTATATATCAAATTAACGTGGTCTTCTTTGACTGGTACAGAAGGAGAGGTTCCCTCCTCCCCTATAGAGTTAAGAATCTAATTAGATCGAATATCCTAGTTATGTTTAACTTTGCGGAGATTATGTTTTGGTTTACGATAACTTACAAATTACTGGGCATTAGACCTTCTAGCTACAATGCGGGGTACTTAACGTATCTGCTCATGAGCCTCTCGGTGATGACAGGATACGGGATAGTGCTGCCTGATGTAGTCAATCCTTTAGCGATGGTAGTTGTACTGATCCACGGTTTAATAGGAATCTTTCTGATGTTAGTCGTCATAGCGAGGTTCGTATCAATGATTCCACCTATCGCTGAATTACCTGGAGGAGTTGCCTCTTAGTTTACTGATCAGTAAAATTTTAAGGATTTATCAAAAATTAGGAAGATTAGTGATGGCAACTTGACGAGCATAAGTAATGAACATTATCTTGAAACTGGTATGATCGTCCTTTGAGGTCAGGACCATGGATTCTACGCTCCACTGGCACGAGTTCGTGAGGCGAGATGCCCGCTCGTCATATACTATCCAGCATGCGGTGGCGGAGAGGAGTGCATGACCGCCTGCCCCTTCTCTAGCGAGGTATGGAAGCTCAGGACAATGAGAGTTTCGCTGTTTGGAGTAAGTGAGAGGCCGAGGAGGAGGCCTGTGATGGTGAATCCCGAGGCATGTCGCCGATGCTATGTGTGCGTTCAGGCATGCCCTACGGGGGCTCTCAGGGTCAACGAAGGTAGGGTGTTCCATGGCAGGTGCAGAGGGAGGCACTCATCCTGATTCACAACATCCTGAAGCTTCCCTTCAAGAGGAGGTACGGTGTCAGGTTCGTCCTCAGGAGGGAACACATTCGGAGGTTCCTCGTGAACAACTTTAGAGTTGCAGCTAGCTAGTCGGTTCGCGCGTCGGGTTGGATCCCACGGCGCCCCCCGGCAAGATCCTCCACGTAATTATGGTCAGTGGAATCAGGCCTATGGCTGCGATCCCGAAGGGGAGGGGCGGATAAAGGCTGTAGGCTATCCCCCCAACCCCCGACATCATGCCGGACAGGTTACCCTCGAGCAACCCGCTTATCGCGCTGACCTTTCCCCTGACCTCCCTGTCGGTGAGATCCGCCATGAGGGCGAACGCTGCTGGTCGTGACGCGAAGGCCACGGCGATGAGCATCGAGCCCAACACGTAAAGAGGTTGATCTTTGGGCGCCAGGGCAAGCATCCCCAGACCAGTCGCTCCGGAGGCGTATCCCAGCGCCATGACCGCGCTCCTGCCTACTCTGTCAGCCAGATATCCAGAGATGAGGGTCGTGAACGTTGACTCGAAGCTCATTGCTGTTGAGATGAGCCCCCAGAACTCCTCGCTCACCCCCAGTATCTTGACCGCGTATATCTGGGCGAAGGGGAAGGACATCCTGTAGAGAGCCCTCACCGACGAGGTTACCATGAGAAGCCTACCCAGATCCCCTTTCAGCAGTTTGAGGGCGCTCAGATACTCCCCCAACGCCTGCCTGAATCCCAGCTGGACCTTCCTCCTGTGGGTCTCGATTAGGAGGGTCCTTAACAGGCCTGCCGACATCACCGCTAGGGCCGTGACCGAATAGAGGAGCCTCATCGCATCCTCCAGTCCCATGGCCGAGACGAGGACCGTGGCCAGGGGCGGGCCCGCCAGCGCAGTGAGCTGGGAGGGCGTTTGAGAGGCGGTCAACCCCTTCCCCCTAGACTCGGGGGGTAGGGTGTCGGCGACTATGGCTTGGACTGCCGGCTGGTACATTAGGGCGACGCTCCCCACCACTGTGCCCCACAGCACCCACGTCCAGTCGGGCGCGAGGGCGTAGAGGAAGTAGGAGGCCCCGTACAGGGTCGTCATCGGGACCAAGATGCGCTTCCTTCCAACTGTATCGGCCAGGTAGCCGCCTATGAGCCTTGAAAAGGCCAGAACGATAGTTCCGACCATCACGATCAGGCCGACCTCTACGGGGCTCCCCCCGAGCTCCAGTATGTATAGGGAGGAGTAAACGCCAGTAGCAGAGGTGAAAGGACTCATGATCGCCCAGGTAGCGGCCATCACCCCCAAGTTCCTCTTGATGACGCGCCTCTCCATCACGGACACCCATAATGAGTGATCTGACTGCGCGGCCTATGTCTCCAGCCACCTAAGGTACTCCCCTAGATTGGCCCTCTCCGCCCCGATCGTCGTGGGTTCCCCATGTCCGGGCAGGACCGCTGTCGATGGGGGGAGTTCCATCAGCCTTAGGAGGCTCTCCCTCATTCTCATGGGATCACCGTGCTTGAAGTTGGTCCTCCCGATATTCCCCTTGAAGAGCGTGTCTCCAGTGAACACAGCCCCCAGCTTCCTGATGTGATAGCAGACACTGCCGGGTGTGTGGCCGGGCGTATGGAGGGGCTCTATCGAGAGGGAACCGATCCTCACATCCCCTTCAAGAGGCTCCAGATCGTGAAGGGGTCCCATGTTGAGCGGCCAGAAATCGCTGAGGACGGAGATGTCCTCCTCGTGTGCTAAGGCCCTCACATCCATATGGTCCGCCAGCTCAGGGAGCCCTGCAATGTGGTCGAAGTGAGTGTGAGTCACAAGCACGAGTCTCAGTGAAGCTTCCTCCCTTCCGAGGACGTTAAGGATCTCCTCGGCTGGGGGACCTGCATCGATCAGAACAGCATCTCCACGCTCCTCATCCACTAGCAGGTAAGCGAGGCTCTCGTACGGTCCGCAGCAGATCCTGACCACCTTGGCGTTCATCCGAATCCCTCTGCCGGATTCAGGGCTGATGAGTTCGGTCTCGCAGGCACTCATCTCTCGATTGCCGTTGAGACTGATCCATTCTAATCAGGCGCGAGCATGACTTCCCTTTAATTTAAATCTGGATAGGACGAGACCTGAGGAGATGAATCGATTAGCTCCCCGCTCGTCCTATATCACCGAGACTAGCGAGGCCTCTTCAATCGATAGATCGATTCTGCCTTCTATCAACCTTACACTCACTCGCTTACCCGTCTTCTCCTCCATGAGGACGGTGCTCCCTATCACGATTCCCCTCTCAGCCAACCTAAGCCTCTCGTCCGGACCCGCCCGGACAGCCACGACCTTACCGGCTTCACCCGGCTCTAAATCCGAGAGCCTCCTCATTGGGAGTATCACGGCCTCCTCATCCGCCCTCAGAACAGGTCTCCTCCCCCACCTCAGGTAGAAGTGAAAGCCCTCCAGCCACCTCGGCAGCCCGTGGGGACAACCTTCCATGAACTCTATGAATTTCAGGAGGCGGTCGTAGGTCTCCTCGCTCATGTGATGTTCCATCCCGCAAGCGTCCTTCTCAGCCACCCTAGGGTCCACTCCGAGGTACTTGGTGAGGAACTCGAAGAGGAGGTTGTGCTTGGTCTGTATCTCCTCAGCTATGCGTTTGCCCTCCTCAGTCAGCTCGATCTCACCATGTTTCTCGTACTTAACTAGGCCCTGACCCGCCAAGGACCTCACCATCTGCAACGCCGTGGGCATCCTGACTCCAAGGGCTTCGGAGAGTGTGACGAGCCTCACCTTGCTTCCCTTGGACGATAGCTGGTATATGGTGCGCAGATAGTCTTGGGCCCTCGGGGTAAGTTCGGCCATCCAGCTTACCCACCAGAAACCTATAACAAATTTTCTGAGTCAGGGACTGGGTCCTGCAACTTGTCCAGCTGGGCCTTGGATCCCAAGACTCGTCATCATATGCCCTTCTAACCTCTTAGCCCCTTTGGTCTTTCTACATTTCTTTGGACCACCCCTCCTACCTCTGATGTCGGCTGGAGCCCTATAATCACTTGAAACCGCTCCCGTTAGAACCCCTACGAAAGCGGCCAGCCTCGAGTTAACACTTATACTTGCAAGTTTAAGGGCTACTCCCTCTCGTTGGGGAGTGCCGTCACTGGATATCGTGGCAGTGCTGGCTAGTGGAGAGGTCATCCCTCGTAGATTCTCCTATGATAGACTCGTTCTGGCGGGCTGGTCAGGAAGGGACAGGGATGAGGTAATGGCTCATGTGGAGGAGTTGAAGAGGATAGGCGTACCGCCTCCCAGCGAGGTTCCCCAGTTCTTCAGAGTGGGGCCCAACCTCCTCACGACCTCCCGTAGGACCGGAGTACTGGAGAGCAGGAACAGCGGGGAGGTAGAGTACGTGATCCTACTCGAGGGGGGAAGACCGAGGTACGTCACGGTCGGGAGCGATCATACTGACAGGGATGTGGAGAGGACGAGCATACCGTTATCGAAGCAACTCTACCCGAAGGTCATCCCGCCCATTGTATGGCCTTACGAGGAGGTGGTGGACCACTGGGACGAGCTAATTCTGGAGCTCAAGGTAGACGGAACCCTCGCCCAGAGCTCCAAGGCTGAAAGATTGCTTAGGGCTGAGGAGCTGATCGATAGGGCGGGGGTCGAGGGAAATGCCGTCCTCTTCTCCGGATCGATACCTTGGATCAACGGTGAGATGAGGTTCGGAAGGGAGTATAGGATGGAGATCAGGGATCCCGTGCTGGGAAGGGGGATAATCTACAGCTACATAACTCGCAGAGCTTGAATAGCTATCTAATTACCGCCATATCATTTACCCAGCGTTAACCTGCGAAACGGACTCGCGGGAACACCGTTTATAGTGGAAACGAAGACCAGAATAAAAATTATAACCTACACCCCCGTTACAAAATTGGGGATACCTCCGGTCCCTTGGGACCGGTTGGGTGAACACGAGACCACCCCTCCTAGTAAGGAGCGGGAAGCTGCGGAATTCCCACAATATTTAAAAGTTTCCACTGATAAAAAATATTAGGGAGTGGGGAGGTGAAAGATTTTGAGAAGAAGAGGGGCCTCGAAGCCCGTCACTATTTTGGTCTCCCTCGTCATCGGCGTCCTGATCGGTGCAGTTATAGGTTACGCTCTATCACCGAGGGCCCCCGTAACCACCACGGTTACGGCTCCTTCTGGTGATCTGGAGAAGTTGAAGGCTGAGAATGAGCAGTTGAAGGCTAAGGTGGAGGAACTCACCAAGAAGCTGGCATCCGCTGGTGAGGGAGAGATCACGATAAAGGTCTGGACCATAGGGCCGGATCCGCCCAGCGAGTACAGGCTGAAGAACTTCCAGATAGCGGCTGACATGCTCAACAAGTGGTTAGCCGCTTTGGGATCCAAGGTGAGGGTGAAGATAGATGGCCAGTTCTTCGTCAGGCCCGTGGAGTGGGGAGAGTACAAGAACAAGTTCTACCTCGCCTACAAGTCAGGGAAGGCTCCCGACATCTACCTCACCGGCCATGAGGACGTCGGATTCCTGGCCGCGAACGGTTACATAATCCCGCTCGACGATTACATAAAGGAGTACTGGGATGTGGTCTACTACGACGTGATCCCCACCTTATGGGAGGCGGTTAAGTATCAGGGCAAGATATGGGCGGTTCCCCAGGACACAGAGGCCAGGCCCATGTACTTCAGGAAGGACGTATTGAAGAAGCTCGGATGGAGCGATGAGGAAATAGCACAACTACCGGAGAAGGTGAAGAGGGGAGAGTTCACGCTGAAGGACCTACTAGAGGTCGCGAAGGAGGCCGTGGACAAGGGACTGGTTGAGCGGGGCATACTCCACAGGGTCAAGGAGGGATATGACTACTTCCAGTTCTATCTGGCGTATGGGGGCAGACTGTGGGACGCTCAGAGTGGCAAGATGGTCTTCACCAAGAGCGCCTGGAAGAAGACGCTCCAGTGGTTCCACGACGCGGTTTGGAAGTACAAGGTGATAAGCCCAACTCAGTTCTCGGGTGACTGGGACAAGGACTTCCACGGCCCGTTCACGCAGGGGAAGGCCCTGTTCCTGTCAGGCGGTACTTGGCATAAGGGAGAGTGGGTGAGCAAGGGACTGCTGACCAACGAGGAGTTCAACGAGAACGTAGGGTACATGCTGCACCCAGCCGGTGAGCCCGGAAAGGAACCTGTGACGCTAAGCCACCCGCTCATCTACACGATAACCAAGCAGGCACAGGAGAGGGGAGTAGCCGATGTTGCCTTCCTCCTGATAACCCTGGTGACCGATCCGCACCTGAACGCCAACCACGCGGTCCAGAGCAGCCATCTGGCCATCCTATACAGTGAGATAAGCGACAGCAGGTACAAGAAAGAGCCCTTCTTGGCTGATGTGGCCTACATGCTCGATTACACCACGTTCATTCCGAACCACCCCAAGTGGGGAGACTACAGCAGGATAGTATTTAACATCCTCAGAGGAGTTGAGAGCGGTGATCTAACGCCTGATCAGGCCTTCAACGAACTTCTTAACGGAATTAAGGGACTGGGCTCAGACGCCGTCATAATAGAGGACTGAGCCCTCTCTCCTTTTTTTTGGGGAGGTGTCCGTCTGGGATCTCGAATTAGGTTCAGGAGGAAATACTTGGCAATCTTCCTCTTGCCGAGCTTCGCACTCATAGTTGTTTTCTATCTGCTCCCGGTCCTGCTCACGCTCCTCATAAGCTTCACCGACATGGACTACAGCTTCCAGTGGAACTGGGTGGGACTGAAGAACTATGTGCAAATGATAAGCGATCCGATAGCGGGGAAGGTCTTCAACAACACTCTTCTGTACGTTTTCTCGACTCTAGCCCTCTTCAATGTGGGGGCAGCCCTAGTAATCTCCCTAATCACCGTCCACATACCTGAGAGGGTGGGTCAGGGATATAGGGCCCTGTGGCTCCTCCCAAGGATAACTCCCTCCACTGTATACGCCCTCCTCTGGCTGTGGGCTGTGAGGCAGGATCCAACAGCCCTCTTCAACTGGATCTTGGGTTTCTTCGGAATGGAACCCGTTAACTGGCTCCACAAGCACCCTTGGCCGATCGTCATCCTAGTTAACGGGTTCGTCGGGGCCTCGTTTGGCATGATAATATTCACAGCGGCTTTGAAGAGCATTCCCGCCGACTACTTGAGGGCGGCAAGGGTTGACGGGGCCTCTACCCTTCAGATAATAAGGCACATAGAGCTGCCCCTGATAAAGTGGCCCCTCATGTTCGTCACTGCCTACCAGACACTCTCTCTGCTCACCTCCTACGAGTACATCCTACTCGTGACTAACGGGGGACCAGGTTACTACACCACCGAGGTGTGGGCCCTTTACAGCTACCACCTGGCCTTCGCCCAGTACGGTGGGATAGTGAAGTTCGGCTACGGTGCTGCTTTAGCCACGGTGCTGGTCATCCTCGGTCTTATACTCTCCATCGCCTACTGGAGGGTCTTCAGGCTAAAGGAGCTGATGGTGGAGCCAAAGATAGAGGTGTGATCATGGTATCGAGGAAGCACCTCCCGTGGATCGCCTTCATGGCCCTCCTCACCCTCCCCATAGTTCTCCTCTACACACTCCTCTTCGCTCAGAGCGTCTCCGAGGAGGTCGTGGGGATATTACCTGTGAACCTGACCCTCTCGAACTGGGAGTTCCTCAAGGATGGGAACATAAGAGTCCCGGGCACGACCACACAGTACTATCCCAATGTCTACGCGGTCACCCTCAACACCCTCGCCCTAGCATTGACTGTATCGTTCCTCGAGCTGATCTTCAGTTCCCTAGCTGGCTACGCCATCTCTCGCTACAAATTCAGGGGGAGAAGCGCCTTCCTTGCTCTAGCGCTGGTGCTCCACTCCTTCCCCGGAATAACTCTGTTGATAGCCCTCTTCTACATACTGAACGTCATGGGCCTCTATGACACGCTACTGGGTGTGATAATAATCAAGGTGGCGCTGGACATGCCTCTAGACATCTGGATAATGAAGGGATTCTTCGATGGCATCAGCTGGGACATGGAGATGTCCGCTCTGGTTGATGGGTGCAGCAGGCTCCAAGCTTGGTGGAAGGTGGTGATGCCAAACGTCAGGAACGGGCTGATGACCGTCCTAATATTTGGCTTCCTCTCAGGCTGGAGCGAGTTCATATACGTCCTCACGTTCATCTCCAGCCAAGACTACTGGACCTTTTCCATGCTGGTTTACGCCCTCACCACCGGTGAGTACTCATACATAAACCCAGGCGTGACCTCGGCCGTCGCCATAATTTACATGATTCCCGTAATCCTGTTCTTCCTGTTCGCCCAGCAGTACCTTCTGAGGATCCAGATAGCTGGGAAGGGAGTCACATGACATCCCTTCCCTCCTTATTACCCTCTCCATGGGGCTAGGCGAAGAGAGGCTGGGATCATCGAGTTGGAGGTCAAGCAGCTAGGGAGGATCGCAAACTCATCTCGAATTCCCCGATTCGAAAACTCCCAGACCGTCGTATATCACCTTGGAGTGCTCTAATAGGATTTTCACATCCTTTCTCCCCAGAGAATCCTTATTGATCACTAACAGGTCGACCGGAACACCTCTTGGCCTTAGTCTCGAGATCTCAGCCGCCACTTCCACCTCGTCGAAGTCACCCTCCATCACGACGATGACATCAAAATCGCTGGAGGACCTATGCCTCTCAGCAGCCCTTGAGCCGAAGAGGATAATGGTGCAGCTTGGATATCTCCGCTTCAGAGCCTCGATAAACTTGTTAAATAGTTTCTCATAGGAGGAGACCTCCTCTCTCCTCCTCCTGATCAGGGCTGCTTCTCTATGTTCTCTCTCACCCATTTCACTATTCCCTCCGCGTACTCTAGACACCTCTCCGCGCTACTTTTACGATACTCCATGGACAGGGAATAACGAGATGCCGTGTAGTGGGGATTCAGATAATCCGCGGCATCGATCACTTCTTCTGGAACCTTCATATCCCCTGCCAGACTTTCCAGTAGGAGCCTTAGATCGTGTGTGAAGGGATACGTACCCGCTAGTTCGAAAAGGACGCCCTTGAGGTAGAGCTCTACTGCCTGATGGGCGGATAAGCACGTTAGCCAGAACCTGCCTTTTTCAAAAGACTCCTTAGCGGTCTCTAGCAGGTCCATTGCCTTCCTCCTGAGATCCATCCCACGTCAATGTACCTGACTAGATAAATAAGTGATAGTCGCATGTCGTACTGACATTCTCCAGCACTGCCTCGGCTGTTAACAATATCAACTGACACGAGGAGTCCTCGTGAACCGTATAAGGTAACAGCCTAGACCCTCCTTTAACCGTGGACTTCATAGGTATATGGGTGGATTGGGACGATTACACCCTAGGCGACGGGAATCGTCTCGAAAAAGAGGTCCGCGCGCATTGATGCTGTTGACTTGACATTTCAGAAGACCATCAGAGATAAACGATTCCCTAAGTGGGGTTAACAGGAAAGCTTGACGCCAGCCCAGTGACCTGCGATGGGAAGCTGGCTCGAATAATTCACGGAAATTTCAGTGAAGGCCAGCGATCTGTTCAAAGGAGGTGAGAAGCCTCCTGAAATATCCTTCAAATTCGAACTGATCATCATTCGATCAAAGCAGGCTCTCCCCGGTAGCCTTGTCGAACAGGTACACCTTCTCAGGGGGTATTTTGAACTTCACCCTCTGGCCCATCCTCAGGTCTGATTCGGCACCCGTGACCGCCTTTATGTGCAGCCCATCTAAAGAGATGGTCACCAGCAGCTCCCTGCCCAGAGGCTCTATTACATATACTTCCCCCTCTAGCTCTCCGTCCTCAGTAATCTCCACATCCTCGGGCCTGATGCCAAGCACAACCTCTGAGGGTGCATCATCAAGGCTCAAATCTCCTAGCTCGATCACCCTTCCATCGAACTCGAACTTGAGGGGCTTGCCGCCGGTGACGGTGCCCTCTATGAAGTTGGTCGGGGTGGTCCCTATGAAGCCAGCCACGAATATGTTCGCTGGCTTTCTATAGAGCTCCTCTGGCGGACCGTACTGCTGAAGCCTGCCGTTGTTCAATACCGCTATCCTATCAGCCATGGTCATCGCTTCCAGCTGATCGTGGGTCACGTATATGGTGGTAATACCTAGGTCCTTCTGGAGCCTCTTCAACTCTCCCCTCATCTCCACCCTGAGCTTCGCATCTAGGTTACTCAGAGGTTCGTCCATCAGGAACAGGTCTGGCTCCTTAACCAAAGCCCTAGCCAAGGCTACCCTCTGCTGCTGCCCTCCGGAAAGCTGGCCGGGCTTCCTGTCCAACAGGTCCTCTATATGCAGCAGTTCGGCAACCCTTCTGACCTTCCTCTCTATCTCCTCCTTTGGCACCTTCTTCAGCTTGAGGGGGAAGGCTATGTTGTCGAACACCTTCATGTGGGGATAGAGGGCATAGGTCTGGAAGACCATCCCGACGTTCCTGTCCTTCGGCTCCAGGTCATTGACCACCCGGTCGTCGAAGTATATGTACCCCTCCGTTGGTCTGTAGATCCCGGCTATCATGAGGAGGGTCGTGGTCTTACCACATCCGGAGGGCCCGAGGAGGGCCACGAATTCGCCGTGGGCCACCTCCAAGTTCAGGTGGTCGACAGCCACCACCCTCCCGAAACGCTTGGTGAGGTCAACGAGCCTTACTGAGACCATCCTTCACCTCGAAGGCATACTGGGATCTATAATAACCTTTGTGAGGTTCCCTAGAGAGTTTCGGAGGGTCCTTAGACTTTACGGGAGCTGTGGGATTGGAGAACCTGATTCTGTAATGGTCGAGTCGGAGCGTAGGTCAGCCGCCTCAGTCAGTTAACCTTTATAGGTCACGTCTCATTCCATAAGTGAATGAAACCCGAAGACTGGCTGCGCAGGGCCGAAATGTTCCTCAGATCCGCAAAGAGGAACTTGGAGGCCGGAGACTACGCCATATCTTGCTTCGACTCTCAACAGGCCGCGGAGCTTGCATTGAAGGCCCTGCACATATGCAGGTTCGGCTCAAAACCCTACACACATAACTTGGTGGCCTTGGCCGAGCCATTCGGGCTCGAACACGATTTTCTGCTCACCCTATCCCTGTTCTACACCCTGTCAAGGTGTCCTGAGAGTGAATCCATCTCCTTCTCCGGGGAGGTGGCCCTGAGGTGCGTCGAAACGGCGGGAGAGGTGGTGGAGTTTGTCAGGAAGGAGATGGAGGGAGGCTGTTGAGGAGTTCGCGGGGTGGGTGAGGGAGCGCTACGGTGAGGGCGTGGTGGTAGTCTTCGGAAGCAGGGCCAGAGATGAGAGCTATGCCGCAGGCGATACCGATCTCTTGGTGATACTGGATCGGTCTGACTTGGACACGCTATTGGAGCTGTTCAGGAAGGCTCACCTAGTGGGGGTCCCCAATCCAGAGGTACACCTGTTCTCTGTGGACGAGGCTTTCAGGGAGGCTCGGGGGAACACTGTGATCATGGACGCGTTGCTCGAGGGGATCACGCTCTTGGACACCTTCGGGATTGTGGAGGAACTGAGGAGGATTGTCTTGGAGTTCGTGAGGAGGAGAGGGCTAGAGAGGAGGAAGGATGGATGGTGGCCGTCCCTATCCTATCCCACCACTTAGAGCTGTGGGTGGACCTTGCGAGAGGGGAGAGCGACCCAGCTTCGAATCACCACGCTTTCATAAAGCAAGGGCTTGATTGGAGTCATGCCTTAACATCCCTGTGGGGGCTTCTAGACTCCCAGTTGAGTTCCTCACAACGATGGACCTTCACGCTTAACCGAGAACTCATCCATCTACTGCCTCCAGCACCCTCCATGCTTGGATCCGGTGGGTCAAGGAACCTAGCCCCTCAAGGAAGCTCGGCCTGTGGAGAAGACGCAACTTGATCCTCCAGACTATCGGTCAGCCCGGGCCCTGAGTTACCTCAGTAGCTCGTAGAGTAGGCGGTAGGTGCTAGCGGAGAGTCCCCCATCCATGTCGTAAATGACTCCCGTTATGTAACTAACATCATCTTAAGCTAGGAAGACGGCAAGCCTCGCTACATCTTCTGGCCTCCCCAATCTCCCTGCAGGGGTGAGCCTTTCCCTCTTTCTAAGCTCCTCCTCGGTGTACTCGCTCATCAGCATATCCGTTAGTACTGGCCCCGGGCACATCGCGTTGACCCTGATGCCCTTGGGACCCCACTCAACGGCTGCCTGCCTCGTCAGGATGATTACCCCGGCCTTGGACGCGCTGTAGGCACCCCCTCCCTCCAGGGACGTGTGCCCAGCCACGGATGCTACATTAACTATGCTCCCGCCACCCTGACGGATCATCCTAATCCCAAAGCTCCTCATTGCGTAGAAAACGCCGTTCAGGTTCACTGAAATGACCCTATCCCATTCCTCAGGGGACACTTCCTCGAGCGGAGCCTTCGATATGATGCCCGCGTTGTTCACGAGGACATCCATCTTCCCGAACTCATCGAAGGCTATGGATGCCATCTCCTCCACTTAGTCTGGATCTGAGACATCACCCCTCACTGCTATAGCCCTTCTCCCGATCTCCCTTACCATCTCCACGACTTCCTCAGCTTCCCTCGATCTCGTCCTATAGTTTACCACAAGGTCGGCTCCCTCTCTAGCGAACTCCGAGGCTATGGCCCTTCCTATCTCTCTGCTGGCGCCGGTAATCACCGCAACCTTATCCTTCAGCTTCATGAAACCCCTTCTAGATTGACGGGCTAACATAAATCGGTAATGCCACTCCACCGACAGCGATTATTTCGAGCCTTTGATAAGGACGCGCGCGAGCGGACGCCGGGATCTCACAACTATTCTAGGACGCTCATCTTCCGACTCATTGAGTAACTCTCAGATAGGTACTCGTCTCGTGATATAATGGATGTTGGTAATTCTCCCGCTATCGCTTAAAGATGGCGGCTCCATGGAACAGGGGGATGTGATGGTCACCATCAGGATGATGAGGGACGAGGATGTCGAGGAAGTCGGGAGGATGTACGCTGACTTTTACTCTTACCACAGAAGGATAATGGGAGCGATGTCACCTACTCCCCCGAGTGGGGGATTGAGGAGCTGAGGGCAGTCGAGGGCACGGTTCTCGTGGCAGTAGATGGTTCCGAGGTTGTGGGTTTCGCTAGGGTCAAGGAGGATGAGGGGGCTTATTTCCTGAAGGAGATATATGTGAAGCCGGAGCACAGGGAGAGGGGAGTGGGGGAGTCCCTACTCAAAGCATGCGAGGAGGAGGCCGGGGGGAATCTTTACGCTAGCGTCATTCCAGCTAACTTAGCGGCACTCGATTTCTTCCTGAGGGAGGGCTACTCCTTCCTCAACTCGTTGGAGCTGACTAGGGCTGATGGAGAGGTGGAGACGGTCGTCTTGGGGAGGGTAGTGGAGGCCGTCACGCCAGCTGGCTTCAAGCTGGGAAGGCTGAACTACGAGGTCTTGGAGGGGGAGTACTGCATATCAGTTTGCGATGAGGTTCCCTCTAAATTCTTGGCCATGGTGAGGGATTCGGGGGAGCTGACGGTTGTAAGCAAGACGCGCTGCGGTGAGAAGGCGGAGTGCGGATATAGGGTTATAAGGTTTCCGAACCTGCCCCTGGAGCTAGTGGGCCTGATGGCCGTGATATCCAACTCCCTGGCCTCGGAAGGGATTTCCATACTAGCGATCTCCTCCTATAGCTCCGACTTCATCCTAGTGAAGGAAAAGGACTTAGAGAGGGCTCTCAACTCCCTCATGAGGATCTCCACTCTAAGGAAGACGAGCTGAGGTGGACTACCTCGGAAAGTCTTGCCCGTCGAGTGTTAAAATATCGTAAAAACGATCGAACTATCGGAGGTGTTGCGAAGTATGGGGGAGGTCAATCACAGCTTTATTAATAGGTAAGGCTCCCACGGACAGGGTCAGGTAAAGAGTCATAACTTCGATGCGGAACGAGTTCTTTCGGCCCCCTATATTGACGGGAATGGAGAGTAGGTAGAGGAGTATCAGGATTAAGAGCGCGATATGGGAGAGATCCGTCTCTAACACGGCAATCACCACTAGGACTAGGGAGATCAAGGTACAGGATCTGACTATGATAAATAGGGCCCTTGACCCTTCCCTACTTAGTCTGAGATCCCCGTCATACTGGGCCGTGAGAGCTGGGAGACTAGCAGCGATCAGGATTGAGGACGCGATAGGCAGATGCCACGTAATCAACCCATCACAGGGGGGATGTAGGCTCTCCCCTAGAGGAATTCGATGGAATCGGCCTTTCCGGGGAAGCTAACCTGAGGTACCGCTTCTCCTCCAAGTTTGCTGAACAAGATATTCATCTTGCTTTTCGGTAGTCATAATCAACTTGGATAGGTATCGGTTTCCCACTAATTGGGGAACCTCGTAGCCTCATCTCCACCAACTTCGCATCCCAGTTCGAGGTCTCCGATGGAACGATGATCCCTCATTCTCCAGCTCCTCCAATGGGATCCCTCCCAAGGGACATACAGCTTGTCTTCACGCTGGGATCTGAGCATATGCGGAATAACTCGGACGCTCTCTCGCCTCCAAATTCTCTCAGGCAGCCGACGGACGAGGGGGTCTAAGCTTCTCTGCCCGAGGGTTGGCTGATCACAGGCTGGCACGTGGCTCCACGCGGGATCTGGTAAGCTAGCCACCAAATACTCCGGACCACATCTCGTTGAACTCGGCCTCGTAAGCCCCAGCGATGTCCTCCCCAATCACTACTAGGAGGTTCTCGTCGTTCCTAGTATCAGCCTGCTTTGTGTAGTTGTAGC
>JAOZFI010000035.1 GCA_027491395.1 Thermoproteota archaeon | reverse complement strand
AGTGACTTCCTGAAATCGAACCTGAGAAGGAGATCCGCGTACGGTATAATTTACATAGATGAGCGAATAAGAAAAGATAACGTTGAGAAACTCGCCTCAAACGTGAAGAAGTCTTTGGAGTACTTAAGGGAGAAGCGAATGGTGGTAATAATATCTGCTAGCACCATAGAAATGCTCCGGCTTGAAGAATAAGGGCATGGTAATCTGATGCATTGATAAAAATCTACTCTCTTATGGTAGTACTTCCTTTAAGGTGAAGTATGCGTTCAATAATCAGTTCTGGGATGTAAAAGAGATTGTTAGAGTCGTTTCACCGCGTGGTTATGTGTATAATCGGGTGGGTTTTGCGCAGGAGCCTATGAGTGATTTCGGTCGATAAAAATCCTTGATTAACCAAAACCTGCAGAGCCTACCTATTTCTAAGCGTCAGCTGGAAATTGCTCTAACTTCATAGCCTAGAAGGAAACTGCGGCGGACTTGATTCTGAGGCTCTGTAGACGTCCTCGGACCTTCTCCCGTTATAGCTTATACGAGGACGGAGTCACTCGCCATAAGGCGATAAAATTATCAGTATTATCTCCATACAATCGTATGCCAAATTACTATATCGCAGTGACAAACGATGAAAATTGGCCCGTCGTCAGGGACAAACATGTTTGGGGCCTTCCTGAGGGCAGGGAGAACCTGATAAGGCGCCTCAAGGAGGGAGATTACCTCTTCATCTACCTCATGTCCTCCAAACGAGGTGATACCCTGTTACCTCCCCGTTTAGCGGGCCTCTTCCAAGTCGTCTCTGAGCCTTATCGGGACACTAAGAGGATATTCAAGGGGCGAATCTACCCGAACCGAGTCAAGCTGAAGGAGGTTCTCATTCCGGAGGAGCCGGTTGAGTTCAAGCCCTTAGTCCCAAAACTGAAGTTCATAAGGAATAAGCAGTTCTGGGCAGCCCATCTACGATCTGGATTGGCTAAGATAACGGAGAGGGACTTCAAACTCCTCAAGAGAGCTTTGGAGAGGGGCGAGTAGCGTAACTATTGAATATCACTTTTACTTCTCAACAGCCCTCAATATCTCCTTGTACTCAGTCTCAGTGAGCCTCTTTCCAGCCACCGTTATGAACCTCTTAGGCTTGTATCCCCTCTTATACCTCTTTAGGTCTTTCAGGACTATTACCAGGACTTTGGAGGCCCTCTTCTTTCCCTTCAAGTACTCGCTTACCTCGTTCGGATCCAGGAACAGCTTTCCTCCATACCTCTTCACCGCCTCCTCCGGCTTGAGCAACTCGACTTTCTCGGCAGTTCCTTCCCCCACTATCTCCCTTATATCGCCCGAAGCGTAGAACAAAATCTTAGAACCTCTTTTGAGATCCTTGTAGACTGTTGGGGGTTTGAGGAACACATTCCTTCCATCTTCGAAGATCCTCCCAACGAGGTGAGAGGGTATCGGGAATACGGCGCCGATCACTTTTACGATATCACCGTTAGAAGTCCTGTCGCAATTTTATAGCCTTATCTTTCTTCCACCAGCAGTTTTAGAGTACTAATTATCGTAACTAGGGCAGAATTTAAGTTGAAGAATACGAAGACATAGAAGTTGGAAAGATTGGACCGAGAAAAGCTCTAAGATGCAATATAAGAAATCGGATAGAGTAGATGAGTTTACTCCCAAAGAGTATCCGATAGGGAACAAGCGCCTTGATGCATTTGGAAGAAGCTGCCCAGGGAGGATGCATGTATGGAGCGAACTTAAATCCCCCTTCTATGCTCCAATCGGAAAGGGAAGGAAAAGGGAATAAAGCCAGACTATTCCCCTACTTTAGAACCGATAACGGAGCCTGAAACCACTTTACTCACGATTGAGTGCAAGCAATATAAGAGGGGAGATGCTAAAAACTTTCTAGCTGCCGTTGTGGACTATGCCAGAGGGCTTCCCAGCTCGAAGGTAATATTGATGAATTACGAGCTATGAGGTTGACTCTCGTCGTCCCCTAGAGGGTCACTGGAAGGGTATACACCGATCTTGAGATGTGGGTCTTTCCTGACGAGTTAAGGGCTTCCTCTCCAAGTACACGAACCACGAAAAGGTATCCAAGTTTGAGGGACTATGTGGTGGAATCTCGGGCTGCGTAGCGGGCTATCTGGGAGGGGCCTCGGCACTCTCATCGCGCGAGTAGTCTGGCACGCAAAGATGAGTACCAGATCCGCGCGGTGGGGAATGCAAGTATAAGGGAGAAAACCTCGGCGAGTAACTCGCCGACCGGTAGGTGTGACTCCCAGTTTTCGGTGAAGGGGTGCTAATACAGCACTCACGAAATGATGCAATTACGGAGTAAGGTCAATCTTTACTCACCACACTTTCGCGTACATAATCTCAGAAATACTTAAAATCTGAGAATTCTCTAGTATCTGGGTAAAGGAGGATGTCTGAGGTCAAGACCAAGATCACCAAGAAGTTCACCCTATACATTCCCAAGTCGATAGCTAGGGCTGTGGGCCTCAAGGAAGGGGACTATGTGAAGATGAGGGTGGAGGGCTCCAAAATAGTCGTCGAACGGGTACCCGATCTCTTCGAGCTCGCTTTGAAGGGGCCCAAGTTCGCCAAGACCACGTTTGAGGAGTTCGAGAGGGAGTCCGAGGAGATGCAGGATGAGCTCTTCGGTGATTAGAATACTTCTGGACTCGACTTACCTACTGCCCATCCTAGGAATCGAAGTGGAGGGTGTTGGTAAGGCCTTGGAAGTACTTGGGAGGCTCAGATCCGACGGGAAAGCGGAGTTTTATTACACGGAGTTCAATATGATTGAGATATTGGGAAAGATAAGCAAGACTAACTACGATATGGGCAGGGTGGCAGTGGGCCTCCATTCTATAGAGGAGGAGTTTGAGCTCATCTACCCGACGGTTGAAGGGTACCTGAAAGCCCTAGATCTTAGGAAGAGTGGCTTCAAGGACCTTATAGATCTGCTCCTTTACACGACATCCCTGACGAGGGATCTGATGTTCCTGACCAGAGATGACCCTCTGATCAAGTTTCTGGAGGGGCTGGGTGAGGAGACAGGGGGAATACTCCATGAAAGATCCCTGATAGAGGAGTATGGGAGATGCTAGCCTCTCCCATTGTGCTATAGGGAGATGTAAATAACCCATCATTGTTTTGCAGGAACTCCACGCTAGATTACATTACCCTTCAGCTCGAGCCCTATTAGAGAGCGGGATGGGAGGGAGGAACCGTGACGGCTTTCTCAGCGTTCCCCCGCTTCGGTGTTCCCGTATTCCTGCCTGAGGCGAGGGAATACACATTACCCAAGAGGGAGATAGGTCCTCAGGAGGTATTCGATCATGCCTGCCTCTTGGCTGATGATTACCGGCTTAAGGGGGTTATGCGTAGCCTTCTACGATAAGAATAAGCCTTCCCTAGCTAAACACAGGGCAATAGAAGCTATCATGAGGGGAGAGGAGGTACCTGGATGGCCTAAAAGGCAGGAGGTAGGTCCTAATGGATAGGCCGCGCGCGATCCCGCGTTATTTGTCGTGTGTTAAGTTATCTAGAGAAAATTCCTAGTTCCTACGGATTTAGCAATCTCTGGAGAACCTCAGGTACTTTTCCTTCTTTGATGATTTGAATGCTGTTATCACTAGGGCGTGATCACCTTCCAGTCTGTAAACAACCACGAGTACCTTATCTCCCATGTCCTTTACTGCTCTAACTACTTCTTCCTTCTTCCCTGATTAAACTATCAGGAGATTCTATGCACTCTTCCACCTCTTCCTTGTTTATCCTCCTTTGAGCCATTCTCTCCATGACATGAAGTGTGTATCTTATCCTTCACCTCAAATTTTCGCCGCACTCTCCACTCCTTCTCTAACTATTTTATCTAGGTCCACGCCTGACTTAGAGAAGTTGATGATCTCCAATCCGACTATCTCACCTCTCTCATTCAGGTCCACGATCATCACAGACAGGTATGCGTCCTCTACTAGATCGAACACATCAGAGTTCTCCTTGTAGAAGTCCATAGCACCGTCGATGATCCTATCGAGAGAGCCTCGAAAAGGTTGAGAAGCCGTGGGTTCTGGGTAATTACCTACCTCCCTAGCTAGGATGTACTTGAGGTACAGCTGAAGGGCTTGATCGATGAAGTACAAGACGAAGCTGTAAGCACCCTCCTCAAGTGCTTCATAGGCTTCCCTTCGAAGTACTCAGCGTTCTCCCTCAGGAAGTCCACCGGGGAACCCATACTGTACCTGATGTTTGTAACCTAAATTAAAAGCACCGTCGTCATATTAACCGAATACATGCGGGGGTCAGGGAATCCGCGCACCATCACATCCCAGGTCTACTTGTCTGAGAGATCCTTAAATGGAAGGTCCTAACTCACGCGCCGATTCAAGTGAGATCCCTAAGGGAATCGGAGTTCCCGCGGGAGGGTAGTAAACGACCTGGATACCGCCCGAGCAGGAGAGCCACTTTCAGCGACATGATATCTCCGTTCCTCGTCACCATCCTATCCAAAGATACTCTCATCCTGAAGCCGTGGAACTCCTCCACCAGTTCTCCCAGCAGGCTCCTGTCACTGAGGAAGTGATGAAGCCCAAGAATTTCGTGAGATCCCTTATCTCGCTGCATAACTCAATCTCAGGTGTCCATCCATCCACCTGAGCGGACCTCTAGCTCCTTCTCGGATATATCACCTCGTGGTGGAGGAGGTCTACTCCAAGTCTTGGATGCACCTTGGAGAAGCCCTTTCGATTATCAAGTTGAGACCATTTCTAGGGGCCGATATCAGGTCGCTAGAACAGGCGCACGATGAGGTCAAGGTGTTAAGGAGGATCGACTCCGAAGATTCGAGAGCTAAGCAGCCACGGTGGAGTTCGCTCATAACATATTCTCTTCGACGATGACGGTTCGTTGTCCCTCACGGGTCTCCTATGTCTCACCAGATAGTTCAGGCGGTTAACAGCTGGCTTGGGGCTCACGGACCCCTACCCCTGCTATCCTCCTTTGATCTCACTTAGAAACCCCATGAGAATCCTCGTCTATCTCTCAAATTCCAGCGGTGGTAATGTGCTACGTAAGGAAGTAAAAGGTGAGCGATCAGGGGGCTACGGCCACATCACTGATCCGATGTAGTGAGCTATTACTGTAGATTAGATATATTGTTCCCCCGTCTAAGTCATAGAAGTAGATGCTGCTTCCGTGATCGGAGATGAGGAGACCTCTCTGCACTACGACCACCCCCCCTTGAGTCCTCAATCTAGCATTTGTCACGTAGTCAATTCCCATAACAGGGAATGGAAACTTGGCGACCTCCTCGAACCTTCCATTCGTGTACACGAACAGCTTAGCCGGTATCACATTTCCTTGAGAGAGGTAGAGCGTGCCATCGGGAGCTAACTCAAAGTCGCCAGCCCAGTACCCACCAACCCCATCTAGGGGGATCTCTAGATATAGTTCCGCCTCATTCTTAATTATCCTGTAGATTTTCCCGTTGCCTCCAGCGCCGGTGGCCTCGCTGAAGTAGAGATGGTCACCGGGTCCGAATCTCACGCATCTCACGCGAGTGCTGTGCTCAAAGGCCACCATCTCTCTATCGTATCCTAGGAGCCGGAGGATTATCTTGTTGGTGTTCGCATTAGCGTAGTAGACCTTCTCCTTGATGCCGGGATGGGGTGTGAATGAGGATACCAAGCTCGTGGAAGCGGGATCGAATATTATCTTCAATTGTCCCTTGGAGAAGTCGTATTCGAGTACTCTAGAGGGATAACCGGGCTTTGATGGACAGAACCATATCCTAGAGGGGCTTACGAGATCGGCTGTCAGGATTTCAGGGGTTGCCTGCGTGGTCGATCCTGTAGTGGTTCTGGTAGTCGGGGATTTGGTTTGAGTCGCTCCAGTTGAGGCGCCTGAGCTGACCGTAGTGGTTATCGTAGTAGTCACCGTCTCAGTTCGGGTCTTAGTCTCTTTTTCAGTCTCAGTTCCAGTCATTGTGACAGTTAAAGTGCGAGGTGGGCTCGATGTCTTCGACATGGTCTCAGTCGGACCGGTGGATGTGCTTACTGTGGTCACCAATGTAACTGTCGTTACCTCTCCAGGTTGGTAGACGTAGAACGTTATACCCGCAACCAGCAGGACTAAGAGGAGGAGAAGGATAGCTGAAGCTTTAGAGACTCCGAACCTATACAAGGGAACACTCTCCCAGAGGTTCATTTTAACATATAAGTTAACAAATTATAAGTTTTATTAGGGGACCGAGACTGCATCTTGCCGAGATAACTTTCTCGGCTCCCTCGTAGGGGATGATCGCTGAAGCAATCGATGTTGCATTCAACTGGGGGGAGGAGTCGTCAGTAACTGAGGCGAATACGTTCTTTGATGTGAGAGGGCCTCAACAGGGAAACGAGGTTACCCGCATGATGTCGTAGAGAACATCGTAATTTTGAAGATAGCATGCGGGGATCCTCGAAGACGGTCATGATCTCAAGGAACGATGAGATGAGGCACACTGGTTGCTGTAGATGACACCTAGGGCCCTTGATAGTGGTTTGGGTTAGGGGTCGCCGGGAACTACGGATTCCTGTAAAGGTTGGTGGGAGATGCAACTAGTTAACTTAGGGAGGTTGAGGAATATGAAGTCGTCGCAGTAGAGGCTTCTGGCTACGGGAGAACGGCAACTTCCTGAGTTTAACCGAGAATGAATTGTGTTAAGTACGCTAGGGCCTGACGGACCTTCCCATTCCCACGGATCTAGAGAAGCTCCAAGATCAGAGGACCCTTGGAGGAGATGGCCAATGGCACGTATTTAACCCCATTAATCTCGGCTTTCCTCCCATTGTGATCGTGACCGTAGCCCACGAAGAATAGTTTGTACCTGAAGTCCTCTAGAACCCTACCTAGGAGAGGGCTACCATGATAGGCGCTGTAAAAAGAGCCCCTATCCCTAACCAGTAGCTCCTCTTTGGGTACGTGATGCATGATCACTATGGCATCTCCGACCCCCAATAGCCCCTCCCTCAATAGATCTGCGTTCATCTTAGCAAATTCCGGATCCGAGAAGGGAAGCTTAACCCAGACCTTGTCGTTCCACCACTCTGGGCAGGGGTTGTACTTGGAGAGGGGATGGCAGTCGTAGGGTGAGCCCCTCAGGAACTGCTCTAGAGTACCTTCGGGGGCGTAACTGTAATCGTACCAGCCTATAACTCCGACTAAGCTCAGGTTTCCGAGCTTCTGAGGGCCTTCCAGATGAAGGTCCAAGAATCCATAGCTTAAAGCCATCTTCCTGATAAGCTCCATTTTATGCAAGCTATTCAGTCCTTTCCTCAACATCCTTTTACTGAGCCAGAGGTCGTGGTTTCCCAATACGTACCAGAGGTTAGTGTGCCTTTTAACGAGCTTGAAGAGCTTTTCGAACTCTCTCATGTTGCCGCTGGCTGTCAGGTCGCCTGCAATTATTAACAGGTCGGGCTTCTCCTTTTCCAAGTGTGAAGAGAGCTTTTGCCAGTATTGCGGATGATGGACATCGGAGGTGAGCATCAACTTCATAAGTCAGTTGAAATCCACGCGCCTTAATATTACATCCCCCAAGAGATTGAGAGCGAGCCCTCTCATCTGATGAGCCAGTGAGTTTTCTCTAGAGGGGTAGGCCATGCTCACCTCTTAGCTAGATCCCTTTTTAACTCGTCTGAAGATGGACTGACTCGTTAAGTGATGGCGCTTCACGGCCCTTCGCTGGCTCGTAGGTTTAGGCTCCTAGGCTTCTGAGTCAATTAGCACTCTCTCCTAGCATCTATGCTACACGGATAGCTCTCGCGGGGATGATATCTCTACATCCGTACGGGGAGTCCCTGTGAGCTCACACATAGCTCCGCCGGAGTTGTCCTTTCCCCCGTTAACTTCTCGTGACGCGAGAAGTTAATTCGTCCTCGGAGTTCAAATCAGTAATTGGTAGTTTAAGCTTGCCAGCACCATTACAACGAGCAGGAGGATGAAGGTTGGGCTGGCGAGATTGAGGGGAAAGGTGGGATGAATTCCTCATGGAACTTGCACAGAACTAAATGAAGATAAAAGGGTAAGATCCAGAAGCCTTAGACCATTTGAGGGAGATGGATTTTTGACTCTGCTTATTATGAGGTAGGTGAAGCTCAAATTATATAGAAGGAGTCCCGATCGACACAGATCTGCTAATCGGGACGACGGCAATGGCTAAGGAGCTGCCCTATGGGCGGGGAATGTCGGATACCTCGATAGGCTGATCGGGTGTAGGTTAAGTTGGGGGAGGTGAGATCTCCCAAGGGACCGTTGTAACAGGACTCGTCTATCGCGAGCTTTGTAATTCCGGTTTAGATGAGTGCTAGGGTTCGGCGGAGTAGTAAGGAACAGAACTCGCTGCCTTAACGATAGGGACGCAGGGATGATGAAGTTTCGGCGAGGGGCAGGGTTATGAGCTTGTGAGATCCCCACTTCGGGGGATAGGGAGGAACCGGTCGAGCTCTCGGTAAATTAGTTATCCCCGATCATGCAAACAGGAAGCCACGCAAGGTCAGCTGAAATTTAGGATTGCGAGATGTTCTAACTAGGCCCGCTTCAGATTATGGTCCCCTAGAACCCTTCAGGAAACCGTCTGCCCGTGTTGATACCGTACATGTTTATTTCCAACAAGGTTAAAAAATTGGGGATAGATCAGCGCAGGGGGGTGTCGATGAAAGGGAGCATCCGGATCCTTTCGTTGCTGATTCCCCTCACCCTGCTAGTGGTCCTAGGTCAGCCTCTTTATCGCACGGAGGCTGCAGGAGATACAAACGTGAGTGGATATCATGAACCCCTGCAGACCGAGATGCGCCTCCTAGAGAGGATCCCCGATATACTGTACTTGATATCCAAGGAGGGTCTGATTAGAGTATCGGAGAGCGGAATAGAGATCTTGAATGGAGAGATCTCTGGGAATACCCTAACTCTAGTTGATCACAGGATATACACGGGCTGTGGGCCAATATACGAGCTATCCTTAGAGGGGAAGATCTTAAGGGAAATTTATCCCAAGGCCCCTTACTGTGTGTCGACAACGCCTATGCCTCAAGACAGATTCGCCGTCTTGGATAATAAGAACGACTGGGTTTACGTGGTGGATTCTAACGGTTCCGTTCTCAACGGTGTGAACCTGACCAGAGAGCCCGGCCCTAGCTTACAGAACATGTATGGTATAGTCGTTGGGAGCAAACTGGTCGTCTCTGAGGACGGTGAAGGCAGGATAGTCAGCGTGGACCTCAAAACGTACGAGGTGTCGGTGTTCAAGGGCATGTCCGGGGATAAGTTCCGGGGGCCCATAACCTACTCGAATGGCGTGTTCTACGCATGCAGTAGCAGCAAAGTCTACAGCTTCACTGAGAGCGGGCCGGTGAGAATCGTCACTGATAGGTTTTTCGACAACCCAACGGGGATAGCTGTGGCTGGGGACAGGCTCTACCTGACTAGATCGAACGAGATTTATATGATAAGCTTGAGCGATGGGAGCGTCCGGAAGATAGCTGAGGGATTCACTGGAATTAGGGATATAGAAATCATCCCTGGGGAGGTTGTGACGACCTCCATTGGCCAATCCGTATCAAAAACAGAGACAGCGATCAAGCCAGCCACCACGGAGGTTGTTACGATAACCGTAGAGAAGGTTGAGGGAGGTTGGGGTTCCACCCTAGATTCAGCACTTATCGCGTTAATAGCACTGTTAGCTGCGATTGTGATATATCTGTATTATTTCAAGAAGAGGTGAGTACTTGTAGAACCGCTATCAGTTGAGTGTGGAGCATCAAAGGGTGAGTAGCCAGTACCCTCCTCACCTCGCGAGCTTCCTGAGACCTAAATCTATTTTTTGGGATTTCTCTCACGGCAGCTGGATTAATATCGATGCTCACCCGATAGTGAAAATGGGTGAAAGGGGAAAATGCTTACTCCGAGGAGGCGGACGCCATAAGGTCATAGTGCGCGAGGATCTGGGATCAGCTGAAATTATCCTGCTGCATCTCTCCTAGTAACATCTCTGTTGCGGATTTTCCCCGTTAAGATCCCGCGATGAGGATGGTCGACGTTGGATTAAGTTTTGGGCCGAAGTACGTCAGTTCACACAATCACGAACGGGAGAGAAACCTCGATACTCGGAGCTTTCGGAGGGAAGTGGACGCTCAACCAATGAAGACCCCTCTCCACTTCCTTCAGCTCCACAGAAACCTCCACATTGAGCCTCCGCCCGGGCAGCAGCTTTCTCTTTCCCTCATCGATGGTTCGCCCCTCGACCCTCAGGAAGTTCACCGAGATCTCCGCGTCAGACTCGATCTTCACATCGGGCGAATCGAGTGTCGGGAGGGTGTAGGAGATTTCGACCTCGCTTGAGCATGCTACCGACACCTCCAGCAGTAGGGTTGCACCATCTCTCACTACCAGCCCGTCCAAGGATGCCCTCATCCTCAGATAAGCGGTTGAGCTCTCCTCCAAGTTCACCCATTTAGCTCCTGTAATCAGGGAGATGGCATAATCTAGGAGTTTGGTTAGAGCCCTGATCTCTCTGGGTAGCCCCACTTCAGAGGCCCATTCATCCACCCAAGCGAACCTCTCCCCTCTACCCGGAAATATTACCTCGTGATAGAGGAAGTCCACGGCTCCAAGCCTCGGGCTCACCTCGGAGAAACCACGTTTGGAGATCATGTTGAGGACTGCTTCCAGTGCCATTATCGTGTCTCCGTTCACCTTACCCCTAATCTCCTCTCCATCACTCCTGTAGATCCCCGTACCATCTGAGTAAACGATCAAGTTCTCGATCAAACCGGAGATGCCCCCCTTCCTGTAATAGACCAAGAAAGGGGGCTTCAACGATCCGGGGAAAGCGGTGAGGCTCATTGCTAGCACCGCTGGGGCGATCGCTACGACCTCCATTTATGTCAGTGATGCCGGGCGCTCTTTAAAAGAGGCTAACTCAGCTCCATGAGGTTCATATCCAAGCATGTAAAAGCCCCCCGGGTCATTCGGTCCGGTTTACTTAGGTTGCCAACACGCTCCTACCTAGCTAATGACTAATAAGCTCACGACCCGATAGAGTGGGTGGATTGGTTGTGGACTCTGAGGAGGGGCGATGCTTTCGAGCTCGGTAGGGCTAAGCTCTCTCTAGATAAGGGGGTATTGACACTGAGAGACGATCACACGATGAAAGACATAAGAACCCAAGCCGAGGAGGTAGTGGTCCGGCCCCATCCACCAGTGAACGTTCCCTCTAGGGTGTCCGACTACCTAATGATAAGAATGATGGAAAGGTTGATCCCACTAGATGGACAGGAACTATGGATTTCGGCCCCTTATGATCTTGGCGTCTCTCTAAACGGCAAGATAGTGGGCTTCCTTTCTCCCTTCAGGGTGAAGTATTCCCTCTATGGCCCCACGACGGAAGGAATAGTCTGCAGGTACCACGAGGGCCCCACCTCGGATGCTCCTCCTAGTGGGATAGATGCCAAGGTGAAGGTCATCTTCAAAGTGAGGAACCCTAGGGAGGTGGACAGGATTGTCATCCCTGTAAACGAGCTGGACATATTCTTCAAGGATGGAATCCTCTACTACGAGGTAGTAGAGGTTACTGTCGGCGACGACCTTTACGTCGAGCTAAAGAACGAGCCCCCGGTGGAGGCTGACTTAGTGTACCCTCCCGTCAAGTCAGTTGACCTGATCAGGAGGATAGCTAGCGGTTGCAGGATGGTGTGGTGACATGCAAGCGCTCGATTCACTGCTACCGTATTTGGGCGTCTTTTCGGGTGTGATAGGCACGCTAATCGTGGCATTCCTGCTGAAGAGGTTTTTGAACAGGATCCTGCCTAAGTACATGACTGCCGCGATCTATAAACCCCTCATCAGCCTGATTTTCTACACGGTGATCTTCTTTGGAGTTGTCTCATCACTTGCACCCCTCAACATTGACCTCTCAGGTCTTCTGATAGCTGGGGGTACATTAGGGATTGCCGTGGCCTTTGCTAGCAGGACGGTGTTCGCGAACTTCCTTAGCGGGGTATTCATATACTTGGACAGGCCGCTCAAACTTGGAGATGCAATCAGGGTCGAGGGAGTGGTGGAGGGACTCGTTAAGGAGATAGGGATCTTCTCAACCAAGATCATGTCGTGGGACGGTCATCTTGTAAGGATCCCCAACGAGAAGCTCTTCTCAAGCCCGATAGTTAACTTCTCCTCCATGCCGGTCAGGAGGATAAGCATACCCGTCGGCATTTCATACTCCTCTGATCTGGAGGCAGCCAAGGGGGCATTGCTCAGGTTAGCCGATCAGCACCCCTTCGTGCTGGCTGAGCCGGCGCCGGAGGTGCTCGTTCAGGAATACGGTGATAGCGCTGTGGTGCTGAACTTCAGGTGCTGGGCACCAACGGGTCAATGGTGGTCGACCAAGGTTTGGCTCCTCTCCAAGGTCAAGGAGGCGCTGGAGGAGGCAGGAGTGGAAATTCCCTTCCCGCAGAGAGTGGTATGGCTCAAGAAGGGTGAAGGAAGCGGTGATTTGAATGAGGGAGGGTAGGGTTTCAGAAACGCGTATATGAGCTCAGTGAAGTACCCTCAGTTCCCTGATCCCTATCTTCACGCTGTACAAGTATCCCTTAAGCACCTCGACGGGTTCGAAGGCATCCAGCTCGTCGTTGATCCCTCCTCCCAGCCTCACCGTTCCCCTCCCCTCAATAATCCTCCCGTACTGGACTTCGGGCACGAATTCGACCATGTCATCTACGTTCAGGGGTTTTATATACCTCCTGAGGAGCCAATTACCGAAACCATCGAGGGGGAGCTCTCTTGCCTCCCTCTCAGGTTCCACCACGAGCTTCATGAGCCCGTATCCGGCCCTGTAGGCCAAGCCTCCGTACCTCCCGTGCTTGAACAGGTCGTGGAACTTGGTCATCTCTATGTGGGCTATCTTCTTGGGAAAGCCCGCTACCAACCCCCTGACCAAGGATACATCACTGTCGACGTACATGAAGGGGCAGTATGCGTAACTCCTACCCCTCCAGTCCACTCTGACGAAGATCGCGGCCTCCCTATATTGAAGCAGGCCCGGAGCTTCGTAGTTGAGCTCTCGGGCGTTAGGGCTGAAGGAAACTATATCTGCCACGTAGAACCACAGGTCCTCCCTAGCCTTTACCTCCTCAGGAACCACATCCTTCAGCTTGGACGGATCTCCCTTGGCGTGGATACCAATTGCATCGAAGACATAGTACCAAGGGCCGTCAGGGACCAGGGCGGACCTACCAGAGGGAGTGAGTGGAGAGGTCCAAGGCATATGCAACCTTACATCGCTTCTTTAAAACGGTCCTTCTCACTTGGAGCCAGAATTTCGGTGAAAAGTCCATCTTATTGTACAGGGCCATCCCGTGAATGTTGGCGCCCCGGTTCCTGAGTGTGATGTCGGCAGGGAGGTTCATGAGAAGCGGGAGGTATCCCACAGGTCAGGGATCTATTCCCTTCTCCTGAGCCCATTTAATCAGCGATAATGCGAGCTTTTCTATGTCCTTGTAGAGCTTACCCTCCAAGATTTTTCTCACGATTTCGAGATCCACGGATGAGTATTGGTGGACCACGACGTTCCTGAATCCTATGATCCTCCTGAACAGTTCAGCTTCAGGATCACTCAGACAGCCCTCCCGCTTGAGGATCCGGGGGATCTCTGAGTAACTCGAGGGGACGGCAGCCCCCGCCTCCGAGATTATGTGAGCCGCCAGATCTATGAGGGCCTGAGACGCTACTTGGAGTGCGTGTAGAGCCGCTAGCAGGAGAAACTTATCCTCTAAAATAGCGGTTCCGTGCCTCTGAATACCCTCATCCAGCAATTCCGTGCTCTCCTTGATGATTCTCAATAGTCTCTCGTTCCTCATCTCAGGCTCCTCCCCACGGCCTCTAAGAACTTCCTCCTGAGGTCTAATTTCTCCCTGAAGACGAGGTAGTCTAGGTATTGCGAGAGGATCTTCCTCTTGTACTCGCTGCAGAATCGGGGATCCGAGCAGTAAAGGAGGATCCCCCTGACCACAGCGTTGTACAGGAGGGGGAGGGAGCTCGCGTAATTCAGGAGTAGCACATCAACTCGGTCCTCAGTTACGCCTAGGGAGCGGGTCACGATCTCCAATATATCGGCCACGACTAGCAGCTCGTCCGCTCCCTCTTCTGGGAGAACCGCCACATCCACGTCGCTGAGGGGCGTGGTCTTACCCTCAGCTATGGAGCCGAATAAGGAAATGAATTTAACATCTCTGAGCTTGGATAGCTCCTTCCTCAACTTCTCAACGGCCATTTCCCTCGAAGGCATGATCCATGATTTTTGAATCGCCTGCCTTTTTAGTGATGCGCGCGATGGCAATTGTGGGGAAATGCTCCCTCCCATGAGGAAGATCATGCGAGCCGTTGATGGGAGGGGATCAGCTTGTTACGGGCAAACTTATATGATCCAATCGGCAAACCAAAAAGGAAGCTAGCGTTTCCACTTCCTCTTTTTTACGACTTCTTAGTCTCTTCAGCCATCTCTGCGGCCTTTCTTCGCTCTCCTCAGCTATCTCGTCAACGCGCGCGTTGAGGTCTCTTGCAACTGGGAGGTCCACCTTGGGAGTGTTTAGGTCTTTCGATTAGCGAACGAAGCCACGCGCCGAAGAATGAGGTCAGCGAGAGGGGAAAGACCGCGGGATCCCTATTTATCGCACCACCTTCACCTTGAACTCGGGCTCCACCTCCTTTATGAGGAGGAAGTGCTTATCCCTAGTGAGGAGCTTCAGATCCCTCCTTATGCATATCGCTGCGATGAGCACATCTATGGCCGGAACTGGTTTACCGACCTCCCTCAACTTCACCATTATCTCTATAGACTTCAAAAAGTCCTCTCTCTTAGGAAAGATGATCCTGCTTCCTTTGGAAGCCGGGGGGTACTCTATTATGCTGAATATCGTCGTAATCCCCCTCTTTCCCTCTATGAGTAGACTCGTGTCCAAGACCTCCATGCCCCTCACCTGTAATTTCTGAGCGATACGACCTTCTCCGAGAACCTCTTCCACTCTAACTTCTCGATTTTCTCCCTCACCTCCTCTGAGAGCTCTTCTAATATCTCCTCACCTGGAACCTCATCCTCCAGTTCCATCAGGTACCTCCTTATGGCCCTCCTGGCCACCTCGCTCCACTTGATCTCGGGGTGTCTCTTCATCCTCTCCATCAGGTCCTCAGGGATACTGAGTGTGATATGTGGCATATGGAAAATACATAGATTAGGGATAAAAAGTATCATACGTCAAGTGACCAAATCACCGTGCTCAGCAGGTCCTCGGCTGGGGTTCGATTAGCCTAGCTGCCCCCGCACGAGCCCAGAGTTAGTCTCGGGTGCCTGCGAAGTCATCAGGGAGATCAACGTGTAGCTGCGCTACCTCACCTAAGGATTCCCGGGGATACTAGCCAGATCAGCGACCAGCCGCCTTCCTCCTCCTTCTCTAGACAGAGAGCTCCTCCGGAGGATAATTTCACGAATTCGAGCTGGCCACCGGTGAGCAGCAGACCAGCAAGCCTGCTCAAGTGGGGCAGATGGCCCACCAGCAGGACATCCTCCTTCATTCCCTTCAAGCGCTCCGCCCACTCGGAGGGATCAGCGAGCGGATCCAGTCCACTTACTTCCCTGACCCGAACTCCCAGCTCCGAGGCTATTATTTCAGCTGTTTCTTTTGCCCTCGTCTTACCACTGTGGAGCACCTCCTCCACACGAACCCCTATCTCTGATAGGAATTTGGCAATTTT
>JAOZFI010000022.1 GCA_027491395.1 Thermoproteota archaeon | reverse complement strand
GAATATTATCGAGGGAGCGTTCTTCTCAGCCTCCTCGAATATCTCCCTGAGCCTCTTCTCGCTCTCACCGTAGTACTTGGACATTATCTCCGGTCCCGAGATGCTTATGAAGTGGGCGTTGCTCTCGTTAGCTACTGCCTTTGCCAGCAACGTTTTACCTGTTCCCGGTGGTCCATAAAGCAGCACGCCCTTGGGTGGATCTATTCCAAGCTTTTGGAAGAGCTCGGGATGTCTTAGAGGTAACTCCACCATCTCCCTTATCTTCTGGATGGCGTCCTTGAGGCCTCCTATGTCCTCATACGTGACTCTAGGTATCTTCCTCTCCTCTGGGGCTGGTTTCTCGCTTATCTCTATATCAGTATCCGGACCGACTATCACAGCATCGGCTACAGGCTGTATCCCCACAACCACTAGTTCTATCCTAGTTCCCAGAACGTTGATCGGTATCCTGTCTCCTCTAGTGAGAGGCCTCCCTTCGAGTAATCTCTTCAGGTACTCCTCCCCGCCCAGTAACCTCATGGGCTCTGTCGGGGCCAGCAATACCTTTTTAGCAGGCTTGGCTATGGCCTTTCTCACCCTGACGATATCATCTATGGCCACACCAGCGTTCCTTCTCGTGTATCCATCAATTCTGATGATGCCCTTCCCATAATCGGCCGCATAAGACGGCCAAGCCCGGGCGACAGTCAGCTTGGTACCTTCAATTAGGATCACATCGCCCGTCTCTATGCCTAACTCTGACATGGTCTCTGGATCCAGCCTAGCGATACCTCTGCCCACATCTTGAGAGTGTGCTTCCGCCACGCGGAGTGTGACGTACTTCCTCTCAGATGACATCGAATCACCTCCTCTCATAAAATAAGGATGGAAACTAGATGCTCACTCTACCTTTATCCTAGTGCCCTCCTCCTTGATAGGCTCCTTAGGCTTTAGGGTGATCTCCAAGATGCCATTGTTATATCTAGCCTTAGCGGTCTTCGGATCTACCTCTACCGGCAGCTCTACTTGGGTTCTGTACTTTCTATCGCCATTCTCCGCCTTGATCTTGACTATCTTCTCCGTCGCCTCCACTTCTATCTTGTCCTTGGTAACTCCAGGTATCTCCGCTATGACTTTCACCTCGTTTGCCTTGTCGTCCACGACAATGTCGACGAAGGGCTCCCTGTATCCAGCCTCCTCTACTATCGGAGGCTTGACATTACCGAACCTTCTCACTATGGGTTTGCCATCGGGACCTATAGTTATGCTGAATCCATATACGTAAGGACCGCGTATCTCACCCTCGCCCTTCATGCCAGCGAAAATCTCGTCGATCATCTTCTCGAGCTCCTCAAAGTCCTTCTCCATGTCCTCGAGAATCCTCCTCCAGTACCTGTCCCACCACATACTCTCAACCTCCCATTATCCTTGGGGTTAAGTTAGTATAAAAACTTTTCCAAATTTAGCGTGAAAATCTCTTCAAATTCCGGAGGATCTCCTCCCTCATCCAAAGCAGATGAGACTCAACAGACTCCAGCTCCAGTAACAGGGTGTCTATATCTTGTATCAAATTAGATGTCCTCGTCACTGTTTCGCTAAAGGAGTTAAGGCTACTCAAACTCTCCAGCCTTGATCTGATTTCGTCGAATCTCTCCCTTATGTCCTTAGATGGAGAGGTTGAAGTTGGCTCTATCTCCAGCGCCCTGATCTGGAGGGAGTCTTCTGTCAAAGTCACGACTAGGCGTATTGGACGTGATATCTTGTAGTACTTCCTAGGCCTCCCAGGCCCCATGTTGATCGAGTAAGATTCAACTATACCCAAGGATTCAAGTTCCCTCATGTGTTTTAGGGCAGCAGGTGGGGTTATACCAAGCATATCGGCTATCTCCTTAAGGGTTAGGGGCTTCCTCGTTAGCATAGACACTATTTTCCTCCTAGTCTCACCTGATAAGGCCTCGATTATGTCCTCAGCTCTCATTTCCCATCTAGTAAATTAGTATATAAGGAATTATTTAAGTATTCATTTGGATGCTTTAAAGGACTACAACGTTCAACAACCAGTTTAACTGGAACGTGAGGCGGCTCCTCGGGTGAGAACTTGACTTTAAGGGAAGAGGTCGATACCAAGGTCTCTCGAAGTGTCGCATCGTCTAGGGGCGTTGCAACCATTGGTGTTATGGCTGCTCTGGCGGCAGTAGCCACGATGGTGATCCAGGTCCCCACACCAGCGACTCAAGGTTACATAAACTTGGGAGATACCATCGTCATGCTCTCAGGGATCCTCTTTGGGCCCGTAGTGGGATCCCTCTCGGGCGGAATAGGATCGGCATTGGCGGACCTGCTGAGTGGATACGGTCACTGGGCACCGTTTACTTTGGTGATAAAGGGTGTAGAGGGACTCCTAGCGGGCATTGCCAAAGGGAAGGGCAAAGTGATTTCCTTGTTAATCTTAGCCGTTGCTGGCGCTGAGATGGTAGCTGGTTACTTCGTAGTGGAATGGTACCTCTACGGCCTAGGGGGAGCCCTTCAGGAGGTGCCGGGTAACACATTCCAAGCAGTATCGGGAATAATTTTCTCCTACCTGCTCGCCCCCGTCATCAGGAGGGCGTTAGGGGAATGGTTGTGAAACATAGGGGAAAGCTCCCTCCAGACTTCCTTTTCAGAAACATCGTAGGGAAGCTACCGATCGAAGGTGATGAGGTCTTGTTAGGCCCCTCCTTGGGCGAAGATGCCGCTATACTTGAGGTGAAAGAACCTCTGCTGGCTGTGCACTCAGATCCGGTGACGGGAGGCGGGAAGCTAGCCGGCTGGCTCTCTGTATACGTGGCATCCAACGACATAGCGACAAGAGGTCTGAGGCCTAAGTGGCTGCTCGTAGTCTTGCTCCTCAGGGATGGCGTGGATGAGAGCGAGATCTCTGAGCTAGTAGATCAGATAGGGGAGGCGGCTAGGGAGATAGGTGCCGTGGTGATCGGCGGACACACAGAGATCACCCCCGGACTTCCGTTCAACGTAGTGGTGACTACGGCCATGGGGGCTGGCGGGATGGTTCTCAACACCAGAGACGCCATGGAGGGCGACTCCCTCATCCTGACCAAAGCTGCTGCATTGGAAGGGACCGCCATCCTAGCCACCGAGCTGAGAGACCTCTTGGAGGAGAAGGGCGTGGATCCTTATATCCTAGACAGGGCATCTGGGTTCATAAGGGAGATAAGCGTTGTGAGAGATGCTATGTTAGCTGCTAACCTAGCTAGGGCGATGCACGATCCTACAGAGGGTGGACTTATCGGGGGAGTACAAGAGATGGCTCTAGCCTCGGGGAACGGGTTCGTAATATATGAGGAGAATATACCCCTGAGGGAAGAAACGCTCGCTGTATGCGAGGCGCTGGAGATAGATCCTTTGAGGCTGATAAGCTCAGGGAGCCTCCTCATATCCGTGAGCGAGGAGAGGGCAGACGAGCTGATCAGCGAGCTCAAGAGGGGAGGGATAGATGCCTCCGTAATAGGCAGATTAACGGGGAGAGAGGAGGGGATGAGGCTCGTAAGAGCCAACGGCATAGCAGAGGATGTCAGTGAGCCAGTTATGGATGAGCTGTGGAGGGTCCTTCCCTCCTGAACTATTCAATTAAAGATTCCACCTTCTTTTATGTTTAAAAAATAAACCCAGCTGGAGTTCGGGGATTTCCTTGGAGGTCGTGGCATGCGTTAAGTTGGTTTACGATGAGACCCAGATGCCTGTGGAGGGGGATCGCCTCCTAGTTGATCAAGCTCCTGTGAAGATAAGTGATATAGACAGGAATGCAATCGAGGAAGCTGTCAAGATAAAGGAGGAGCTCGGTGGAAGAGTGACTCTAGCTGTCGTTGTTACAGGATCCTTCGATGAGGCTATCTTGAAGGAAGCCCTCGCCATGGGGGCTGATAGAGCTCTAATCGTGGAAGGAGATGTCGTTAAAGGGCATAACCCCTATAGGACAGCTCAGGCCATAGTGAAAGCCCTAGAGAGGGATGGGATCAATCCCGATCTCGTGGTGTGCGGGGAAGGCTCTTCCGATCAGTACAGCTGTGCCCTGCCAGCGATGATCGCCGAGATACTGTCCCTTCCGGTGGCGACATTTGTGGGGAGGTTGGAGGTAAAGGAGGACAAGCTCGTCGTGGAGAGATACTTAGAATGGGGCTTCGAGACCGCGGAAGTTCCGCTCCCTGCGGTCATCTCAGTAACCTCGGAGGTCAATGAGCCGAGGATCCCAACGGTCCTCCAGATAATGAAGGCTGGTAAGAAGGAGAGGAGCACAGTAGATGCCTCTGAACTTGATCTGAAGTTTCCTCCCATAGAGCTGGTGGAGATGAAGGCTTATGTGAAAGAGAGGAGAAGGGAGAAGATTGAGGGAGGAGTGGACGAGGTGGTAGATAGGATAGTGAAAGTCCTAGAGGAGAAGGGGGTGATCTGATGAAGGTAGTTGTGGCCTCCGACCCGTCCCACCTGCCCAAGCTGGTTGGTGCCGCTAAGTCCCTGTCTCCCGAGGTCATTGAGGCTGTAAGTACTGACAGGGTCTCTATACCAGTTGATAAGCTAGTAATCGCTGATCTGACTCTTAATGACTGCTGGACCAGCGCCTTGAGTGAGAGAGAATTCGATTTGATGCTTCTTCCCTCAACAAGGGACTTCAAGGAGATAGGAGCTAGGGTAGCCGCTCGCAAAGGGATTTCTTACCTGTCAGATGTCCGAGAGTTCGAGCTAGGCGGTCAGTTGGTGATATCGAGGATGGTGTTCAGCGGGAGGGGCGTCGAGAAGCTGAAGGCTCCTCTTCCCGCCATCATCACCATAGACTTGGATGCATTCGAGCCTATTTCCGAGGGTGGGGACCCCTCGTCAGTAGAGGAGTTGAAGGTGGATTGTTCCCCGAGGATCAACTTGCTTGAGAGGAGGGAGAGGGAGGCAGAGGTCGACCTCTCAAAGGCAGAGATAATCGTGTCCGTCGGCAGGGGCCTCAAGAAGAAGGAGGATCTAGAGATGATAAAGGAGTTAGCATCCCTTCTGGGCGCGGAGATCGCGTGCACCAGGCCCATCTCTGCGGACTTCAAGTGGCTGCCCGAGGAGAGGCACGTTGGAATGACCGGTGTGAGAGTGAAGCCGAGGATCTACCTAGCCTTAGGTATCTCCGGCCAGATACAGCATGTTGTCGGTTTCAGGGACGCAGAAACGGTTATATCAGTAAATACGGATCCCGATGCTCCTATATCAGAGGTGAGCGACTACTTCGTTGTGGCCGATCTTTACGAGGTGGTCCCCAAGCTGATAGAGGAGATAAGGAGGAAAAAGGCTCCTAGGTTTAAAAACTGATCTTCAATCCTCCAGCACTTCCCCTCCTAACACATTTATTGCGTCCTCTACTCCCTCCTTCGGTCCGGTCAGGATCAGGATATCGCCCTCTCTAAGAATCTCCTCGTCCTTAGGTGCGTATATCCACCTGACTCCTCTCTTTATAGCAAGTATCCACATACCTGTCTTCTCCTCTAGGTCTAGATCCCCTATCCTCCACCCCACCGCCTCGCTATCCTCCCTCAGAGCTACCCTCACCACGGTATCTTCGCTCTCCTCCACCACGATTTCCAAGACTGGATGAGCTGGAACTCCTCTCTCCACTATTAGGGCCATCCTAGAGGCTGCATCCCCTAGCCTTTCAGATGCTGATGCTGCCCTTATAAGCGGTATGATCTCCTCAGGTCTCGAGCTCGGGAGGAGGTCCGTGATCACTTTGGCGAAGAGCTCGTCTTCCAGTTCGTCGAGCTCGTCTTCCAGTCTAGATACTTCAGAAGCCATAGCTGGATTATTATAGAGGATGGAAGCGTAGGCAAGGTATATTGCGAGCTCCGACAGGCTTTTCATGCTGTTCAGCCTCTCAGCTATCTCTTTAGAGGCCTCATCGACCTTCTCCAATGGTCTCTCTGGTATCACAGGCTTGGAGTTCTCCCCTCGAGCTAAGGCCCTAGCCGTCTCTATGCTGTCCTTTGTGCCTTCCAGTAGAAGCAGATCCCCTACCTCAAGCTCTAAGTCGGGCGGAACATCAAATATCCACCTTCCCTTCTTCTTAACAGCTAGTACCTCGCAGCCGGCCATGTTCGCGGGATCGTACAGATCCTCACCCCTCATGGATATTAGAGGAGACGCTTCCTCTATCCTCACGAGCCCTATAATTTCCTCTGCTGTGTAGAGCATCCAGCTTAAGGCTGGATGGACGGGGTATCCTTTAAGAACCAGTCTCACAAGGTCAGCCATTGCATCCGATATTTCGTCCACAGCTATGCCTATGTCCAGCAGGGCAGCGAGTTCCTCAGCCTCTTTGGGAGATCTACCAGCGACTATTGTCATCTTGAAGAGGTTATATCTCAGTTCATCGAGCTCTGATTCCAGACCTAAGACCTCCTCAGCTAACTCCCTGTCTTGATACATTAGAGAGGCGTATGCGAGACTCAAGGCGAACTCGGATGCGTCCTTCATCTCGACCAAGATATCCCTTACGCTCCTTGGCTCACCCTCTGAGGCCATTCCTCTCCTTCCCCAAAGGCAAGGTTAAAAACCTGATTCGTCCACGTCGTCGCTCCCTAAGTACTCTCCTGTGGCGATCTCTATTATGTCTAGGAGTATCTTCCCGGGATTCTCCAGCGTGTAAGAGTACCCCACGGGCACCTCTGCCCCCTTTCCCCTAGTTATTACCCTCTCTTCCCCGTTGATCATGACTCTGGCGGTTCCGGTGAGCACCTGCCAGTAGATGCTCCTGTGGTAATGCTTCCTAGGCCCTAACCCCTTCCCCGGATATATCCTCAGCCTGCTCACCTCATAACCCTCTCCCCTGAGGAGGGTAGTCTTAGTTCCCCATGGCTCGTAAGAAACTCTGTGCCTCAGCACCTCAGGCACATTCTCCCTGAGCATGGTTTCGACGAGTCCCCTGAGTTCCTGTCCCCTCCCCTTGGGCATCACCAGAATAGCGTCCTCGTCATCCACCACAATCATGTCCCGGACACCGACCAAGGCGACCAATCTCTTCGACAGTACCAAGTTTCCATCGGACTTAGCATGCTTCACACGTCCGCTTATGGCGTTTCCCCTGTCATCCTTATCCAGAAGTTCATATATCGAGTCGAAACTTCCTAGGTCGCTCCATCCTAAATTCTTCGTGGGAACGATGGATAGCAGGTGTGGCACCTTGGCTAGCACTCCTGAGCTCACATCTACCTTCTGAACATTCCTGTACGCTTCCCTTGGATCATCAAATCTTTTGAAGGGCTCCGAAACCCCGGGTAGATTCTCTTCAATAGCCTTCACCATTATATGGGCTTTGAACGACATGATCATGGTGCTCCAGTACCAGTTTCCCTCCTCCAACATCTCCCTCGCACGCTCAACTCCTGGCTTCTCGACAAACTCCTCTACCTCGTAAACTCCCTCATCGATTTCCCTCCCAGCCTTTATGTAACCGAACCCGGGTTCGGGCTTCGATGGAGGAACGGAGATGAGGGATATCCTTCCATGCTCTGCGGACTTGAGGGAGGAGGAGAGTGCCCTGAACAACTCCGACTCATTCAGGATCATGTGATCTGACGGGAAGACCATTACATCGATGGAGGAGCCGAACAGGTCCATGGCCCTTATGAGCCCGTAGTAGATCGCGGACGCCGTATCCTTCCTATCAGGCTCTAAAATGACCTTCTTCTCGTCCAGATCTATGTCCATTTCCCTGGCCTGACCTATCGCTTGATACTTGTACATCTCCGACGTCACAACCATCACGTCATCGGCCACAATGGTGGCCCGCTTGAGGGCCTGCTGATAGGTGGAAAGATCACCTAGAACCTTGGCAAACTGTTTTGGATATTCTTTACGGCTGAGCGGCCAGAGTCTAGTTCCGAAACCACCAGCCAAGATCATGGCTATCTTCATTGCAGTCTACCAGCCCGTGATGCGATAGATTCTATTAAGCGTTGGTGGAGATCACGTATGATCATTTTTTAAACTGTTCTATTACACAGGTCTCAATGAGGTAAAATACTTCATCGCGCTTCTAGGAAATAAGCCCGTTTACCGCAGGTTTAGTGAGGCTTGACAACCGGTATTGTGCGACTAGAAAATTAATAGTTTTTAATTAAGTGAGTGAAGTCGTTAGTTTCTCTTACGCATTGATAAGTTAATCATCTTAATTAATGTTCACGATAAGGCAGTATTTATAAGTAAGCGTTCCAGAGCACGTAATAGCACCCTTCCCGCACATCTTGTGTGAAAAGGGAGGTTACTTCCCATGAAGAGGTATGGAGTTTCCAAGTATGTGACCGCGATAGCGTTTCTAGTAATAGGCCTTATCGTGGGCGCCGCAATCGCGATGTCTTCACCTGGACAGGTGGTTACGACTACTTTCACCCAAAGCAAGGTTGTCACGGTCACCAAGACGATCACCCCCGCAGCGCCAACCACCACCCCAACCACCACTCAGAAACCAACGGGATTTGCTGGCACTATCTACATAGGTACCACGATCTCCCTGAAGGGCAAGTTCGCCCATGAGGGAGAGTACGCTCTGAACGGGTTTAAGGTCGCTATAAGGTGGCTGAACGAGGTGCATGGAGGTATAAAGGTTGGAGATAAGGTTTACAAGGTCGAACTGAAGTATTATGACGACGAAAGCAGTAGTCAGAGAGTGCCTGAGCTTTACAGCAAGCTGATAACAGAGGACAAAGTGAACTTCCTGCTAGCCCCGTACTCATCTGGCCTGACGAAGGCCGCCGCTCCCGTGGCAGAGCAGAACAAGATAATCATGGTGAGCCATGGAGGCGCAAGCGACTCCATCTTCCAGCAGGGTTACAAGTACGTGGTACAGACTCTGAGCCCGGCCTCCACCTACCTGAGGAGCGTGGTGGACCTCATAGCCGAGAAGGATCCGAACGCCAAGGTCGCCCTGATATACGAGAACGCCGCTTTCGCCGCCACCGTGGCCAAGGGAGCCAAAGATGAGATCCAGAAGAAGGGTCTCAAACTAGTCTACGAGAAGCCCTACGAGAAGGGAGCCACAGAGTTCGGATCCATAATAAACGAGGCAATGGCTGCCGGTGCTGAAGTGCTCCTCGGTGGTGGTCACTTCGCTGATGGTACTGCTCTAGTGCAGCAGGCTTGGCAGCTCGGATGGAAGCTGAAGGGCATAGGCATAATAGTGGCACCTGCGCTGGCCGAATTCAAGGAACAGCTGAAGGAGGCCGCTGACGGTGTGATGTACCCTGCTCAGTGGGAGGTAGGGGTCAAGTACAGTCCAGAAGCTGCCAAGAAGCTCGGGATAGAATGGTTCGGGCCAACCAACGAGGAATACATACAGATGTACAAGGAGGTCTCCGGAGGGGGTATGCCTGACTACCACGCTGCCGAAGCCACAGCCGCCATACTGCACCTAGCTAAGGCGATAGAGGTCGCTGGAAGCTTGGACTCTGACGCCGTCAGGGCGGCCTTCAACAAGGTGGACATAATGACCTTCTTCGGGAGGCTCAAGATAGATCCAGCCACCGGACTGCAGGTGGGCCACCAGATGGTGGTCGTGCAGTGGCAGGCTGGTGAGAAGAAGATAGTTTATCCGCCGGAGGCGGCTCAGGCGAGCCCAATATACCCAGCCGAGAACTGGTATAAGAGGTAAGTCTCCTTCCCTTCCTCTCCCCTATTTTTGGGTGGTCGTTATGGACGTGTCGATCCTCGCGATCAATCTCGTTAACGGTTTCCTGTGGGGCATAATCCTAGGATTCGCTGCCGTGGGACTCACCCTGCTGTGGGGTGTCATGAAGGTAGTGAACTTGGCTCAGGGAGAAGCAATACTGATGGGGTCCTACGTGGCAATAATCCTGTTCACGCAGTACGGTCTGAACCCCTTGATAGGCGGTTTGGTGGCCTTACTAGTGGGACTAGCTGCCGGATTCCTGATTTACTGGGCGCTCCTACACAAGCTGGTGGGCAAGGTCGAGAAGATAACGCTGAAGATAGAGATGTCTACCTTGCTGGCCATGTTCGCGTTGAGCATAGCCTTGCTCAACTTCTACTACTACGTCTTCGGGAGTGAGCCCAGGGGTTTCGGTCTCTGGAGCATGGGCCTTCCCTTCATAAGGGTCTTGGGAACAACTATTAGAACCAACATCCTGCTTGCGGACGCTCTCGCTTTGATAAGCGTTGCAATCGTCTACCTCTTCTTGGACAGGACCATACTTGGCAAGTCCATAAGGGCCGTCATGCAGGACGCTCAAGCAGCCTCTCTAGTCGGGATCAATCCCGTGAGGATAAAGTTGCTCACCACGGTCTTGGGAATCGGCCTAACCGTCTTCTCGGGCTTCATGGTCCTCTTATTCGAGGCCTCGGTGACACCGGAGATAGCGTACAAGTACGCTCCTCTCGGCTTCGTAGTCGTGGTGCTAGGAGGACTCGGAAGCGTGGTGGGATCGTTGGTCGCCGGCATCATAATAGGGATAATCTATGGCCTGTCTAAAGTTGTGGTATCTATCTTCAATCCTAGAATCAGTGATCCAATAGCCCTATCCACCGCCTTCATAGTCCTCATACTGATCCTGCTGTTCAAGCCGGAGGGAATATTCGGGAGGAAGAGGTGAGATGGCCGGTAAGGGGAGCTCTCTATCCCACTACCTAAATAGTCCCACCCTAGTAGTGATCGTGTTCGTGGTGCTCGGGATACTAATCGCAAGGATGCTGGGAATGAGCACCCTAGACACGTTAATGACCATCATGTACTTCATGGGCATCGCTCTTTCGCTGAACATAATCATGGGATTCGCCGGCTATGTGAGCTTCGGACACGCGGTGTTCTTGGGACTGGGAGGGTATGCTTACGTACTCTTAGTGTACTTCATCAAACCCCTAGCCGAACTCCAGAACATGGGCTTCGGTCTCGGGGCGTTCTTGGTCGCCGTGCTCGCTGGCCTCTTCGCAGCTGCCATAGCTGCCAGCGTCGGAGCTGCGGTGCTGAGGCTCAGGGGCGCCTTCTTCGCTATCGCCACCATAGGATTGGACTTCACGGCCCTCTATCTGATGAAGGCCATAGTGCCCGAGCTTAATCCGGAGCAGTTCTTCGGAGCCCAGATAATCCTGCCAGCTGACAAGATAGTGGAGAAGGATGTTGTGTTCAACGCCATGTTCCTGACCCTGATCATCCTGCTGGCCGTGAACTACTACATCAGGAAGTCGCCTTTCGGCGTGGGACTGACAGCTATAAAGGAGGATGAGGACGCTGCAGAGGTATTGGGAGTCCCCACTACCATGTTCAAGATAATAGCCTTCACCTTAGCTGGGTTCTTCGCAGGAATGGTGGGTGCTCTATTCTCGCTCAACGGTGGAGGCGTGGACGAGACCCTATTCAACTTGGGACACAGTATAGACATGATAGTCATGATAGTCATAGGGGGGTTGGGAACCGTATTGGGACCCGTTGTGGGTTCATTGATATACTTCGAACTCTACGACCTCCTATTAGTACACTATCCAGGCGTGAACCTGATCATCTTGGGAATCATAGTTGCGATAGTGGTCTTATTCTTCCCTGAGGGGCTCATAGGACTCCTGAGGAAGTATAAGGTGGGGGGAGTGAGACTAAGGGACCTTTTGGAGTAGGGAGGGAATTGAATGGAGGATATCTTGGTTGTTGAGAATGTTACTAAGAGGTTCGGTGGCTTGGTCGCCAACAGCAAAGTCACCTTCTCGATGAAGAGGGGCGAGGTCTTAGGCCTCATAGGTCCCAACGGGGCCGGGAAGACCACGCTCTTCAACATCATAACTGGTGTCTATAAGCCAGATGAGGGTAGGGTGATATTCAAGGGGGAGGACATAACGGGGAAGCCGCCTCACGTCATCACTAGGAAGGGGATAGCGAAGACACACCAGATAGTGAAGCCGTTCAACGACATGACGGTGCTGGAGAACGCCATGGTCGGGGCGCTCTTCGGGAAGAGAGCTCACCAGATAACTATAGGGGAGGCTAAGGAAATCGCTTACCAATCTCTAGAGCTAGTAGGGCTAGCGGAGAAGGCCGAGGAGTTTGCCGTGAAGCTGACACTCAGGCAGAAGAAAATGCTAGAGTTGGCTAGGGCCCTCTCCGCCGAACCGGAGTTGCTCCTGCTTGACGAAGTGCTGGCCGGTCTAAACCCGAAGGAGGTGGAGGAGGCCCTCGGGATCATAAAGAAGGTCAAGGAGGAGAGGGATCTCAGCATCATAATGATAGAGCATGTGATGCATGCAGTAATGAACATTGCTGGCAGGATAGTGGTACTGCATTTCGGCTGGAAGATAGCCGAAGGTACTCCTGAAGAGGTGGCCAACAACCCAGAGGTGATAACCGCCTATCTGGGAGATCCTAGATATGCTTTGAGGTTCGTCAAGAGGAAAGGAGGTGAAGGAGATGGCTCTTCTTGAGTTGAAGGACATAGATGCTGGGTATGGGGAGACTCAAGTCCTCTGGAACATCAACCTGCAGGCCGATGAAGGCATCATAACAGTCATGCTCGGGAGTAACGGCGCCGGAAAGACCACCACGCTCAGGGTAACCAGTGGCATCCTACCGCCCTGGAAGGGCCAGATCCTGTTGGGAAACGAGGATGTAACCAAGCTCCCAGCACACAAGAGGGTCGAGCTGGGGATAGTAATGGTCCCTGAGGGTAGGAGGCTCTGGCCCGAGCTCACGGTCTTCGAGAACCTTGAGTTGGGCGCTTACACCAAGAGAGCGAGGGATAAGTTCGACAGCAGCTTGGATCTGGTGTACAGTCTGTTTCCTAGGTTGAGGGAGAGGAGAAGCCAGCTGGCCGGTACTCTGAGCGGTGGGGAGCAGCAGATGCTCGCCATCGGGAGGGCTCTCATGGCAGATCCGAAGATTCTACTTATGGACGAGCCCTCCTTAGGCCTAGCACCCAAGCTTGTCGGTGAGATAATGAACGTCATCAGGAAGCTGAGGGATGACGAGAAGCTTACCGTCTTCCTAGTCGAGCAGAATGTGCACATGTCCCTTGAGATAGCGGACTATGGCTACGTGATAGAGCAGGGGAGAATAGTCCTGTCGGGTCCCAAGGAAGAGTTGGAGGGTAGTGAGAGGATAAAGAAGGCCTATCTGGGCCTCTAAATCCCAATTTTTATTACTATCTGTTAAATCTTGTAAGGCACTCTCATTCTAGATGAGGCTCGTCAGCTTCTGGGGAAAGGGTGGGGTGGGTAAGACTACATGCTCGGCTTCCTTGGCAGCTGGGCTTTCCGAGGATGGGATGGATGTCCTCCTCCTGACGACGGACCCGACCCCTACTCTTTCCGATGTGCTGGACTTTCCCTTGGGGAGCGAGCCCTCCAAGGTAAACGGGTTCAGGGGGCTGTGGGCGGCGGAGCTGAGTGAGAGCGCCGTGATCGAGATGTGGAAGGAGAGATTCGGGGGAGAGGTCTACGAGGTGGCCTCCTCCTTCCTGCCGGTGGAGAGAGACTTCATAGACTACGTGGCTAGAGCCCCTGGCATAGCGGATCAGTTCATGCTCTACCTCCTGCACGAGTTCTGGAGAAAGGGAGGTTACGACATCATAGTCTGGGACACACCCGCGTCCAGCGGAAGCGTCAGATTGCTGAGGATAGAGGAGGAGTTCTACTCCCACATGAACGACGCCATACGCATGTATCTAAAGTTGAAAGGATTCTTGGAGAGGATAAGTAGGGGAAGGAGGGATCCCTTGGCACTGATAGAGGAATGGAGGTCCATAGCTCGAGGTATAATGGACATGCTGTCAAGCGACTCCCACCACCTCATACTGGTGGCCATTCCCGAGAAGATCTCCTATCTCCTGACGCTAAGGATGAGGGATGAGTTGGAGGGGATGGGCATAAAGGTCAGGGCGCTGGTCGTGAACAGGCTACTCAGGGACTGCAAATGTGATAAATTGAACAGGATGGCCGAGATCCACGCGAGGGTGCTGGAAGAGTTTAAGGCATCCTTCAACCATGTAAGGGTGATAGAGAACATCGACTACGAACCGGTGGGTAGGGAGGGTTTGCTTAGGTTTTACGATTACCTGAGGGAGTTGGTATGAGGGACAAGGCCTATCTGGTGTGGAGCCTGCTCGTCTTAACCCTATCCTATACGGTGCCTTACCTCGCTCTCAGGGAGTGTAGGGACCTCTCGCTATACGCGTTCTGGCTGGTTCTCACGCTGGTTCACTTCACCGTCACCCTGATCTACCTCAGGGGGGATGCCTCGTGGAGGAGCTAGCCGCAGCGGTGATCACCCTCACCCTCTACCTGCTGATGGGGACGATTATAGCCCTCCTATCTAGGAGAGTAGGAATAAAGACTACGAGCGATTACTACGTGGCGGGCCACAGGCTGGGCGGTATATTAGCTGCTATATCCTATGCAGCGACTACCTACTCCGCTTTCATGATGGTCGGACTGGTCGGGCTCACGTATGCGACCGGTGTTGGAGCTTTCGGGTTCGAGATAACCTACCTACTATCCACCATATTCCTCCTGAGCTACGTCGCACCTAGGATCTGGAAATTGGCAAGGGAGAGGAACTGGGTGAGCCCAGCCGAGATGATCTCAGATCTGTACGGTCTGAAGCCGCTCTCCCTCATCGTGGCCGCCATGTACCTCCTAGCCTTGGTACCCTACGCCTCGGCACAGCTCATAGCCGTCGGTAGAATGGTTGAGGGGATGGCTCCCGGCCTCTACTGGCTCGGCATCCTGCTGGGAGTGGTTGCAGCCCTGATATGGACAGGACTGTCTGGGATGTGGAGCCTCGCCTCCACCGACCTGTACCAGGGTCTGTGGATGATACTGGCCGCCATCGGATTCGTGGTATGGCTCTTCCTGTGGGGTGGATCGGATATAGCGAGCGGCACAGCCAAAATGGCTGGGAAGGGCCTCCTAGGTATGAAGTGGTCTCCCCTGGTCTTCGTGTCATACTCGATTCCCTGGGCCTTCTTCGCGGTGACCAATCCCCAAGTGGTCCAGAAGCTGTACACACCCAAGGACGAGAAGGCCCTTAGGAGGCTCATAACCCTCTTCACCTTGTTCGGCCTCTCCTACACGGTCATAGTGACGGTAATAGGACTCGCAAGCAGGGCCCTGACCGAGGTCGGACGCCTCCCCGTCATCGAGGTGGGCGATCAGGTCACACCCCTACTGCTCAGCTACGCTCCCCTTCCCCTTGCCGTCTTCGTCTTCACCTCCATCGTGGCGGCTGCGATGACCACCATGGACGCGATAGTCTTAGCTCTCTCCTCCACCGCTTCTAGGGACGTGTACCAGCGATACTTGGGAGGGAAGGACAGGGCGGCGATAAACTTGGGTAGGATCTTCATCCTCATCCTAATGCTCGTCCTGAGTTACGTGGCTTACCTGAAGATCGGCTTCATAGTGGATCTATCTGTGCTTGCATCGGCGCTGCTACTCCCCCTAGCCCCAGTTACCTTGATCGGATGGTTCTACGGTAGGAGGAGTAGGGTAATGGGATACGCCGCGGCAGCATCTCTCGCCTCCGGGTTCCTGATAGGCCTGTACTGGGCATTGGTGCATGGCGCGGGGAAGTCTCTGACTACACCCATATTCGGGCTCCCTTCCACTCTGTTCATCCTCTTAGTGTCCACCCTTATAATGATGGTTCCGCTTGTAAGGAGGTGAGGCGATGTCAGGTGTGAGGCCTGGCCTTACCGGCGAATTCACCTATCTAGTTGAGGAGAATATGGCCGCGAATCATTTGGGGGTTGGGGTCCTCTCCACTCCCAGCATGATAGCCCTTATGGAGATCTCGTGCCACAGAACCGTGGAGCCCTACCTAGAAGAGGGTTACACCACCGTGGGTACGTACGTGTGCGTTTTTCACAGGGCCCCTGCTCCAATCGGTGGCGAGGTCAGGGTGAAGGCGACCCTTGTGGACATGGATGGAAGGAAGCTGGTCTTCAGGGTCGAGGCCTACTGGAAGGAGAAGCTCATAGGTGAGGGAGAGCATCACCGCTTCATAGTGAATGAGAAGAGGTTCGCTTCCAAGCTGAAGGAGGAGTTGAGTTGATCGAGGGAGTGGATGGGAAGGCAATCCTGAGGAGGCTAGAGGGGGCCTTGGACTTCAAGGAGGAGGAGTTCGTCTCCCTCATGGCCAGCAAATCCAAGAACCCATTTGAGGTGCTGGTAACCACCATAGTCTCCCAGAACACCAACGATAAGAATACCGCAAAGGCCATGAAGAGATTGAAGAACATTCTGGGCAGGATAGATCCCGAGAGGATAGAGAAGCTCAGTTTGAGGGAGCTGGAGGAGGCCCTGAGACCGGCGGGCCTTTATAGACAGAAAGCGAGGGTCATCAAGAGGGTTGCCTCCCTCCTGAGCGGCGGTAGACTAGAGAGAATACTGGAGAAGGACCTCGAGGAGGCCAGGAGGGAATTGATCAGCCTGCCTGGAGTCGGACCCAAGACTGCTGACGTGCTGTTGAGCTTGATGGGGAGGAGACCCACCATAGCGGTGGACAGACACATCACTAGGGTGGCAGTCAGACTTGGTCTAGCAAGTAGCGACGACTACGAGGAGATAAGAGGATCGTTAATGAGGTTGTTCGACCCAGAAGACTACTTGAAGGCGCACCTCCTCCTGATAAAGTTGGGAAGGGTTTACTGCCGTCCTAAGAACCCGAAGTGCGAAGAGTGTCCCCTCAGGGACGTGTGCGATTACGCCAAGTCCAAGAAGGAAATTGGAAGGTGAGGATGTTTTACATCCTCTCAAGCCTCGGCACGCCGATGAGGTCTAGCGCCTTTCCTAGGACCCCCCTCACCCCCATGACGAGCCACATCCTAGCTTCCCTCGCTCCCTCAGGAGCGTTGATAACCGGATGGGTCTCGTAGAACTTATTGAAGGTCGAGGCCAGCTCATTAGCGTACTGGGAGATCAGATCCGGTCTTAGAAGCTGGTAAGCACTCCTCACCTTCTCCGGAAACTCTGCCAACATGTAAACTAGGGACACCTCCAGATCGGACGACAGTTCGGATGGGTTGAAGGATTCAGGGATCTCTCCTGCCTTTTTCAAGATGTTATGGGCCCTAGTGTAGGAGTACTGGACGAAAGGTCCACTGTTCGTCTCTAAGTCGAGGACCCTCTCCCACCTAAACTGGACTACCTTAGTCGGGGAGACATTGATCAGGGCATACTTCAGGGCACCTACAGCTACCCTCTCGGCTATCTCCTCTATCCCCGGATCCCTGTTCATCCCCCTCTCCTGAAGTATCTTCATAACCTTGCCTTTTGCCTCGTCCAAGAGATCGTCTAACGTTATGTAGAGGGCTTTCCTCCCAGACATCCTCACCCCTATAAGGTTGACCATCTCGTAAGCGAAGTGTACGAGGAAGTCCGGATCATAGCCCATCAGGGCTAGGCTCGCCCTCACCTCCTTCTGCTCCAAAGTCTGCTCGGTGGCGATCACGTTGTAGCACCTTCTGACGTCGGTAGCCTCCACCTTGAAGAGGGAGTAAGCCACATCAGTCCCCGTGTACAGCCAAGTACCGTCCGATCTGGTGAGGTAGAACCTCGGAGGTACCACCTCCTCCAGCCTGCCCTCCTCCTCTAATCTCCTCACCTCGTCCTCTGTCAGTCCGAATATCCTCCTGACATCCTCCCTCTCCCTGATCGCCCTCCCAAGATCGACGTATATCGCTTCACCGTCCCTATCCAGATAACCGGAGGATTCAAGCTTCTCTAGGGATTTCCTCACCCAGCTTTCCCATATGAGCTCGCTCTCCCAGTCGAACTGATCGTAGGTTATGCCCATCCTGCCCAAGGTCTGGAGGAAACCTCTCAGGACTGATTCTGCTACCTCCCTGAAGACCTCTCTCGCATCCGGATCTCCGGACTGGTACCTCTTCAGGAGATCCATGACGTAGCGATCGTCGAGCTCGGTCAGTCCTTTGGCTATCTCGGGATCTTGGGATCTAACCCTTTCTATGGTCTCTTCCCATTCCTTCAGATCCCCCTCCTCGGATTCACCCCTCTTGATCCTCTCTATCTCCAGCAACGCGTTAGCCATGGCGTATATCAGACCGAACCAGTGATCCAGCTTCCCCTTCGGCTTGAGGTGCCTCGTCTTGGACCTGCCAGCTGCTAGTATCGCGACCTGCAGGTTAC
>JAOZFI010000016.1 GCA_027491395.1 Thermoproteota archaeon | reverse complement strand
ATTTGAGAGGATTCCGGATATCCTGTCCCGCGCTCTGAACGTTACTAAGGTGAAACTCATGCCTTCTAAGGTCCTCTATCTGAGGGTCAGCGACGGTGCCGAGGTGGAGCTCGAGGCTTCCCCTATGTTTTAGGAGAGGGATGTGATCGAGGAGGATTTCTGGCTGATAGATGGAAGTAGCGTCGTGGTCAGAACTCTCACGCCATGCTCGCTTCTAGAGGAGAAGATAAAAGCTTACGAGAACAGGAGGAAGGCTAGGGACCTCTACGACATATATTACCTCCTAGATCTCTGTGAAGATGCCAGCGTGATGGACTCACTCAGGCAGATCCTCCCCCTCCTGCGGGAGCCCCCACACGACTACCCCATACTGAGAGCGATCGTCCTGATGGGAAGGCCCCCGAGCTTCGAGACAGTGGCAGGAAGGTGAAGGGATTTGCCCGCTAAGTACTCGGAATTCATCTAGAGGCTTAGGAGGTCATCGATCTTCACGTTCAGATCTGTAGAGGCGGTCGTGGGTGGGAACTACGCTAAGCTGCTCATCCACCGTTTGAAAAGGAAAGGGCAGATAGTCGAGCTGTTGAAGGGAGTTTACTCCTTCAAGAAGTCTCCCTACATGATTGTAAAGGCCATTCCAAGGGCCTACATTGGATTAGGTTCAGCAGCACTCCTTCACGGGGCATGGAACCAGGTGACGGCAGTGACCGTGCTCTCTCCAAACGTGTCCAAGACTGTGAAGTGGGGCATCAGGCAAGTAGCTGGTTTCAAGGTGATGCTCAGGAGGATCTCGGGTAAGATGTACTTCGGGTATGAGTACAAGTATCTGGACGAGGTAGACGAGTGGATAAGGGTTTCTGATCCCGAGAAGACCTTGATCGACCTGATATACCTCAGGTATCCGGCGAGGGGCGAGATCATACCTCGGCTGCTTGAAATGGTTGATGTGAGCAGATTAGGGGAATACCTTCGCGAGATGGAGGAGAGGCGCGTTAAGGGGCGCAAGAAGGTAGGAAGGAGGTAGACTACTGGGTAAGTCGAATTAGGTAGGCTCCCTCGGATCGCGCGTGAAGCACGTCAGTTGGATATGGGGTCGCCCTACTGACGTGGATGAAGTTCCTCGACCTCCTCCCCAACACATGCATACCTCTCACCCTACGAAACCCGGAACTCACTTATCATGATCTATCTCCTCTTGCTAGTATGCAAAGCCCCGTCGGTTTGCTTTTAAGCTCAAGCACGAAAGGCCTAAGGTAGCATCGAGCTACGGGGAGATCGAACCAAGGCCAGGTTGAGGTCTAGCCCAAAACTGAAGTATTCCTAAGTTCTGTTGGTTACCCCTTCTTTAAGGTGCGTGAAATCGAGGCTACCACACGACCTCTAGGCCGATCTCTCCAGCCACGTATGAGAGATCCAGGTCGCCGGTGATCACCGGAGCATTGACCTTGTTGGCTGTGTAGATGACGGAGGCATCCACCAAGCTGAGCCTCCTGCCGGATAATCGTGGATCGCTTGAGGATGACAGTATCTCATCACCCCTGCTCTTTAAAATCGCCACCTCAACGTAGTCCCTGAGCGATAGGTCTGCCACCGTGAAGAAGGCGGAGAAGAAGGCCACGATCTCGTCTGGACTCTTCAATCCGGGCAGCCTGCCCCTAGACCAGTGAACAGTAAACTCGTAGGGGACGGTAACAGGGACGATCCCCTCCACCTCTCTCCTCCTGATGGACATCATCAACCTCTCAGCCCTAGTGGAGAGCTCACCGAAGGCCATAGCGAGCAGAGCGTAGGTGTCCACGACTACCTTCTCCATTGACGCTCCCTCGTCCTCTCCTTCTCGATCTCCTCCCTATCCAGCTCCCGTTCAGCTTCCTCAGCGCTCCCACTACAGCAGGCCCAGACCCTCTCCCACAGGTCGAGTGGTGAGAGGACCAGCTTACCGTCCTTGACCTCCACTAGGAGGAGCATGCCCTCCTTTATTCCGGCTCTCTCCCTGACCGACTTGGGCAGGGCTATGATGCCCTTCCTGTGGACCTTAACGACGCTCATCAATCTAAACCCAATAGTTTAACTTTAAAGTTTAACCAGCCGAGTTAATCATCTGCGATCTGGTCATGCTAGGACGCCGTAGGTGAGGGATCCTATTGGACCGGAACTACTGGGGGAACCCCGACTCCTCGGGGAGTTTGAAGCCTGATCGCATATAATACGCTTCGTTTCATAACCAAAGCCTCTTGATACCCACCCTATCGAAATCCCTGTCCTCGCTCGCTATCGCTTGAAGCCCGAATACCTCCACAGTTGCCGCATGGATCGAGTCGGAGGGACTCAGGTCGTACTTAATCATGTACTTCTTGGCCTCCAAGTAGGTCTCCAATCCCAGCGCGACCACCTCCACATGAGGGAGTACCGCCCTATCGATGAACTCGATGGTACCACTGAATGGTACATCATACTTCCTCTTCGATACGTATACGGCCTCGTCCAGCACTAGCAGATTGGTGAAGAGTTCATGGGTGCTGTCAACTTAAGGCCACCTCCACGCTTTGATCACTAGCATGAGCATTTTCTACATTCGGGGCCTGTCACAAGCGGTACCGGCTCCCTCTTGAGGGTCATGTGGCTGACGAAGTTGTGAAGACATGAAGCCGTGAAGCCTTCCCAGCCGTTAGCAGGTAACGCTTGCTGTGAATAGACGTCGAATCCCCTGAGCCTGTCTTATGGTTTTATGACCCTCTCTACGTAGCTCCTCTCGCCACCGCTCATGACCACGTGCTTAGCTAGGGAGGCTGCAGCACGCCTGTACCACCTCCGTCCGTGATGACGGTCCTGACGTCCCTGCCCTTGACCTTCTTAAGGAAGGCCCTGGCATCGCCCCAGCTCCTCCCATCGCTGAGCTCAAGCCAGATCAAGCCAGTCTCAGGGTCCAGCGCCACCCAGAGGTAAACAGGCCTACTAGCGCAGTTCACAACTGTCTCGTCCACGACAGCCACTCCCTTGCTTTAACAGCCATGATCTCGCTCATCCTAGCTCCAAACCTGTGTACCCACTTTCTTACC
>JAOZFI010000031.1 GCA_027491395.1 Thermoproteota archaeon | reverse complement strand
CATATCAGCTCTCCTGGGATAGCCTAACACTCCGATGACGCAGAAGGGTTCTGGATGCTCCCGCTTGAACGCTTGATTGACCTTCCACTGTAGCCTGTCCTCATCACTCGCTCCTTTAACCTCGATGTGCATAATGCGAGAAGATCAAGCACCTGCTATCTAGTGCTTGCTACTAACTACTAATAGTTACTAGTAAATTACTACACTACTAACTAGTTAGGTAGTAAAGGCGACATTAATGCTATTTCTCAAGAAGGGAGATAAAGCTCTATGAGTGTCATCAAAGCCAAGTAAGAGAAAGGGTGTTGAAACCAGAGAGACCCTTGGATCTCGCGCGCGATAGAGACTTCGAGAGGGTTCCTTGGTTACAGATACAGATCTTGAAATAACTTTCCTTTGATCTACTTCTAACTGGCTACTAGCAAACTACATCAGGAAATTGCTACTAACCCCGTTAGTAGCAATGCTCATAAGTTAGTAGTACGGTGGTAGCATGCCTAGGGTAAGGTGCCCCAAGTGTGGAGAGGAGGGCTGGTTGATCAAGAAGAAGCTCAAGGGCAAGTGGTATCTCTACATAGACCACTATGAGGGGAGGGGGAAGCACAAAGTTCACTATCTCGGTCCAGCTAGCAAGTTCTCCGAGCTGGCGAGACTCCTCGGTATCGAGTTAGAAGCAGTTAGTAGTAAAGATAACAGCGAGTTGGTAGTAAGTTATCAGCAAGTTGCTACTAACAAGTTACCAGTAATACCGAGCTACTAGGAGTTCAGGGCTTTCGTTGAAGTAAAAGCTAGGGAAGGAAATGAGGACACTCAAAAACCGATGAAGAGAATAAGCAGGGATAAATCGGTGATAGAGAGGGTCCTAAGGCTCCTATCAATCCAGCTCGAGGAGCTCACTCAAAACTCGTGAATTTACCTAATATTCCAAGAGGATCTCTTACCTTAATGTTCGCACCTCTTAATCTCCTTTCTCCCTCAATTTGCTCAGAATTTCCTCGTCTTTCTTTGGGGGTCCCATATCATCAACAGAGCCACAGGATTGATAAACGTTGATTGAAATATTTATGTGCCCCTACAACACATATACCCTATGAAGTACACTGCCTCTACCTTTTATTACCACGTTAAGGGATTGAGCGAGTATTTCGACCTATTCATAGAGAAGCTCTTCAATCAACTGGCACTGAACGGGACGGCCATAACCGATAAGTCAACTGGAGATGATTTAGTTAAGGTTTCGGTGAAATACAAGGATGAGAAGGGCAAGCTAGCTGCATCCCCCGTGGGAGACGACATAAAGATACTTTACGAGGTGGAGAGCGGCGGTATACTGAGGAAGGGAGTGTTCGGCGCTCTGATGGGCGGAGGCTTGGCCAGCCTGGCCAGTAGCCTCCTCGCCGGGGATGTGGACAGCATCAAGAGCGCCTTAGCTGGGGCGGTCGTGGGAGGGGCTTATGGGATGTTAGACGGCTTCAACACCGCTATGGATGAAGCCACCGACTTCTCACGTCTTCTCGCAGAATGCATCAGGAATGTGGAGCGCGAACTACTCGAGATGAAGAGGCAAGAGGAAGAAAAGAGGAGGGAAGAAGAGCTAGAGGTTGAGTCCCTAGAGGACGAACTCGAGAATGTGTATGCGGACGCCGTATCCGTGGGCGACGAGATCCTCCTGTGGGAGGCGGAGGGAAAGGACGTCTCCAAAGCCAAGGCAAGGTATGAGATCGCCCTGAAGAACCTAGAGGAGGCCAGAGAGTCCTTGAAGAGAGGGGACACCTTGATCGCTAGGGCGAAGATAAGATCGGCCTCCAGAATGGTCGAACTAGCGAGAGAGGAGCTCCAGAAGCTTTAACTTTAATAAGTGCGCAATACATCCTCTCCTCACAGCTTATCTCTCACCATAGTGGTCAGCGGTGATGGCCATACGAATGGATGATGTGATCCCGCTCTTGGATCCATTCGGCGAGGTCCTCCGAATTAAGGAGTCCGACGCCTTCCTACCGGGGACCGGCCCTTCAGATTGCTTAGAGGTCCTGATAAGGCTGAAGAAGGGGATCGAGATCCCGAGATTGCTATCAATGATGGAATCCGTGGGATACTCGATAGGGCTGGTCAAGCTCAGGGGGAGGAGGCTGAAGTTCGTCCTCTTCGAGAGCGGCTGATATGATCCGGGCCTCAAACGAGGGGTACGTTAAAATCACTGACCCTCATCGAGGCGCGGTGACAGAATGAGGGCAGTCGTCATAGGTGGCGGCCCCGCTGGTATGGCCGCGGCCAGCAGGATCAGGAAGCACAGGCCCGAGAGCGAGATAATAGTCATAGAAAAGACCAAGTACGTGAGCTTCGCCCTCTGTGGCATACCTTACTACGTCGGCGGGGTCATAAAATCGCTGGACGATCTCATGTACTACCCCCCGAGCTTCTTCGTCGAGAAGAGGAGGATCGACCTGGAATTGGAGGCCGTTGCCGAGAGGATCCTCCCGGCTGAGAAGAAGGTGGTTTACAGGAAGGGGGACGAGGTAAGGGAACTGGAATACGATGTCCTGATAGTCGCCACGGGTGCCAGATCTAGGTTGCCCCCTATACCGGGTCTAGACAATGAAGGTGTTCTCTCGGCCCACCATCTTGATGAGGGGGAGGAGATAAGGAGGAGGGTCCTCAAGTCAAGGAGAGTGGCGATTATAGGGGCCGGGCTAAATGGCATGGAGTTCGCGGAGAACATAGCGAGGCTGGGAAAGGAGGTTCATGTCTTCGAGTACTTCGGATGGCCCCTGCCGAAGGGACTGGACGAGGACATGGGGGAGGTGATGAAGGAACTCCTCTCCTCCGCTGAAGTCAAATTCCACTTCGGAACCCCCGTGAGGGAGGTAGGACGGACAGGAGAGGCCCTGAGAGTCGAGGCGGGAGATTCCTCCATGAACGTCGATTTAGTGCTCGTCTTCGCGGGCGTGGAGCCCAATGTCGACCTACTCAGGGAGGCAGGCGCTGAGGTGGGTGAGACCGGGGCCATCAAGGTGGACTCCAAGATGAGGACCAACTTGGTGGACATTTACGCCGCTGGCGACAATGTCGAAGCGGTGAACAGGGTTACAGGGAGGCCCGACTGGATGCCCTTCGCACAGATAGCCAACAAGATGGGGCTGGTTGCTGGCTCCAACGCTGCTGGAAAGGAGACCGATTTTCCGGGGGCGGTGAGGACTTGGACGGCTGAGGTATTCGGAATAGAGGTGGCAGGCACGGGTCTCACTGAGAGGGAGGCCAAGGAGAAGGGATTCGACGTGAAGGGAGTGATGATAAAGGGCAGGAACAAGGCCCATTACATGCCGGGATCCGGTTACCTGTGGGTGAAGCTCGTGGTGAGCGAGGATGGTACGGTGATGGGCGTCCAGTCCATAGGTAAAGGGGCGTTGGCGAGGGTGAACGTAGCTGCCACCCTCCTCCCGTATAAGCCTAAGAGCAGGGACCTCATATTCGCTGATGTGGGTTACGCCCCACCGCTCGCCCCAGTGTGGGACCCGATTGTCGTGGCGGGGAGAAAAATAGATCCGGTGCTGTGATCAGACCAGCCCCTCCTCGCCCGATTTTTCACCTCTAGGAGGCCTATAAGTCCCGGAGAGGTAAGCATCGAGTATCTCCCTGACCGTCCTGCCCGTGGCGAACACGGCCCTTATCCCCCAAGAGGTGAGGCTCCTGAGCACATCCTCTGGAAGGGATATCGAGATGAGGACCGTCACTCCCATGTGCTTGAGCCACGACGCCAGGCTAGGTCCTCTGTAAGTGAGGAGTCCCGAGGCCGGGTTCCTTATCACCTCGACCTTCTTTATCTCGGAGTCCTCCACAGTCACTATCGTGAAGAATGGTGCGTAGGAGGGCTGTCCAAAGGCTATGGCGTCCAATCCCTCAGGACCCTTCGCGGGAACCGCTATCTTCTCCAACCCCTCACCCGCCTATATTGCCGATCCCAAAATATAAGGGGGTATCAGCCAGAGATCCCCTTGAGCTCCTCCAGCTTCATCAGCCTTTCCTTCAGCCTCGGGTGAGTGGAGAACAAGGACATTATCCTCTCGAAGAAGCTCTCCTCCCTCTCCATGATCGATCTGAGGTCCTCGTCAAGCTCCCTTTGAGTGGGATCAGTTATCATGAGCGCCTTAGCGCTGGCCAGCTGGGCACCCAGCCTTGGGTCAGTGTTCTTGGCTATCTTCACCAAGGCGCGCTGGAGCTTCTCGGCGCCCCTCTCGACTGTGAGCGCCGAGTGAGCGTCGGCGTAGAACTCCCTCAGCCTGCTGAGCCTCAGGGCTAGGAGGTACAGGAGCCACCCGATCACGGTCAGCGCCACCCCCAAGAGGTAGAGGGATCCGGAGTTGTCCCTGTCCCTAGAACCTCCATACCCGAACATCGACCCCCAGATGAACCACCTGCCGATCTGCAGGAATATCGCAGGCAGGGCGGTAGCGATCATCATCACATGCATGTCGCCGTGCTTTATGTGCCCTATCTCGTGACCCAGCACCGCCTCTATCTCCTCCTCGTCAAGTATCCTGAGAAGCCCCTCAGTAACAGCCACTCCGTAGCCGAAGATCGGACTCCCGAAGGCAAAGGCATTGGGTACCTCGGTGGGCGCGATGAATACCTGAGGCATCCTCTTCAGACCGCTCCTCTCTGCAAGCATCCTCACCATGGAGTACAACCAAGGCATCTCACCGCTGCTCACGGGTCTAAGCCTGTACATGGCCTTTATCAGGTAAGGGGATATGAGCCACATGAAGAAATTGAACAGCAATGCCAGTACTACTCCCCCGACCAGACCGACGCTGGGACCCAGTAGATAGATGAAAACGAATCCCGAGACAGCTATTATGAGCGATAGGGTCAGCATCATGTCCACTCTAAGTCCCAGAAGGGTTATGCTCCCCCTTGCACCCATATATTTCCCCTTCAATTGGTGAGTAAAGGGCTTAATAAGTCTGCACGAGGCAGACTGCACAAGTGTCTGACGTTAGGGGGGTCTCCCCGCTAACCCCTTTCCTAACGATTCACTTCCTTTTTTCGTAGTATCCTAATAATAAAGAATAAATACGTAAACTATCAAAAGTATTATGATGATTAAGGAATAGGACGTCGCATATTACGGGACTATCGATCTCTTCAAATAAATTTTTAATATAGCAGATATCTAAGGATCGGGGTGATGTGAATGCAGGTGCTTCAGGTTTACCTTGCCGAGCTGATAAGGTACATCGTCGAGATGACTCCCAAGCTGCTAGGTGCTATAGTGATCCTAGTAATAGGGTGGGCCGCTGGCAGGGCCTTCGGGAAGGCGGTCAGCTATGTCCTCGACAAGATAGGCGTTGACGATGCCATAAAGTCCACCTCTGTGGGCAAGGCCATCGAGGAGAAGACCCACGTTAGCATTGCTACGATCTTCGATATCATCGCTAGGTGGTTCGTCTACCTGCTGGCCATAGCCGCAGCCTCCGACACCTTGGGTATCTCCGCGCTTACAGAGATAGTAGCTTGGATACAGGGCTACCTGCCTCATTTGGCCGCGGGTATCGCCATAATAATAGTCGGTCTCGTGGCGGGTGACTTCCTCGGTGATCTCATCATAGATGTGAGCAAGAAGCAAGGGGTGGAGTGGGCCGAGATAATAGGGAACCTCTTCAAGTTCATGATATACTTCGTGGTGCTGCTAATAGGCCTAAGGCAGATGATGATAGATGTGACCCTGCTGGAGGAGATAGTCAGGTACTTGGTGCTCGGTGCAGCGATAGGTTCAGCGGTCGG
>JAOZFI010000054.1 GCA_027491395.1 Thermoproteota archaeon | reverse complement strand
TGCCCAACGACGTAGCTGCCCTCTGCGGGCTCCGCTCCTCCATTGCTAGGTGGGGTTTCGTCGCCCCTCCAACGCTGATAGACGCTGGCTTCGAGGGTCAACTGACGATAGAGGTCATGTGGACCAGACCTGCGCCCGTGAAGCTGTACAGGGGCATAAGGTTCCTTCATGTGGTCTTCTTCAGGGTGGAAGGTGAAGTGGAGAGGCCGTACAGCGGGAGCTATCAGGGGCAGAGGGGTGTGACACTCCCCAAGAAGCTAGAGAGAACCCAGCTTAAACAATAAGATTTAACCTTTAATTCGTATATAGGAATCAAGGTTAGAGCTCAGCCATGTTCATAGTATGTTAATTTCGATACGTCTATCTTCGAAAAAAGTTTTTAACCCATAGACTAAACTTTATTAGCTTAAGGGGCTGGTCTCCGTTGGATCGTCTACAAAGGTGGATATGCACTCTTATGTCAACTTCTTATTATAATATCAAGCTTATCATAAATCTACGTTCGTATAAACCGGAAAATGGAGTTGAAAAGATCTAGGTAGTGTTCTTATAGATTGCTCCCGCGATGGAATTGATAGGGGTATGCCGGTCACTAAGGTAGTTAAGAGGGACGGTAGAATCGTCCCATTCGATGCCTCTCGCATAAAGAGGGCCATAGAGGGGGCTATGCGGGAGGTAGGACATTACGATGAAGCTAAACTTGATAAGGTAGTTAGATACGTGCTCAGAGTCATAAACAGGACGTTCAGCGACGATAATCCGCCCCACGTTGAGGAGATCCAGGACATAGTGGAACTTGCCCTGATGAAGTACGACCTCTTCGACGTGGCCAAGGCGTACATCCTCTACAGGAAGGAGAGGGAGAAGATAAGGAAGGAGAAGATGGCCGTTCTGGGCAAAGACTACGTGGATGATGTAGATAAGAGGCTCTCCCTAAATGCCATCAGGCTCCTTGCCGCTAGATATCTACAGAAGGACCCGGACGGGAGGCTGAAGGAGGACCCAAAGGGCATGTTCATAAGGGTCTCCTCCCTAGTGGTGATCCCCGATGTGCTACACGATCCCAAGGTGTTCGACAAGGATGGCGGTCAACCAATTCACCCAAAGGAGGAGTTCTCACCTGAAGAATGGGAAGGTAAGGTGGGGCTTAAGAACGGACATCCAGAGAACCATTTAGCTCCTACCTTCACTTGGAACAGCTACCACTTGGAGAGGATGAAGGCGCTCTACGATGAACTGAACGAGCAGGGGAAGATGAAGGTGAGCTGGTCCCAGTTCTGGGAAATGCTCCTCCATGGCGAGTTCGATCACCATTACCAAGACTTCCTCAACTATTACAGGCTTATGGTCGATCTGAGGTTCCTTCCCAACTCCCCGACGCTGTTCAACGCTGGCACTAGGCTGGGCCAACTATCGGCATGCTTTGTATTGGACATAGACGATAGCTTGGAGTCGATAATGAAGGCTGCCACGGACGCAGCGATGATATTCAAGTCCGGCGGAGGAGTGGGGATCAATTACTCAAAGCTCAGACCACAGGGCGACATAGTCAGGTCAACCGGAGGTCAGGCCTCGGGGCCGGTCAGTTTCATGAGAATAATAGACGTGATCACGGACGTGGTGAAGCAGGGAGGGCGCAGAAGAGGAGCAAATATGGGCATACTGGAGGTGTGGCATCCCGATATATGGAAGTTCGTGGAGGCCAAAGCCAAGCCCGGTCAGTTCGAGAACTTCAACATATCAGTGATGATAACGGAGGACTTCTGGCCCAAGTTCGAGTCTGGAGAGGAGTACACCCTCATCAATCCCAGAAATGGCGAAGTTTGGGATACCCTGAATCCTAGGGAGTTCTTCAGGAAGATAGCCGAGATGGCTTGGCGCACCGGAGATCCGGGTGTGTTGTTCGCTGATAATATAAACAAAAGAAATATAATGAAAGAAGCATTAGGTGAAATAAAATCAACAAATCCCTGCGTAGCTGGCGATACTAGGGTGCTCACGCCAGCAGGATGGTTCCGGGCCTCTGAAATCTATCGACTATCTAAGATGAGGGGCCCCGTCAAGGCGGTAGCCGTTGATGAAGATGTCTTGGGCGATAGCGGTGAGCCTCAAGCCTATGAGACAGAATTGGTAGCTACGGAGGGAGATGAGGTCATCTACAGGACTGTACATGGAGATGAATTGAGGCTCCTCATTCCAAAGAGGGTCAGAGCTTGGGTCTGGCATGTGGGAAGGAAGCAGGGACTGAGGGTGGTCACGAAGGAGGGATATGAGTTGACACTCACCCCAGAGCACAAGGTCCTCACGCCAGAAGGCTGGATAGAGGCGAAAGATCTCAAGCCCGGGGATAAGATCAAACTGGCGAGGTTGCACCCTTGGTTCTTGGATGAGATCTATGAAGGTAGTTACGACTTGGACGAGGATGTGGCCTTTGCGTTGGGTTGGCTGGTTGGTGATGGGACCCTGAACAAGCATTATGTAGCGTGGTTCTTCAGCCACGGAGATAAGGCTGCTGAGGAGAGGGTCAGGAGGGGGATAGAGAAGATCGGAGGCAACCCACTCTCCCACACTTACGTACTGAGCGAGAGCGAGCACAAGGTCCAGTACAACAGGGCAACGACTGTCTACAAGAATATCATGAAACTGATGGGTCAGACGATGGAGAGGAGCAGAGAGAGAAGCCTGCCCGATGTAGCATGGAGCCTCTCACCTAGAGCCCTGTTAGCGTTCCTCAGCGGCCTGTTTACGGCAGACGGGTATGTGGACGCAGACAGGGCGGTGAGGCTGACCAGCGCCAGCTTGGAACTACTGAAGGAGGTACAGGTGCTGCTCACCACCTTTGGAATATACTCAGCCATATACGAGAGGCCCTATGAAGGGAAATTCCATTACACGACTAAAGATGGGGAGGAGAGGACTTACAAGGCCGGTGGATACTACGAGCTGATAATTAAGGGCTATAGCAGGAAGATCTTCAAGGACTTAATAGGATTTGAGAGCATTGAAAAGCTTGAGAAACTTCTCTTAAGAAAAACAAAGAGGGACTCGGTATGGGTAACTGTCTCCTCTGTGGAGGATGCTGGTTTAGTGGACTTCTACGACTTCACCGTCCCAACATATCATAACTACATCGCGAACGGTCTGATAAACCACAACTGTGGTGAGGAGCCTTTATATCCATATGAGTCATGTAACCTAGGAAGTATTAACTTATATGCTTACATAAGGAGAGAGAACGGAATTACATCCTTCGATTGGGATTCTTACTCTGAGGACGTAAGGCTGGCCCTTCGTTTCCTCGACAATGTCATCGATGTGAATAAGTTCCCCATTCCGGAGATAGAGAGGAACACCAAGGCCACGAGAAAGGTCGGCCTCGGTTTGATGGGGTTGGCTGACGTCCTCTTCGCGCTGGGAATACCGTACAATAGTGAGGAGGGCTTCGATTTCATGAGGAGGGTGGCTGAGTACCTCACCTACTTCGCCATGAAGGAGAGCGTTGAAATGGCCAAAGAAAGGGGGGCCTTCCCACTTTACGGGAGATCAGGGTACGTCAAGGGGGAAATGCCGGTCGAGGGCTTCTATCATCCGGAGTGGTGGCACCTAGACTGGGACACCCTTAAGGACGAGTTACGGAGGTACGGGATCAGGAACGCCGAAGTAACGACGATAGCCCCGACTGGTTCTATCTCCATGATAGCTGACGTTTCATCGGGAATAGAGCCTCAATTCGCTCTGGTGTATGAGAAGAGGGTATCCGTCGGCTCTTTCTTCTACGTGGACAGGGAGTTGGAAAGGCAACTCAAGGAGAACGGCCTCTACCACGAGAAGCTTCTTAAGGAGATTGCCGATAATGGGGGTTCGCTTCAGGGGATAGAGCCTCCCGAGGGCAAGGAGGAGCTCTTCAAGAGGATGCAGCAGGTGTTCCTCGTGGCCTACGACATACCGTGGTGGGATCACGTCAGGGCCCAGGCGGAGATAGCCAAGTGGATCTGCGCTGCTGTGAGCAAGACAATAAACATGCCCAACTGGGTGTCCGTCTCGGACGTTGAGAAGGCCTACCTGTTCGCCTACAAGCTGGGATTGAAGGGCATCACCGTCTACAGGGACGGCTCTAAGGCGGCCCAGGTTCTCGTGACCCCCTCCCAGAGGAAAGGTGAGTACGTGGTGAAGACAGAGAACCAGACGCTTAAGATGATGGAGATGCTCGGTATAGAGCTCCCCCAGCTCAAGAAGGCTCCCGTTGAGGAGAAGGCTCTAGCTCAGCCGGTCTTCAAACCTCCATCGCCACAGCCAGCGAATCACGTGGAGAGGTGTCCAGAGTGCGGCAGCACCAGGCTGGTGTACAAGGAGGACTGCGTCACCTGCTTGGACTGCGGGTGGTCGGCCTGCGTGGTCTCTTGAGGGGATTCAAGTGAGCGGAGGGCTGGTACACCTCTATACGGGTAACGGCAAGGGAAAGACCACGGCGGCTTTTGGCCTGGCGTTGAGGGTAGCCGGAAGGGGAGGTAGAGTCCTCATAGTCCAGTTCCTGAAGGGACTACCAACAGGGGAGGTCGTGGCGGTCAGAAAAATACCCGAGATAGAGGTAAGGAGGTTCGGCAGCGAGAGGTTCGTGGATCCAAAGAGGCCAACAGAGGAAGATATAGCCATGGCCAAGAGAGGTCTCAAAGAGGCCGCTGAAGCCATGGCCTCCGGCAGTTACAGATTGGTGATCTTGGACGAGGTGAACGTGGCTGTGGCCTTCAATCTAATCGATGAGGAGGAGGTGATCTCGGCAGTTAAGTCGAGGCACCCACGCACGGAGGTTGTCCTTACTGGAAGATACGCTCCTCCCTCTTTTTATGAATTGGCGGACTATGTGACCGAGTTCAAGGAGGTGAAGCACCCCTTCTCATCCGGGATCCATGCAAGGGAAGGTATAGAATTTTAACTTGATTTTGTTCACTCTTTTTACGAAATAAGCATTCTAGAGGGTTCAGGGGCTCCTACTGAGGGATCCCTCCAACTTTAAAGGGAAAGCCTCCTCGGTAGTGGGGTGGTCTTACATGCTGGCTGAGAACCCGGCGTCGCTCTCAAGAGGAAGGAAGATGACCCGTGAGGAGCTCTCTCAAGCCCTGAGGTATGCCATTATAGCTGAACTAGATGCTATAAACCTCTACATTCAATTCGCCAATGCGACAGACGATGAGAAAGCCAGAAAGATATTCTTAGACGTGGCCAAGGAGGAAAAGACTCATGTAGGAGAGTTTCTAGAACTCCTCCTCTCTCTGGACCCCGAGCAGGTGAAAGAGCTAGAGGAGGGAAGAAAGGAAGTGAAAGAACTACTAGAAGGTCACTAGCACCTCTATTTTTTTAATGATAAGGTCGAGTATCTTTGACCGCACACACAATAAGGATGCACCGGATCCATCCCAAGTTAACCGCTCCGAACTACCTATGTACTCCGACGATAGACGAAAAAATCCCAATATATTTTATGCTTGGGCTAAAATATAAAAATAAATTTTTCTCTCAGATATCTTACGAAATATATTTCTATAATATCTACAGTTTAATTTACAATAATCAACTAGGAAAGCTTTTAACTATTATTTCGAATCTCGAACGGGGCAAGGAATCATGGAAGGTCTCGGTTTGACAAATGAGATCCTCGTGACATTTTCCTTAGGCATTGCGATAGGTATAGGACTTGGGATAATCGGTTTTATCCTCGGTAAGATACTATCCCCAGCTAAGGAGTATCCCAGAAAGAGAGAGAGGTATGAGTGCGCTAACCCGCCGCGGGGGAGGGCAAGAGGCCTCTTCATGATGCAATACTATCCCTTCCTGATCCTGTTCCTTACCCTAGAGCCCATCATGATCTACTCTTTCCTATTCCTGATGGAGGCCCATAGATACATTCTAAACACAACTCTTCTTTTCGGCGCCATGGTGGCGATCCTCGCATCCCCTCTCGTGTTCGGGATATACTACGTTAGGAGGCTGGAACTATGGTCTGCGCATTAGAGGGAAGCATGTGGGTTGGTAACTTGGAGAAAGCCGCCAGGAAGGCGGCAGCTTGGCTGGTGAACAAGACTCCCATCAGGAGCCTGAGGGACTGGGGGATAGCCTTCTCCCTATGGCCGGTCCACTTCACTACCGCCTGCTGCGGAGCTGAATTCGGAGCCTCCGCCGCGCCCAAGTTCGACACCGAGAGGTTCGGGTTCCTCCCCTTCATAGCGTCTAGGCAGTGCAACGTCCTCTTCATAGAGGGGACCCTTAGCAAGAAGATGGCCGAGGCGGCGATATGGGTCTACGAGCAGATGCCCGATCCCAAGTTCGTGGTTGCCATGGGTGCTTGCGGCATAGATGGCGGCATATTCTGGAACAGCTACAACATAGTGAGACCGAAGGACATCCTTCCAGTTCACGTCTACATCCCTGGATGCCCGCCAAGACCCGAGGCAGTTGCCCAAGCGATAATCATGCTTCAGAGGAAGATAAGGAAGGGGGAGCTGGTGACCTATGAAGTTTGAGGAACTGAAGAGTCAAATAGAGGAGAGGATGAAGGATCTGGGCGCTGAGATCTCTGGGAAGGAGCCGAATGTGGTGGATGTGAAAGTCTCTCGGGAGAAGATAGTGGAGGCAGCGAAGAGGCTCAAGGAAATGGGCTTTGACCATGTTAAGGCAGTCACGGCCATCGATTACCCGAACGAGAGGTTCGAGGTAGTGTATGTCTCATCCTCGTACTCCAACTTGGAGCTAGCCTACTTCATAGTCAACCTGAGGACCGAGCTGCCCTACGACGACCCCAAGATGCCCTCCTTGCTGGAGGTCTGGCCGAGCGTCCTCTACCAAGAGCACGAAGAGCACGACCTCATGGGCATAGTGTTCGAGGGCCATCCTAGGATGGGTGAGAGGTTACTGCTTCCAGAAAGCTACGAGGGCATACCGCCACTCAGGAAGGAGTTCAAGGTGAAGACGGAGGGGATAAACGCATGAGTTTAGAGGAGAGAGAGTTAGAGGTACTAATAGGTCCTCAACATCCCGCATCGGGGCACATGAGGCTTGTGGCCAAGATAGACGGGGATATAGTGGTCGAGCTGAGGCCCAACATAGGTTACGTGCATCGATCGGTAGAGAAGCTGGCAGAAGTCAAGAAGTACCTTCAGATAATACCGTTGGTGGAGAGGCCTTCTTTGGCTGATACCACCGCCAACAACTTGGCCTACGTCATGGCCGTGGAGAAGCTGCTGGGAATAGAGCCACCACCTAGGGCACAGTACCTGAGGACCCTCCTAGCGGAGATAAACAGGATTCACAGCCACTTCTACGGCATGGGCATTCACGGGGTCATGATAGGGTCATCAACCGCTTACATGTGGTGCTTCGGCGACAGAGAGCCCCTAATAGAACTGGCACAAGAGCTGACGGGTGCCAGACTGACCTACTCCTACATAGTGCCCGGAGGGGTGAGGAGGGATCTGCCTCAAGGCTTCGAGGACAAGGTGGAGAGGGTGATGAGGTACCTAGAGAACAGGATGCCCGACTACTTCGACATCTACTTCAACAACCCTGTGACTAGGGCCAGGCTCGAGGGAGTGGGGGTGCTGACCAAGGAGGATGCGATAAAACTTGGCGTGACTGGGCCGAACCTAAGGGCCAGCGGAGTCCCCTACGACGTCAGGAAGGCGGAACCCTATGCGGCCTATCCCGAACTGGATTTCGACGTGATAACGGAGGAGGCTGGCGATGCATTCGCTAGGGTCATGGTAAGGGTTAGGGAGATACAGGAGAGCATCAAGATAATCAGACAGGTCTTGAAGAATATACCTGACGGTCCCATCCTCGACGAGAAATACATGAAGATGATACCGCCGAACCTGAGGAAGCAGGTGGAGGAGACTGGTCACATAAAGTTCCCCGGAGTCTTCGCCAACCTAAGGGTCCCGGCCGGAGAGGCCGTGGCTAGGGTAGAGGGAGGAAGGGGAGAGGTCGTCTTCCACATAATCAGCGACGGGAAGATGAGCCCCTACAGGATGAGGATGGTCACCCCCTCGTTCAGGAACGTCATACTCTTCGAGCACCTCACCAAGGGAGCCAGAGTCGCTGACATCCCCGCGATTTACGGTAGTCTGGATTACTTCCCGCCGGAGGCTGATAGGTGATGCAGGACCTGTTGAGTGTAATAATGGAGCCTTACGTGTTCGTTCCCCTGATATTTCCGGGGATAACTGTGGCTTTCTTGCTCCTACTCGTGATTATCTGGCTTGAGAGGAAGATAGCAGCCAAGGTGCAGCTGAGGTACGGTCCTCTCTACGTCCTCAAACCGTTAGGCGGTGCAATACAGATGGTCGCCGACCTGCTCAGGTACCTGTTCCAAGAGCCCATCATACCGAAGACCGTCGACAAGCTGGCCTTCATAATGACCCCTGCTCTGCTCTTTGGCGCCGCCTACCTGCCCACCATAGCTATACCAGTCAGCCCCACGTTCTACGCCTTCAGAAACGATCTAAGCCTCCTCATAGTGCTGGCCCTGTCAACCCTAGCCCCGATATTCACCGTGGTGATGGGATGGGCCAGCAACAACAAGTTCTCCCTAATAGGGGGTGTGAGAGAGGGCTACATAGTAGTCTCCTATGAGATACCCATGTTCCTGTCGGCACTTTCTATGGCAGTTCTCTACGGTTCCTTAGACTTGGTGGAGATAGCTGAGGCACAGAAAGGCATATGGGGAATCTTCCTGAATCCGGTGGCGGCCATAACCATGCTCGTCCTCATGTACATGTCCACCAGCAAGTTCCCATTCGAGATACCCGAGGCTGAAAGCGAGATAGTCGCAGGCGCTTACACCGAGTACAGCGGCATTCTCTACGGTCTGGTCATGGGAGCTTCCTATGTGAAGCTCTACGTGCTCAGCTTGGTGTTCGCGATACTCTTCTTGGGAGGATGGAACCCCATACCAGGTTTCATGGCCAACGATCCGCTCCTGCCTGGGGTTCTGCTCTTCATCAAGGCCTTCATCATAATAGTGATAGGGGCCTTCCTCAGGGCCGTCTACCCGAGGTTCAGGATAGATCAGGCGATGGACTTGGGATGGAAGACGATGCTGCCCCTGTCAATAATCTCCATCTTCATCTCGCTGGTTGAGATCATGATAATGGGAGGTGCTTGAGTTGGCAGTTGAAAGGACGATCCGTCACATAAAGGCCCTCGCAACGGGGGCCAAGTACATGCTGGGTGGCCACAGGCTCACCCTCATGTACCCTGACGACATACAGGAGTTCCCCGACGGCTACAGGGGAATGATAGAATACGACTGGGACACCTGCATAAAGTGCGGTCTCTGCGCCATGGTCTGCCCAGCCGACGCGATGAAGATGTACGTCTCAAAGGAGGAATCTGAAGAGGGTAAGAGGCCAGTCAGGAGGCCCGGCATAAACTACACTAGGTGTATCTTCTGCGGTTTTTGCGTGGACATATGCCCGACGAACTCGCTCAAGTTCACCAAGGTACACGATGTAGCATTCTACACATTCGAGGAACAGATCTACCCGCCTGAGAAGTTCAGGGAGGGCATACCGAAACCCCAGTACGACAAGGAACCCAGAAAGGTGAGGGCCGTTCTGGATGAGAAGAGGGGGATAAGATATGAGCCTGTTGAGTGATCCCCTTTCAGTGGTGTTCCTCCTCTCCTCTCTCATGTCCGTAATAGCTGCGGTGCTTATAGTCCACCATAAGTCCATCGTGTACTCGGCGTTCTTCCTCTCCATCTTGGGAGTGGGCAACTCTATCCTCTTCACCCTGCTCGGCTTCCCAATTATAGCCCTGTTCCACCTCTCCGTGTACGTCGGAGCAGCCGTAACTTTCATCCTCTTCTCAGTGGTGATGCTGAAGGAGGCGCCGGTGGTCGAACCGCCGGTGAAGGCTCTCGCGGTGATAGCAGCTGGCGCGCTCGCGCTAATAATGATGAAGATCTTTTCCGTGTTCACTGCTGAGCCCTCCTTCTTCCTGAACTACAGAGACCTGACTGCCCTCCTCGTTACCAAGTACTGGTTCGCCCTGATCGTGGCGGCGATAGCGCTGGTTACTACGCTGATAGAGGCAATAACTCTCGCCAGAAGGGAGGTGTGAGTAATGGAGGCCTCATGGTATCTGTTTGTCTCCTCGATACTCTTCGCTATCGGGATATACGGACTTCTAACGAGGAGAAACATAATCAGGATGCTCCTCTCAGCCGAGATTATTTTTAATGCTGCTCTCCTGGCCTTCCTCTCCCTGGCATCGCTGGACGCCGGCTACGGGCCGGTAGGGGGAGCTATCGTGGTGATAGCCATCTCCTTATCGGCTGCGGAGGTCGGCGTCATAGTCTCCATAGCGATAATGATGTTCAGGATGAGGAGGGCCCTCGATGTGTACGAGCTGAAGAAATTCAGAGGGTGAGAGTATGATACTGGAAACCCCCTACATGTTCCTGTCAGTGGTCGTGCCAATGGTGATATCCCTAATCTTTCCGTTCTTAGACTTGGGAAAGAAGGCGTTCGCCACCATATCTACCGTACTGCTGCTGATACCTCTAGCTATTGTCTCATGGCTCGGCTACGTCAGCGGTCTCAGAGAGCCCGTTCTAGACCCCGTGTTCTTCGCGCATCCCACCCTAGGTAACTTCACAATGCTTCTAGACTCCATAAGCGCCCCGCTAGCCATCTCCATAGGCCTAGTGACCTCCATGATCTCTTGGTACTCCCTGAAGTACATGGACCACAGGTTCGAGGAGATGGAGGAGGAAGGCCATAAGCCAGCTGGCTGGGGCGTCTACTACATGCTCTACATACTCTTCTCCGCTGCCATGATGGGTACCGTGCTCTCCACCAACCTCATCGAGTTCTACATATTCTTGGAGATATCGCTGCTCCCGAGCTTCCTCCTGATAGCCTTCTATGGGTACGGAAAGAGGGAGAGAATAGCGCTCCTCTACCTGATCTGGACCCACGTAGGTGCGCTGGCGTTCTTGGTAGGTACACTTATACTGGGTCTCAATGTAGGGACCTTCGACTACTTCAACCCCATCAAGGCCGTCGCCAACTTGGGACTGGGCAACGCGTTGCCAGAGGTGATCAGGTTTCCCGTGTTCATAGCCATACTGATAGGGCTCTTCGTGAAGATGGCCGTGTTTGGTGTTCACATATGGCTGCCCTATGCGCACGCTGAGGCCCCCACGCCGGTGTCGGCCCTCTTGTCCCCGAATCTGATAGGCATAGCCGCCTACGCCATGATAAGGATAGCATACGTCCTCTTCCCAGCTGACTTCCAAGCCCTGGCTCCATACATGCTCGGGCTGGCTCTCCTGACGATAATATACGGTGGTCTGATGGCCCTAGCCCAGGACGACTTCAAGAGGTTCCTCGCCTACTCCAGCGTCTCCCAGATGGGATATTTACTTATGGGGATAGCCAGCGTCACCGCCTTGGGTATGGCTGGCGCCATACTCCACTACGCCGCCCACGCCGTGGGCAAGGCCCTGCTATTCGCCACCGCTGGAGTTCTGATAACTCAACTTCACGGTCTCAGGAGCCTGAGCAAGATGGGCGGGCTCGCTCCCAAGATGCCTCTCACAGCCTCGCTGGCCCTCATAGGATTCATGCACATAACGGGAGTGCCACCGTCCCTAGGCCTGTGGAGCGAGGTTCTCATACTCGCCGGAGTGGCCAACTTCGCAGTGAAGATGAACCAGTTCGCTCCCGTTACAATCTTCCTGCTGATAGGCATAGGACTCTCCACCGCATACTCCTTCATCACCATGAGGAGGATATTCTTCGGCAAACCATCTGAGGCCGCCGAACACGCTCAGGAGGCCGGAGGTAACCTGCTCATACCCATGATAGTCATAGCCGCCGTTGGTCTCATACTTTTCCTCGTGCCTCAGCTACTCATCGATCCCATGGTGAAGGCCCTGGCTGGTCTGCTAGGGTGAACTAGGATGGAGTACGCGTTCCTGACCTGGCAGATCCCCTACATCGGGGCGATCTTGGCGCTGCTGCTGAACAGGGCGGGCAAGGTGAGGGATGTAATCGCCGTGCTAGCGATCTTCGGCGCTGCGGTGGCCTCCACCCTCACCTTGCAGGAAGCTCTGGCCTCAGAGGAGGCCATCCATATCTCCTATCCGTGGATCAAGTCGCTTGGCGTTACCTTCGGCGTGTATGTGGACTCCTTGGCCGCGGTGATGGCGTTAATAGTGGCGTGGCTGAGCTTCCTCATCGCAGTTTACAGCCTGAAGTACATGGAAGGAGACCCAGGCCTAACTAGGTACTGGTTCTTCTTTGACTTCTTCGTAGGAAGCATGCTCCTCCTCGTGCTGGCTGACAACCTGATCCTAATGTTCTTGGGATGGGAGGGCACCGGACTGGCCTCGTATGCGCTCATAGGCCACTGGTACACCGATGAGGACGAGAGGTGTGTCGGTGACATAGGAAGGAAGGCTTTAGGCGTGCCTATGTGGTTCCCACCCAGCCATAGCGGCCTGAGAGCAATAGTCTTCACTAGGCTGGGCGATGTGGGATTCATTGCCGGCATAGGCGCCATCTACTACTTCACTCACACGTTCTCCATACCGGAGATAGCCCACATGGTCGGGGAGTGGGCCGGTCCACTCGCCCACGCTGGACTGCTCTTCCCATTCCTCCTGATATTCTCATTGGGCGCGTTCGCCAAGTCGGCGCAGTTCCCGTTCCACGAGTGGCTCGTCACTGCAATGACCGGTCCCACGTCGGTCAGCGCCCTGATCCACGCCGCTACCATGGTCAAGGCGGGAGTCTACTTCCTGCTCAGGTTCTCCCCTATATTCGTGCTCGCCGCTCACGAGATACCCGCAGCTGAGCCTCAGGTACACGCGTTCTTCACGGCTGTAGCGCTAATAGGCGGGTTCACGGCCTTCTTCATGGCGACCCAGGCCCTCGTCTCAAGGGAGCTCAAGCTCATACTCGCGTTCTCCACCGCCTCCCAGCTGGGATACATGTTCCTAGCCTTGGGTGCTGCTGGGCTCATCGCCGAGTTCCCGCTGGGCTTTCTTGCGGGCTTCTCCCACCTGATGAGCCATGCGATATTCAAGGCCTCCCTCTTCCTCGTGGCCGGAGCCGTGATACATGTGGTGCACTCTAGGTTCATCGACGACATGGGAGGCCTCTGGAAGGCCATGAAGTGGTCCTTCCTAGCCATGAGCTTGGCAGCTCTGAGCCTGATGGGAGTGCCGCCCTTCATGGGTTTCTGGACAAAGGACACCATAATAGAGGTGGCGAAAGAATCAGGGGTCTTCTTGGCTTACCTGTTCGGAGTCGTGACCGCTGGCCTGACTGCCTTCTACTCCACTAGGATGGTGATAAGGACCTTCCTCTACGAGATGTCCGAGAACGTGAAGCACGCTGAGGAGCACCACCACTTGCACGAGGCCCACCCGCTGATGCTCATCCCATACCTATCCCTAGCCCTCGTATCGTTCATAGTGGGTCTGTCTTGGCCTGTCTACGGTCCTGAGATACTCGGAGCCATGGTGAGTAACGTGTTGGGGATACACGAGGAGTTCCACCCGCACGTACACTTGGACATAGGGCTGCTCGCGACCTCGCTCACCATGGTGTTCGGAGGTATGTTAGTAGCCATAGGGCTGTACATGACCTCCAGCGGCAGGGTGACCGTGCGCTCCCTCAGGGAGAATCCGGCGGGGAAGGTAATACATGATTTCCTATACGATAGGTGGTACATCAACTCTATCTACTACATAGTGATCGTTGGTGGCTTCGCTTGGCTCTCTCGCACGATCTTCAAATACTTCGACTCCCTGATAGTGGATGGCTTCTATCACCGCTTCATACCTTGGCTGACGGACAGGCTGAGCGTGCTAGGGTTCAAGTACTTCGAGACAGAGGTGGTGGATGAGACATACCACGACAGGATAGTGAGGATGTTCAAGGCCTTCGGATCCTACGTTAGAAGGCTCCAGACCGGTTTGGTGAACCAGTACCTCGTGGCCTTCTTCATAGGACTGCTCGTAGTGTTGTTCCTCCTGCTATGGGTGGGATGAGATATGGAAATGGTGATCTGGTCACTAATGGTCCTGCTCGGTGGCATAGGCTTGGTGGTACCCACGCTCGACTACCTCAAGGGCACCAAGGTGAGCCCTTACCTAGCCCTTATAGCCACAGCCCTAGCTGCAGTGCTAGTTGGACTCCTGATAGGGAAGAGCGGTACCCTCTTCGATGGGACCATAAGGGTAGATCCGCTCGCCACCTACTTGGCGCTGATAGCAACGGTGGGAGCATTCCTCGTCACCTTCGCCTCCCTAGTCCAGGTGAAGGAGTGGAGTACCTCCCCGAGCCTCTACTCTCTCCTCCTCTTGGCTCTCTTGGGAGTGTACTTCGTGCTGTATGTTAATGACGCTTCAGTACTCGTCGCTGCATGGGCTCTAGTGGCGGTCGCCTCGTACGTGTTGGTGGGCATAAAGAAGGACGAGGACTCCTTGGAGGCGACTGCTAAGTACGCGCTGATGGGCGTCGCCTCCTCATCCCTCCTCATATTCGGCATAGCCTTGGTTCTGGGAATAGTGAAGACCAGCACATTCCAAGTGTTGAACAGCGTTCCTATCGGCCTGAAGACGACCCTCCTCTTGGGCGTACTGATGCTCATCGCCGCATTCGGGTTCAAGCTAGGCGTCGTCCCGTTCCACGGCTGGCTGCCCGATGTCTACGGCGGGGCTCATCCGATAATAGTGTCCTTCGTGGCGGGCGTGATAAAGCTCATAAGCATAGGAGCATTCCTGAGGGTCCTCCAGCCCCTCATACCCTCCGTTGCCAATGATTGGTTCCTGATAATGGCCTTTCTCTCCATAATAACTATGTTCTACGGCAACTTGGCTGCGCTGGTCCAGAAGAACGTGCAGAGGATGATGGCCTATTCCAGCATAGCGCAGGCAGGATACTTCCTGATAGCCTTCGCCGCCCTAGCATACTCCGACTCTCAAGCACTGGCGCTGGAGGGCATAGGGCTGCATGTCACCACCTACGTCTTGGCCAAGGTGGGTATATTCGTCGGCTTGGCCTACTTCGCTAGGAAGGGATTCGACTTGACGCTAGAGGGCCTGAGCGGCGTCGGGAGGAAGCTACCTCTCTCAGGGACCTTCATGACCGTGTTGGTACTCAGTCTGATGGGGATGCCCCCCCTCATAGGGTTCTGGAGCAAGTTCATGTACATCTTCTACTCGGTGATGAACGTGGCCCCGTGGCTGGCCTTCCTCGGCATAGTGAACAGCGGTATCTCCGTGGGTTACTACGCGCAGGTGATAAGATACCTGTTCTTCGCCGATCCACCGGAGGTTGACGTCAGGGAGGAGGAACCAGACCTCGAGGTCTATGTGCTTACCATCACCGCTGTACTGACCGTCCTCCTCGGACTAGGGCTCGTGGATGTCTTGGTGGCCCTTCTCTCCTAATCTTTTTCTCTAATCCTTCGAAATTGGAAGTAACTAGAGCCGACGGAGGAGCAGAGACCAGCTGAGCACCTCCTCGGGTCTCAATTCCAGCTCTAGCTTGACAGCACATCATCCTCGGTGAGGAGTCGGTGTCCTCTCACGGCGGTGGCGTATATCATTCTATCGGAGTAATCCCCACCCGGCGTCCAGCAAGAGATCGCGACCCTCTCCACCTCCGGATCGATCAGTTCAACTTGGGAGATCCTGTCATCGGAGAGCAGCGCCTTCAGCGGATATGAAGGCTCCTGCTAACTCCTTCCTCATCTCCGGATATCTTTTCATGAGCTTGAGGGATATCCACTTAGCCTCGATCAGGGAATAGAATTGTAAAGGACCCTGTAAGCTTCAAGAACCCGTTGGGAACTTGTCGAAGTGCTCGAGTTCAATAGCGATTCCAAATATGAGAAACAGTAAGTGGTATCCAGCAGGAGTTATCCATAGATACCCTCTCCCCCTCTGAGCCTCCTCGCTCAATCTCTCAGCCTCCTCGGGGGTGATCCTGATAACCGGATTCCTTATCATGTCCTCCAAGGCGGGAACTGGTTCCACTATCAGCTTTCCCTCCTCTATCTTGGCTCTAAACACGCCCCCTTCCCTTACTCCCAACGCCCTCCTGATCGCGCGCGAAAAGCGAAGTTCCAATGTAAGATCTAAAGGAATAGGTGGAATCTTCCGGATGTCATCGCTCCCTACCTTGGACGGTGCTAGCTCTCTCGTGCATGTAGAGTTAATTTTTTATATGGTTATTGCGAAGATGCGAGGGTCCGCATGTACCTTCGGCATTGACGGATGCAAGCTGGCCACCTTAATCCTTGAGAACGGATACGTTTATCGTGGTTGCAGCAGGAGCGGTCCCGCTATTCGCGTTCGGTGAGGTCGTATTCACCACCGGTATGGTCGGGTATCCCGAGTCCTTGAGCGATCCCAGCTACAGGGGACAGGTTCTGGTGATGACGAATCCGCTGATAGGAAACTACGGCGTACATACGGACCTGCTGGAGTCTGACGGAGTTCAGGTGACCTCGCTCGTAATCCACGAACTTACAGACGCTCCCCACAGATCATCGAAATTATCGCTGCAGGAGTGGTTCGATAAATACGATGTGCCTATAATGGAGTGGGTCGACACGAGAGCCCTCACCAAGGAACTGAGGGAAAGAGGGGTAATGAAGGGAGCAATAGGGATTTGGGACTCGGAAGAAGATCTGAACTCGCTGTGGAAGGCGCTGGAGGAAGCTCCTTCGTATGACGAGCTGGACTTGGTTGACGAGGTCTCCCCAAGGGAGGCAATACACCAGAGCGATTCTAGACCTCTGGTCGCAGTCATCGACTGTGGACTGAAGCTCGGGATAGTGAGGGAACTGTTGAGGAGGGGGTTAGGGGTAGTTAGGCTGCCCTGTCGCTCCAGCGCTGATGACGTGTGGGAGACGAAGCCTGACGCCCTTCTGCTCGGTAATGGACCGGGAAACCCTGAACTGCTCAAGTCTCAGGGGGAGATGGCCGTGGAACTGGCATCCGATGGGTTAGTCACCTTCGGTATATGCCTCGGGCATCAGCTCATATCCCTTGGCTTGGGAGCGGAGACCTACAAGATGAGGTATGGGCATAGGGGCCAGAATAAGCCCATCAGAGATCTCAGGACCGGGAGGTGCTATGTCACCAGCCAGAATCACGGGTACGCAGTAAGGAGGGAGAGCCTGAGGGAAGCTAACCTCAGGGAGTGGTTCATCAATCCCGATGACTCCACCTTGGAGGGGGCGTACCACGAGGAGCTCCCCATAGCCACCACCCAGTTCCATCCCGAATCGTCACCGGGGCCTATAGACACCTCTTGGCTGTTCGACCTGTTCGCCGAGGCGGTGAGGGAGGGAAGATGGAATCTGTGAGGAAGGTCATTCTCATTGGCTCGGGCGCTATAAAGATAGCCGAGGCAGCCGAATTCGACTACAGCGGTAGCCAAGCGATTAAGGCGTTGAAGGAGGAGGATATAGAGGTCGTTTTGGTGAACCCGAACGTGGCGACGATACAGACCGGAGATATGGCCGACAGGGTGTACCTCCCCATAAGGGAGGAGTTCTTGGAGAGGGTCATAGAGGCGGAGAGACCCGACGGGATAATGCTCGGGTTCGGTGGCCAGACAGCCTTGGATGCCGGGGTCAGGCTGTGGCGCTCCGGCGCCTTGGACAGGTAAGAAGTGAGGGTACTCGGGACCCAGCCCGAGGCCATAGACAGGGCATTGAACAGGGAGAAGTTCAAGGAGGCTCTGGAGAGGAACGGGGTGCCCATGCCCCCTAGCAGGCATGTCTCATCGGTGGAGGAGGCGGTGGAGGCGGCAGACTCGATAGGCTACCCGGTGATGGTGAGGGTCTCCTACAACTTGGGCGGGAGGGGTTCCTTCATAGCTTGGAGCAGGGAGGAGATGAGGGCTCTCATCCTGAGGGCTTTGAAGGCGAGCTCTATAGGGAGCGCCCTCGTGGAGAAGTACCTAGGAGGATGGAAGGAGATAGAGTTCGAGGTGGTGAGGGATGCTTACGGGAATGTGATCGCTCCAGCCTGCTTGGAGAATGCTGACCCAATGGGCGTGCACACCGGCGAATCCGTCGTGGTGGCGCTCTGCCAGACCCTCACCAACCAGGAGTATCAGATGCTGAGGAGCGCATCCCTGAGGGTCACTGAGGCCGTGGGGTTGGTGGGCGAGGGTAACGTTCAATTCGCGTTGGGAGACGGGTACTACGCCATAGAGATGAACCCGAGGATGTCCAGATCTTCAGCCTTGGCTAGCAAGGCCACGGGTTACCCACTAGCCTACGTGGCGGCCAAGCTGGCTCTGGGCTACAGGCTCGATGAGGTACTGAACAGGGTGACCGGGGTAACTTGCTCCTGCTTCGAACCCAGCCTCGACTACGTGGTCGTGAAGATCCCGAGATGGGATCTGGAGAAGTTCGAGGGGGTGGAGGAGAGCATAGGGAGCGAGATGAAGAGCATAGGAGAAGTCATGGCTGTAGGCAGGAACTTAGCGGAGGCTATGCAGAAGGGCCTGAGGATGTTAGGGGGGTTCGACGGGCTGCCAATGGAAGGGGATCCCTCGTACGCCTTGGAGGCCTTAAGAGGGAGGAGGCCCTACTGGCCGGCATGGGCCTCGATAGCTCTAGCTGGAGGAGCGAGTGCTGAGGAGGTAGCCGAGGCTAGTGGCGTGGATGTATGGTTCATCAAGGAGTTGGAGAAGGCCGTCAAGACCTACTCCACGCTTGATCCGAGCCCTTCTTCTCTGTATGCGGCGAAGAGGTACGGATTCTCCGACGCTTAGATAGCTGGGAGGCTGGGGATGAGCGAGGATCAGGTCAGGAGACTCAGGAAGTCGCTGGGAATATCTCCAGTATTCAAGCAGATAGATACGCTGGCAGCCGAGTGGCCCTCCATCACCTACTACCTGTATGCCACTTACGGGGGTCAGACCCACGACGTGAGGGCCAGAGCTGATGTGCTGGTGATAGGGGCAGGGGTCTTCAGGATAGGTGTCTCAGTGGAGTTCGACTGGGGTGTGATGGAGTTCGCCAGAGCCGCGAAGGAGTACGTAGACACCGTAACAATAGTGAACTACAACCCGGAGACGGTATCCACGGACTGGGATGTGGTGGACAGGCTCTACTTCGAGGAGCTCACCCTAGAGAGGCTGCTCGACATATACGAGTTCGAGTCTACCATCAAGGTCGTCACCTTCCTCGGAGGGCAGGTGGCCAATGACTTGGCCGAGCCCCTAGAATCCAGAGGGGTCGAGGTGCTGGGGACGAGCGGGAGTAGTGTGGAGGTGGCCGAGAGCAGGGACAGGTTCTCCCAACTCTTGGATGAGCTCGAATTGAAGCAGCCTCCATGGAAGGAGGTGAACTCGGTGGAGGAGGCGCTGGATTTCGCGATGGAGCACGGCTACCCGGTGATGGTGAGGCCGTCACACGTCCTGAGTGGCACCTCCATGTCACTAGCTTGGGACGAAGGGTCCTTGATGCGGGCGGTTCGCTCAGCCCTCTCCACTGGAAGGAGTGTGGTGGTGTCGAAGTTCTTGAGAGGACCAGAGACCGAGATAGATGGTGTTGCCGACGGAGAGAGCGTGGTTGGGGTGGTGATAAGGCATATCGGGCCTGCTGGTATTCATTCTGGCGATTCCACCATGATACTGCCGGTCCGCGGTCTGCCAGTGAGCGAAATGAAGGAGGCTACCTTGAAACTAGTAAGGGCCCTCCAGATAAGGGGACCCTTTAACCTACAGTTCGTGATAAACGGTAGCGGTGTTTACGTACTGGAGCTGAACCTGAGGGCCTCTAGGTCAATGCCCTTCTCCAGCAAGGCCTCGGGCGTCAACCTAGCCAGAGCAGCTGCAAAAGTAGTATTTGAGGGATTTCTGGGGGTTGATGAATTCTACGAGCCCGTGATGCGACACTACGCGGTTAAGTCACCGCAGTTCTCGTGGTCACAGCTGAGAGGGGCCTATCCCTTTCTGGGGGTTGAAATGAGGTCAACGGGGGAAGTCGCTTCAATGGACAGGGCTTACGAGGCTGCTCTCCTTAAGTCTTGGCTGGCTGTGAGCCCGAACAGATTGCCAGAGAGGGGGGTGGTAGTGGGATACGAAGGCTTCGGAGAGGAGCGCGGGAAGATGGAGGCGGCTGCGGATGCTCTGGCATCCACGCTGGACGTCTGGTGGGTGTCGGAAGTTGGCGAGGAGGAGGCGATGGAACTGCTGAAAGAGGGGAGAGCTGACATGGTCATCGCTACCGGGTACGCTCCTCAGGTTGACTACGCGGTGAGGAGGTTGGCGGCCGACCTGAATACCCCTCTAGTCTTGAACGCCGATCTAGCCTTAGAGTTGGCCAGAGCCTTCAATTCAGTGAGCTTGGAGGAGGTAGAGGTCAAACCGATGTCCTCGTACGCTAGGGGATATCGCTCCATGGGACTGCTGAGGAGGATCCCCCCTTGATCGAACTTGCTATGATATCTGCCTACCGTAACGCCCAATTCTCCTAGTAGCCTAATGGTCCACCGGTCTCTCCTGATCGGCTTTCCCCTTAATACCCATCACCTAACCTCATCAATCAGCGAGATAACTCCTCAGACTCGCCTAGCAATTCCTCGCTCCTCATGACAACCTCGATGATCTCCTGATCTGTTGTGACGAGCTTCCCCCTAACTAGGCATTGGGCGGCTATGAGGGAGTCGAAGTAGTCAAGTCCCTTGGATGAGAGGAACGCCCCAACGCAATATCTGAGGGAGAGAGGCTCGAGAGATCCGTCTATAACACCATTCAACAGGTGCCACATCTTGATCCTCTGATCCATGTAAAACCCCTGCTCTTCATGAGCAAATCTAGCTCCAAGAGAGAAGCCTGAGAGACCTTCCTGTCCTCACCGAGTTCCTATATTATCTCAATGGAATGAGGGTGAAGCGGATCGGAGGGTCGAAGGTAGGCAACGAGGTAAACTGGGTCGATGATCTCCACCTAGAATAATCTCCAGCATCTTGGAGGCCTCGTGATCCTCTTCCTTCCAGTCTTTGAACTTCTCATCGAAGATCTTGGAGACCTCCTCATACAGCTTGTCTAAAACTATGGTTCCAGCCGGGTTATCGCTGGTCACTTTCAGGGGGACTCTGCTCCCTTTCCTGATGCCCAGTCTGCGCCTCGCCTCGACGGGTAAGACCATCCTCCCACGATCATCAATAATTACCACATAACCCAAAACTCACCATGGCGCCTAGCATCCCATTCAAAATAAAATAGAGTTTTCTCAAATGTGTGCGTTGAGAAGGGTATCACTTAAGAACCAGCCCGTTCGGATATAGGGGGAGATCCGGGGAGGTGGGCGAACTGTACCTACCGTGGAGCCGGGTCTCCGACTTCACATGTTACGCCTGCGGCCTATGTTGCTACCGCTTCCGCATCCCCTTGAAGCCCCATGAAGCAATATCCGTAGCCCGCACCTTCGGTCCCCAGTATATAGAGTCGATTGCTGGGAAACAGTACATAAGGAAGAGAGAAGGAGAGGCCTGCCCATTCCTCATCGAGGATAATGAAGCGGGTCTATGCTACCTTCAAAGCTTGGGAATGAAGCCCTCCGCCTGTAAAATATGGCCTTTCAAGATATACAGGAATCCTGAGTATGGAAGGGGTGAGGAGGCCTACTACTCCCACAAACTGGGCGAATTCTACGTTTACGTCGATCAGAGGTGCCCAGGGATAAAGCTAGGCAGACCCACGCCTCGCCTCGTGAAAGCCGTGGAGGAGGCCATAGAGGTCTGGATTGGCGTCAGGAGGGATCAGCTATACACTACGGCCTCCCTCCCATCCCTAATCAAAAAGTTTTAACAAATTTGTGAAAATATGATACGGAAGGTTTATTAGTCACTGCCGGTAAGTATCCTCTGCCGGGAAAGGGGAGGAGTAGGCGGTCGGGGTTAGCCTTGACCGCTGAAATTCCGGCCGCCTCGAGAGGGGCGACCGGAGGTAACCCGGCCGGAAGGTCGGGGATCCCCCCCGAAAGCAGTTCTCGGGTTTATTCTAACTGTGGACCTCACAGTGCCTTGCCGTTGTCGAGTCAGTGACCTCAAATGTTAGTATTCCAATTAGTCATTACGCAATTCTTTAAAACGTATTTCATCACGTAATACCGATGAGTTCGGTAGTCACAGTCCGGGTTCCGAGAGAGCTGAAAGAGAAAATGAAGAAGCTGAAAGTCAACTGGAGCAAAGAAATAAGGAAATACATAGAAGAAAGGGTTAGAGACTACGAATTACTGGAGATAATAGACAAAGCTAGGAAAGAGGCCCGAAAAAGGAAGATAAAGACGGATTCAGCTCGAATCATCAGAGAGGACAGGGAGAGCAGATGAAAGTCTTGGATTCATCTTTCCTCGTTAAGCTGGTGCTGGATGAGGAGGGATCCGATGAGGCCGAGAGATCCATCAAGGGCTGGATATTAGGCGGTGAAGGGGTATGCACCCTCGACCTCGCACTGCCAGAGTCCGCCAATGCCATATGGAGGCGAAATGTTCGGGGAGAGCTCGATGAAGAGGAGTGCAGGAAGGCTGCTGAGGATCTGCTCAACATCTTGAGTAGAATGAAAGTATATCCAGCAGGCGAGCTGATCATGGAGGCCCTGAGCATAGCGATGAGGTATGAAATTACGGTATACGATTCTCTTTATCTGGCTCTAGCCGTCATGAGGGGAGCGGATCTCGCTACATTCGATCAAAAACTGAGAGATGTGGCCTCAGAGGTCGGGGTAAAGACATTCCCCGTGATAAAGTAGAGCATTCACTATACGAGAATAGCACATCCTCCTACCTTGTCCTTAGATTAGATCGGAACGGCTGAATGCTGAGAAGTCATCCTATCGTTCCCGTCTTATGTCTTGCAATCAGAGCTTATGTCTCTAGATGTACTTAAATAGGTTGAGATAGGCCTCGGTGCTGAGCTCTATCACTCTACCTTCATCTACGTAAGTCACAAGAATCCCATTGAGCTTGGCCCTCCTCAGCAGCTCTATGGGTATGGGCGGATTTCTATAGTACCTGTCCAGCAATTCCTTCCACTTCCTCAGCTCTATCTCGGACCTAGCGTGGGGAGGGGTAAGGAGGAAAGGGGGTATCTCCATCAGATAGGTGGGGGGCGCCGCTAAATAGAATATATCTGCATACTGGCTATACCTAGCGATCTTGCTTGCTATCCTCGCCCTGCAAAAACTGTCGGGATCCAAGGCATGTTCTGGAGGGACGAAGCCTGTCTCCACCTCTACTATCACCTTTCCCTTATTCGTGCCCATCACGTCGCATCTGAGGTCGTTCACTTTAACCTCTACATCCACCTGATATCCCTTCATGATCAGGTGAGCCGCTATCACCAGCTCCATGGCCGAATGATTTATCTTCACGGCCCCAGCTATGTAGAGGTCGGTCAGCCTGTCGATAAGGGGTCTCAGCCTGCCGGCCGGTAGACCCCCCCTCCTCTCTATCCTCCTAGCCAGCTCCTCCAGATCGGACCTGAACCTCCGGGTATCTGGCACTGGATTGTCGAGCCAAATATTACTTATTACCATACATGACTGGCATCATCCTAATACACCGTATCAGCCATTAACCACGCAGACAAACCATTTGCTGATCCCATGAGTTCAATACATCACTAAAAGAAAACCTAGAGTCTGCCTGAAGGAATTCCTGAAAAAGGAGCACGAGCAGGTAAGTTGTGGCCCCCTCTCACGCCAACCAAGTTTAAACTCCTGGAAAAACCCAATGCCGATACTGCGTGTAAGAACACCTATTCTCTCCGACCAAGTGCTCTTAATTACCAGATCAGATTAGGTAGGAAGGATCCAACCTTCTCACTTCGGGAACATTATCGTAAGCGTTATCAGAGGCCACTATTTTACCATCATACAGCATGGCTGTGGCACAGTGCAGGGAATCGAAGTAGGTGAGGGAATACTTCTCTCTGAGTGAGGAGGCCTTCACGATCACCTCGGATGTTAGGAAGGCCTCCTTTAAGTTAGGGATCAGTTTGAAGGCTTCTATATCTCCCCTAATGTCTTTCTCACTGTATCCACGGGACCTCAGCACCAGCTCGTACTCCAGAAGGGCAGAAGAAGCTAACTTCATTTCCTTCAACCTCCCCGAGGTGATAGCCTGAAACAGCCCGCTTGCCACCTTGTGCAGCTTGTCCGATTTGTTGACCAAGGCGATCAGCATATCCAGCTCAATTACCGGCATCCATCTCCCTCTCAATGAGCCTATCAGTAGTCTCCTCGACTCTGTCGTAGGTTAGATCTGGATCATCGTACTTCCCCTTCAGGTGCTTCAGCGGGTCCTTCACGATTCGCACTCTTATGACCTCTCTACCCTCCACCTCCCATACCATGAGATCTCCCTCCTCTATTCCAGCTTCCCTCCTCACCTTCGAGGGTATGTTGGTGAGCCCCTTTCTGCTGACCTTGCTTACCCCCATCAAGCCCACCTTCGTTCTAGGAAATTTTAATTTTTCTAAGAAACTATTCAGGCGATAAGACCGGAGATACTATTGGATTCTCGGGGCTTCTGCTGCCCGCTTTTAATGGATCACTGTACTAGGTCAGGATGGCCCGCACCAAGATAGTAGCGACAATAGGCCCGGCTTCCTCCACCATACAGGTGGTGAAGGGGATGGTAGCGGAGGGCATGTCCGTTGCTAGAATGAACTTCTCCCATGGCACCCTAACTGAGAAGGCCAACCACATAGACTTGGTTCGTAGAGCAGCTCAGGAACTGGGGTTGAGGGTTGGGGTAATGTCCGACCTTCAGGGGCCAGAGGTTAGAACCCATATGGGGAGAAAGGAGCTGAAGGTAGAGGAGAGGGACGTGGTTACGGTCAGTGGGAAGGAGGGCTTGGGAGAGATCAAGATTAAACCGTCCAGCGTCCTCAAGAACCTAGCGAAGGGAGATGAGCTGTACATTGACGAAGGCAGGATCCGGCTGGTGGTGGAGGAAGTCAGGGAGGGCCTCCTGAAGTGCCGGGTGGTCCATGGAGGAGTGATAAGGGACAAGAGGTCGGTACATGCCTCTAAGCCCTTCGACCTCAAGGGGCTTACTGAGGAGGACAGGCTAGCCATGAAGCTCTCTGTGGAGAAGAGAGTAGACTTCATAGCCCTCTCATTCGTTAAGGCGGTGGAGGACGTTATAGAAGCTAGGGAGTTCTTGAAATCGCTGACTGACGATCCTCCTTCTCTAATAGCGAAGATAGAGACAAGAGAGGCAGTTGAGAACGCAAAGGAAATTCTGGAGGAGTCCTATGGCATAATGGTGGCCAGAGGGGATCTAGGCGTTGAGCTTCCACTGGAGGAGGTACCCCAGATCCAGAAGAGGCTGATAAGACTGGCTAACGAGGCTGCCAAGCCCGTGATAACCGCCACCGAGATGCTGGAATCCATGACCTCGAGCCCCGTCCCGACGAGGGCAGAGGTAACCGATGTTTACAACGCCATAATGGACGGGAGTGACGCTGTCATGCTATCAGCGGAGACGGCTGTGGGTAAGTACCCTGTGTTGAGCGTCAGGTGGATGAGGGTCATAGCAGAGAGCGCTGAGCGTTCCCTAACCCCGAGGATGGACTTTCCCCTCACTTCGAAGGCTGCTTTCATAGGTAAGGCGGCCGTGGAGGCGTCCGAGATGTTGAAGAGCCCCGTCATACTGTGCTTCACCTACACAGGATTCACCGCTAGGCATGTAGTGAGGCACAGGCCCAAGGCCAAAATACTAGCTCTCCTGAGCAGGGAAAAGACAAGAGGTTTACTGACCTTGAGCTGGGGAGTCGAGAGCCTCCTCGTCTCCCAAGACTTGGACGAGGCCGTGAGGCAAGCGGTTAACCACTGCTTGGAGAGAGGGGCGTTGGACATTGAAGATACCGTAGTTGTGACGTTCGGACATCCCCACGGGAGGGCCAAGACGAACTCGCTCAGGATACTCAGCGTCGAGGAGGTGCTTCAAGCGGGGGAACCGAATCCTTCCTCCACCACTGGCCCACTATCGTAGGCCAGCTTCCCCTTCAGGTAAACCTTCTTCACGACCCACCCCACCTCCCTTACGGGAGCGGACCTCGCCTTAGTGTACATGTCATCCTCCCTTATCGTCCACGATTCCTTCCTCAGGACGACTAGGTCAGCAGCGCTGCCCGGTGATATCTTCCCTCTCTTCAGCCCTAGGTGGGCCGCTGGCCTAGAACTGTACATGTCGATCACCCCAGCCGGGAAAATTCCCTCTCCTATCATCGTCATGAGCAAGGGGGCCATCAGGTCGAGCCAAGGGATCCCAGGAGGCATCTCCTCATAGGGTCTGGACTTCTCCTCTGGGCTGTGAGGTGCGTGATCCGTGGCTAGGAAGTCCGCCATCCCGGCGTGGACCATGCGCCTGAACTCCTCAACAACAGGCTTAGATCTGAGCGGGGGATTGACCTTGGCCAGGGGGCCTAAAGTGGGTGAGTCCTCGATGTTGTACAGGATGTGGTGCGGCGTTACCTCAGCGCTCGCGTCCACACCCCTAACCTTGGCCCCCTGCACTAGTCTCAGGGTTATAGGGAGGGTGGAGTGGGCTATCCTAACCTTGGTGCTGTGCCTTTCAGCCAGCCAGAGGGCTCTCCTCACCGCCGCATCCTCCGCAAGCTCCGGATGGGCCCTCCAGTGGTCCTCCACCCTAGTCGGCTTTTCCGCCTCCTGAAGGATTAGAGGATCCTCCGCGTGGACCACCACTACCTTTCCCAGCTTCGAAGCCCTTGAAAACACCTCATCGAGGTCGTTCATCAGGTCAGAGGGGAAGAGCTTCACCCCGGCCACGTAGCTCTCATCTGGAAGGAAGGGATAAGCGGTGTAGAGCATGAAGTCCACGTAGCTCTCCCTATCAGCCTCCTCAAGCTTCCTCCTGAGGATTTCTAGGTTGTCCACCCTCGGAACGTTGTTCGGCATATCTACCACGACGGTTACACCTCCGTGCAACGCTGCGAGGGACTCGGTCCTCCACTCTCCCTTGTGCCTCTGCCCTAGGCCCCTCATGTGGACATGGAGGTCTACGAAACCGGGGAGTACGACATCAACCTCAGTGCAGGGGCCATCAGATGCTTTGGAGACCTTGAGAATGGTGGACCCGAACTCGACACAGATCCTCTCAAATCCCAAGGAGGGCAGATACGCGAGACCACATAGGCATGTCATTTCTATTACACCCTCTCATCCGAGCAGTTCATCTAGAGAGGGCTCCCAGAGGGATCCTCCTCCCATCGAAATCCCTCCAGTACTTCCCGAAGTCCTCGGAGGCCATCAATACGGCACCATCGAAGACAGGACCGTCTCTACACACTAGGAGGCCCTGTGGCTCGAGGACGCACGCCCCGCATAGTCCAACGGCACACCTGATCAACCTCTCCAGAGAAGCCTCCACCCCAATTCCTCTCCTGACCGCCTCGGATACCACCTTCACCATCATCGCCTCCGGCCCAGCAGTGTAAACGAAATTCAACCCCTCATAGTCTATGTGTTCCGTGATTAATCCGCTGAGCCCGTATGACCCGTCATCCGTGCTCACCACAAGCCTGTCCGAGAGATCCTTCATGAGATCTTCGAGCATCACTTCCTCCGCGCTCCTGAACCCCGCGTAGAACTCGATCCTTACCCCCCCTCTGCTCGTGAGTGCGTCAGCTAGATGTATGAGGGGAGCTATGCCGTAGCCCCCTCCCACGAGAGCGACCTTCCCCTCAACCTCGGTGGTGTAGCCCCTGCCGTAGGGTCCCCTTATCCAGAGCCTATCTCCAGCTTTAAGGGAGTGGATGGCCGAGCTCACCTTCCCTACCCTAGCCACCAGTAGCCAGGTCTCCCCGTTCCCCTCCCTAGCCACGCTGACCGGTATTTCCCCCACCTTGGGGATCCAGACCATCACATACTGACCGGGCAGCGCTCCGATCTCGCCTTTCAGCACAATCCTCCTCACTCTCGGGGTGAGGGGCTCGCTTTCAGCTATTGTGTGGGGTCTATGTCCCCGCAAGCTGCGCAATGACCTCTTCCTCCGTCAGGTACTCGCCGCAATACTCGCAGACCAGCTTAAGGGGCTTCCTAGATATCACCCTGAACGATGGATGGACCGCTTCCCTAGGAGCATTTGTTACGCATTTGGGGTTTACGCACCTCAATATTCCCTCTATCTTGTCAGGGAGCTCTACCTTCCTCTTCTCTACAACTTCGTAATCCCTCACTATGTTGATCGTGGCAGTAGGTGCAACCAGTGCTATCTTGTTCACCTCCTCACTGCTGAGTTCCCTCCCCTCTACCTTCACGATGTCCTTCTTCCCCAGCTTCTTGCTGTAGACGTTCATCACCATGGATACCATGTAGCCCTCCTCCCCCGTGATCCCCAAGATGCGGAGGACCTTGAGAGCCCTTCCGGAGGGGATGTGGTCTATTACGGTACCGTTACTTATCCTCCTGACCACCAATTCCTCACTCATGGTACCACCTCCCTCAGCAGGGCCATCCTGATGGGGACCCCATAAGCGGCCTGCTTGAAGTAGAGAGCGTGAGGCGTGGAGTCCACATCCAAGGCAATCTCATCTACTCTCGGGAGGGGATGTAGGATTATCATGTCCTCTTTAGCATTCTTGAGCAGCAGAGCAGCATCGATTCTGTAGCTCCCCCTGACCCTCTCGTACTCGGCCGGGTCAGGGAACCTCTCCTTCTGTATCCTAGTCACATATAGGACATCCAGTTCCGGTAGCACCTCCTCCAAGTTTGAGAACTCCCAAGGCATCTTCAACGTGTCTAGGAGCTCCTCCTTCGGGCGCAAGCTCTCGGGAGCTATCAGGTACACTTTCTTAGGTGAGTAGAGGTTCAGCGCCCTGAGGAAGCTTCCCGAGGCCCTCCCGTATCTGAGATCACCCAAAACCCCGTACACCAGATTATCTATTCCTTTTTTCTCCCTCCAGACCGTGTAAAGATCTATCATGGCCTGTGTTGGATGCCTCTTCGACCCGTCCCCGGCGTTTATCACCGGAGCCTCAGCCAGCTCTGCAGCAAGCTTGGCAGCTCCCTCCAAGCTATGTCTCACGATTATCGCATCAGCGTAGGCGTCGAGCATCCTTACGGTGTCGGAAAAAGTCTCCCCTTTAGCTATCGAGGTACCCTGAACGGCATCGAACCCTATATATCCACCTCCCAGTCTGAGGGTAGCGGTCTCGAAGCTGAGCCTCGTCCTCGTGCTGGGTTCGAAGAAGGCCAGGGCCACCACCTTCCCCTTCAGCTCGTCCCCCTCGAACTTAGAGGAGGCTATTCTGAACAGCCTCTCCAGGTCATTACGGGTGAAATCCAGTATGGAAAGAACATCCTTCCCTCTAAAACTCAATATCCCACCTCCTCAAGGTAGGTCTCCGCATATTTCCTCTCCTCAGGGGAGAGAATGGGAAGGACGGACCTGACTATGTCGGGGAGGGTCGCAATGCTCCTCAACCCCACACCCAACTCTTTCAAGGACTCCCTCGCACCCTGAAGCCTGTCCACCACGACCCAGGCCTCGCTGACCTCGGCTCCCGCCTCCCTGACCGCCTCAACGGCCCTTCTCAGTGATCCTCCGGTGGTGGCCACATCGTCTATCACCACGTACTCCCGCTCGCTCACCACCCCTTCCATCTTACTCATCGTTCCATGTTCTTTCCTTTCCTTCCTAATGTAGATCAGGGGTTTGGAGGTTAGCAGGGCCACCGCCGTGGCTAGGGGTAGGCCTCCGACCGCAACCCCACATATCCCCCCTTTCCCCATCCTCCCAGCCAGATCCTCTGAGATAGCTCTGAACTCCTCCGGGAATGAAGGGAGGGGCCTGAGATCCACGTAGATAGTGCTCCTCCGACCGGAGGTGAGCAGGAAATCCCCGAACTTGAGCATGCCCCTCCTCACGAGGATTAGCCCCAACTCAGCGCTCTCCATGAAGGATCACCCTCTGAGCTTCCACCATGCTCCTCGCGGCTTTAACGGGATCCTCGCTCTTCAGAATGGATCTACCTACTATCTCGAAGTTCGCACCGGCCTCCAAGCTAGATCCCGGCTTGGCACCTTGGAATCCCACGCCTGGGGAGAAGATCAGAACATCGGGTAGCCTTCTCCTCGCTTCCCTGATCATCTCCGGTCTGGTGGCTCCAACAACGATTCCCATGACATTGAGCAGCTCCGCTTCCTCCAGCAGCTTGACGAAATTCTCCCTGATGAGTTTAGCTTGGGGATGACTCATGCCCGCAACCCCAATCAGTTCTAGTCCGGTTTCGTACCTCCTGTGCCCAGTGAACAGGTGCATTATGGCGGCATCCATACTCATCTCCTTGAACCTGCCTAGGATGTGCTCGACCACGTCAGGTATATCTGCTAGCTTGAAATCCGCGATCCAGTAGTAGTGTTCGTGCCTATTTGCTAGCTTTTCTATTCCGTCCCATCCGATGGCCAGCGATAGGGGGAAGCCTACTTTCACGCCCACCACGTAATCCTTCAAACCATTAAGGAGCTCATCCAAATCTCCGGATGGGAAATCGAGCGCGAGAATCAATCGGGAGTCTAGAGAAGAAGACCTCTCAATGAGCTTGTTCCCTATTGGAACCCTTCCTTAGGTCCACCTCCTAATTATATAAATTGAGGGGGTTAGTGCCATCTCCGTCACAGGGAGAGCAGGTCCCCCAACGCTGGCGTGGGGGCGGTCATCTCCCTCTCAGGTCCTACCCCGACCATGATGGTCTTTGCGTTGACTTCTCTCTCCACAAATTCCACATAGGCCTTCACCTCCTCGGGGAATGAGTCCCAGCCCTCCCTGATGAGCTCACTCCAATCCTCCACGCTCCAGCCGTCGAGCTCCTCGTACACAGGCTTTACCCTTTCGAGAGTATCCACGTAGGGAGGGGCTAGCCTGTACTCCTCTCCCTCTATCTCGTAAGCCACAGCAACTTTCACCTTGTCGAGGCCCGAAAGCACGTCCACCTTCCTAATCGCTAGGTAGCCGATACCGTTGATCAGGACAGAGTACCTCAGCATCGGGAGATCGAGCCAGCCGACTCTGCGCGGCCTTCCCGTGGTGGTACCATATTCTCCTCCCCTATCCCTAATATATCTGGCCAGGTCCCCCGTGAGCTCGGTGGGAAAGGGGCCTTTGCCCACCCTAGTGGTGTAGGCCTTGCTGACCCCTACGACGGCATCGATGGCAAGGGGGCTCACCCCGACTCCAGTGCACGCCCCTCCGGCTATGGCATTGGACGATGTCACGAACGGGTAGGTGCCGTGATCGACATCGAGCATCGTCCCTTGGGCTCCCTCGAAGAGGACGAACTTCCTCTCAGTTATAGCTGCATTGACCTCTAGGTGATCGTCGCCCACGAAGGGCTCCAGCGCCTCCCTCCAGCTATCGGCCCTCTCGAGCAGTTGTCTATAATACTCCTCTAAATCGCCAGTCAGGACGCCGGCCCTCCTCAGTTCATCCTCCTTGACCTCCAGAACGTCCCTGAGCCTCTTGGGGAAGTTAGAGCTGAAGAGATCGCTGACCTTGAGGCCCGAGATCCTAGCCATTTTGTCTTGGTAAGCGGGGCCTATTCCCCTCTTCGTAGTTCCTAGCCTCCCACCAGTCAGAGCAGCGTCTAGCTCCTTGTGGTATGGAAGAAGGAGTGTTGCCTTGAGGGATATGAGCACATCTACACCCTTCCCTCTAGATCTCAAGTCCTCTAGTTCTTGTAGGAACACCTCGGGATCGAACGCCACGCCCGCGCCGAGAATCCCCCTCTTCCCGCGAACCACGCTGGAGGGCATCAGGTGGAGCTTGTACTTCTGACCCTCAGCCACCACCGTGTGCCCAGCGTTGCTTCCCCCGTTATATCTGACAACGAGATCCGCCCATTCGGCTAAATAGTCCACCACTGCCCCCTTACTCTCATCACCGAACTGCATGCCCACGACGACCACTGCAGGCATCCTTCATTACCTACCCGCGTGACCGGGATTAGATATAACTGTGACACGCTAAGCCGCGCCGGCCTCTCTCGGCGGAGGGAAAATAGGGAGTGGGGGCTTAGTCGAGGAGTTCGCTTATCTCCAGAACCTTGAAGTCCTCCAAGTTCATCCCCTTGGATGCATCGTTCAACATGGCGTAGCAGAATGGACAGGCCACAACAACTCCCCTAGCTCCCGCCCCCAACGCTTCCTTTACCCTCTCCTTGGCCATGGTCCCCTCTCCGGTCTGGTACCAGTAGTTGGCGCCTCCCGCACCGCAGCAGAAGGTGTTTACTCCGTGCCTAGGCATCTCTCTGAATCCATCTACCCTCTCCAGTATCTCTCTAGGCTCCTCTATTAATCCGTTAAATCTGGAGAGGTTACACGGATCGTGGAACGTCAGATCGCCACCGTAATTCACTTTCAACCGCCCCTCCCTAACCAGTTTCGCCAGTAGCTCCACATGTGAAACCACCTCTATGTTCCAATCTTCAATGACTCTGGGATACTCATGCCTGAACACGGTGAGGCCGTGCGGGCAGATCACCAGAAGCCTCTTCACCCCAAGCTCCTTGAAGAGTTCGGCATTAGTGAGAGCGAACTCTTGGAACATGCCCTCCTCTCCGAGCCTTCTAGCTGGCTCGCCACAACAGGTCTCCATATCTCCGAAGACGGCGACCTTGATGCCTACCTTTCTCAGTAGATCCACTAGCTTGGAGACTACCCTCTTACCCACGGGATCGAAGGAGTACTGGCAGCCCACCCACAGGTAATAGTCGGGATCGTCGTCGCTCTCGATCCAGCTCAGCCTCCCCCTCTGCGGGACGGAGAGGGAGTTGTGGTACCTCCTCAGCCCGTTCAGCAGCTCACCCATCTTCTTGTCTACCCTGCCCTCCGCCACGAGGGAGCGCCTCCTCTCCATGAGGAAGGTGAACGGGCTTATATAATTCGGGCAGGCCGTCGAGCAAGCTCCGCAGGAGACACATGACCAGACAGCATCCTCAGCCAGCTCATAAGTGCCTCCCAGTAGTGAGACCTTCAATCCCTGAACCACATCCTTTGGTGAGAGGGGCCTGCCCGTCATGTTGGCGGGACAAGAGTCGGTGCACCTCCCGCACTTCACGCAGGCGGCGAGCATGTACTTCTCATACCATGGAAGTTCAGAGGCTTCCTTGAAACCCAGCTTGATCTCCTCGACATCCTCCAACTCCTGCAGCTTGAACGGTTCCTTCGGAAATATGACGATCTCCTCCTCCAAGGAAGAGGTGAGGAGGGCGGTGAGGGAGTGGAGCAGGTTACTGTAGGGCAGGTAGGCCACCATCGAGAAAGCTAGAAGAGCGTGGCTCCACCACAGGACCGTGTAGAAGGGGAGAATGAGGGGACCGACAGTTCCAGAGAGCAGGTAGCCCACGAGCGAGTAGTGACTGGCGGCGTTAGGTTGGACATAGATCCTAGTTGATTCTAGAAGGAAACCCGTCAACCCTATATAGAGGAGCCCCAGCAGGAGGACCTTCCCCTCTCTATCCCTAGTGGGAAAGAATGAAAGAGCTCCAATTAGGAAGAGTATGCCGAAACTGTCCATTATCAGCTCGAAGGCTGAGTAGGTCCCGTCGAAGAGTATTCTGATACCGAGGTGCTCGAGGATGTCCGTCTCGAGGAACACCGTGAGTGTGCCTAGAAACAGGACGAGGGTTCCTGCGAAGAGGAGCGCGTGAAAAAATCCTCTATTCCTCTCCAGAACTCTCTTCTGGGATAAGACCCTGATAAGACCCCTCCTCAGCTTTCCAAGGTCAAGCTCCTTCAACGCCCTGACTAGCTCGAATTTCCTCGAGATTCTCCAGAGTCCGTACAGGAAGATCAGCGCAAATGGTACGAGTATAGAATACATGACTACGGGGGTCCAACTTGGGAGGAGGGGGAAGCTCTCCCTCACGACCAATGGTAACACCGTTTTACCGAATCAGGATAACTTTTTCATTTTTTCCTTCGTGAGAACAAGGTGAAGCTCCTTGGAGGCCGATGTGCTAGTTGTGGGAGCCGGTATCTTGGGGCTGGCTACCGCTTATCACGTTTTGAGTAGAGATCCCGAAGCTAACGTACTCATCGTCGACAGAATGGGAGATGTGGGTCAGGGGGCTACAGCAAAGAGTGCTGCAGGTTTCAGGGCTGGACTCTTTACCTCTTCAACCAACAGGCTCCTATCCGACACATCCGTCGACTTCTACCTCCACATCCAGAGGGAGGAGGGTTACGACTTGGGGATGGAGCTAGTGGGCTACCTCATATTGAGGAGCAAGGACCAGTTCGAGGAGATAGCTGACGTAGCCCACACGTTGGAGAAGAAGGGGACCCTAAAGATCTACCGGAGGGCTGAACTGAAGAAGATACTCGAGATGAACTACGAGTTCGACGGAGATGAGGAAGCCGAGATCCTAGGAGTGAAGAACGTGGACTACGGGCTGTTCGGTGTCAAATGCGGATACATAGACGCTGACAAGCTCGCCTACTACTATAGGGACAGAATCAAGGAAATGGGAGGGAATTTCCAGTTCAACACCAAGGTGGAGAGGATAATAGTAGAGCCTGAAATCAAGCTCGGCATCCCTAGAGAGCCTAGAGCCTGGCAGAAGGTGAGGTTCGCCGGCGTGGAGACGAACAAGGGGATAATAACCGCGAAGAAGCTCGTGATAGCTGCAGGCGGATGGACCCACCTCCTACTCGATCCCCTAGGTATAGACTGCATTTCCAAGCCGAAGAAGAGGCAGATATTCACCTTCAGGCCTAGGACTGAAGCTCAGAAAGCCCTCCTGAACACGAAGGGGTTTAACGAGGAGGGCATACTCCCATTCACCTTCCTCCCGACCGGCCATTACATAAGGGCAGATAGGAGGGATGGAACCTTCTGGTTCGGGTTCTCGGACGAGATAAGGCCCTTCACCCCGGATGAGGAGCCCGAGGAAAACTACTACTACGACAACATCTACCCGATAATGGTGAAGTACTTTCCGCAGCTTGAGGGAGCTAGAGTGGACAACATGTGGGCCGGCCTCTATATGCTGAACTCCGTCGATCATAATCCTGTAGTTTTCAGGAGATCCAACATGGTCGTGGCTACTGGAGCCAGCGGAAGCGGGATACTCAAGGGAGATGCGATCGGCAGGATCGCTGCCGCTTTACTGTACGGGGAGACTTACGCCGATCTATACGGCGGGGAGAAGATACCCACCAACAAGCTAGAAGTGGTTGGAAGATCTTTGGAGACGGAGAGCTTCGTCTTCTAATCCTTCCCCATTCTTTTTCATTAGAGAGCTCACCAAAAACCTTCTATTGGTAGATCATCCGTTCAACTATCTAAGCGTCCAAACTTTTAAGCTGAGCCGTCGGGCCTCCAAGGAGGTGACCCCCTTGGTGGATATACTCGAGAGCCCCCCTGAGTTCAAGAAGCTCAGGCTGCCCGAGGAGGGCGAGAAGGTAACGGTTAAGGACGGCAAGCTGGTCGTCCCCGATGATCCAATTATCGTGTATATAGAGGGCGATGGCATAGGTCCCCAGATCGTGAGTCAAGCCCGAGCCGTGATGGATGCGGCTATAGAGAAGGCTTACGGGGGTAAGAGGAGGATAGTCTGGTGGGAGGCTTATGCCGGAGAGAAGGCCATGGAGCTCTACGGGGAATTACTACCTGAAGATACGGTGCTAGCGATAAGGTACACCGTCTTGGCTCTGAAGGGCCCCCTGACCACTCCTGTGGGCACGGGATTCAGGAGCCTGAACGTGGCCCTGAGGAAGAAGTTGGACCTCTACGCCAACATAAGGCCTGTTCAGTACTTCGGCCAGCCTGCTCCTCACTGCCATGCGGATAAGGTGGACTTCGTGATATTCAGGGAGAACACCGAGGACCTTTACGCGGGGATAGAGTGGACTTACGACAGTCCGGAGGCTGAGAAGCTCAGGAATTTCCTTAAAGAGGAGCTGGGCGTGGAGATAAGGCCTGACGCTGGTATAGGGATAAAGCCCATCTCCATATTCGGCACCAAAAGGCTCATGAGGAAGGCTATGAGGTCCGCGATCGAGAATGGAAGGAGCCCCGTCACCATCATGCACAAGGGCAACATAATGAAGTATACAGAGGGCGCTTTCAGGAACTGGGCCTATGAAGTCGCCACGGAGGAGTTTAGGGAGTACGTAGTGACTGAGCAGGAGCTCTGGGAGCAGTACAATGGGGAGATGCCCGAGGGCAAGATACTGGTGAACGACAGGATAGCTGACAACATGCTCCAGCAGATAATAACTAGGCCGTGGGACTACGACATAATAGTGGCCCCGAACGTTAATGGCGATTACATAAGCGACGAGGCCAATGCCCTAGTTGGCGGGATAGGCATGGCAGCTGGCATGAACGCCGGTGACTACATGGCCCTAGCCGAGCCCGTGCACGGTACCGCTCCCAAGTACGCTGGCAAGGATGTGGCCAACCCGACTGCTGAAATACTGAGCGGCTGCCTTTTGCTCGAGTACATGGGATGGAAGGAGGCCAGTGCTCTCATAAAGGATGCGATAAGGAAGGCAATAGCGGAGAAGAAGGTCACTCAAGACTTGGCTAGGCACATGCCCGGAGTCCAGCCGTTGAAGGCCAGCGAGTACACGCAGGTGCTCATAGATCACATAAAAAGCTCCTAAACCAACCTCCCCCTACTTTTCAGCTTGAAACGCTTTTTAAGGCCTTCAAGTGATTATTCCAGATGAGGAAACCTCTCGTCACTGTTCTACTGATTGCTTCCCTCCTCCTGCCGCTCATCCCGATTGGTGCCTGCATACCCACCGGTGGCGCGGTGGGTGCCATCTACAAGGGTAAACTGAAGCTGGATCAGGTCTATCACGCCTTCAAGGACATGGGTCTAAAGCTCGTCATCTCAGAGGAGAGGGTTCAAGGCCTCACGCTCAAGAGAGTGGAGGTGAGACTCGGGGATCTGACCGGGAGGGGCAGGAGGGTACTCCATGGCTACGTTTACCAAGGTTACAAGAAGTCGCTGGTCCTCGTCGAAACGGATAAGAGCCTTTCCGATTCTCCCCTCAAGTTGATGAAGCTGCTCCTTGCTTCAGCTGGTCTCGTCGACTTGGATAAGTTTTCTAATCCCGTTAAGAGCTACGATAATATGATACCCCCCGCCGCCTTGGTGAAGTGGTTGAAGGAGGAGAAGGGTCTCGAGGTGAAGCAGGAAACCCTGAGATGCGAGAGCGAAGGCGCTAAGATCTCCGTAGAGGGCAATGAGGTGGCCGTGCTTTCAAACGAGATAGACAGGAACCTCTCCTTCAACGTGATCTCCGAGGCCCTCGAGGGGGTGGGTTTGAGGGCCGTCTGGCTCGATGCCACCGATCCCAAGCAGATTGCTAGGACCCTGAACTATCCCGCGGTCATAGTTCTCGGAGGTCCCCTCAGTCCCGGCTCCGGTTACGTCAGTAAGATCTACATGCCGAAGGATGATGCTAGGAAGCTCCTCCTGAGGTTGAAGGAGGGAAGGAGGGGAGGTGTGATAGTAGAGGACGAGCTCCCACTGGACAGGCCTCTGCTCGTGATCGCCGGAGTCGATAGGAATGATACGCGTGAGACCGCTCAGAGCTTCGCCTCCTCGGATCTACCCTCCCGGATAAGGGAGGCAGTACTCTCACTTCAGTCTGAGGGAAAGAAGGACTTGTTTGAGCTCAGAGTCAGCAGTTCAGCCTCCTGTGGATCGATGGCAGGAAGGGACATCACAGTGGCGGTGGGCTATAACGACCTCCTCATCCTAGTCAAAGAAGGCGCGCCTAATCCCTGCTACAGGCATGTGGTACAGTGGTACGAGCTGGATCTAGACGACAGGGTGCTCAGAATCGTGATCGACCTTGAGAGAAGTTACAAAGCCTGCATACAGTGCCTAGCCGTCGTGGAGACGAGGATAACTGCCGGCCCGCTACCTGAAGGCAGGTGGACCGTCATAGTTAATGGGTTCACGAGGAGGGTTGTGCTAGGGTCATGACTAGGTGCGAGCTTTGCGGTAGCTCGAGGATCAGCCAATCCCTCTCAGTGTGCCTCGAGTGCCTCAGGGAGAGGCCAGAATCCTTGGAGATTGTGAGGAGAAGGAGGGAGAAATGGCGAACCTCCATAGGTCTCCCGTCACATCTCCCGAGGGGAGGAATGCTCAAATGCCCACTCTGCGTTAACGGCTGCGAGCTAAATGAGGGAGAGAGGGGGTATTGCGGAACCGTAATCAACAGGAACGGGCTCAGACCACTGACAGGGAGCTGGAACTTAGCGACGGGCCTCTATTACTTGGATCCACTTCCCACCAACTGCGTCGCCACCCCGGTATGTCCCGCAGCTACTTGCCGCGGTTATCCTGAAGTCACAGATACATGCGGCCTGGAAATTGGGAGGTACAATCTGGCAGTCTTCTACGGATCATGCAACCTTGATTGCTTCTTCTGCCAGAACGCGGAGCACAGGAGGATGGCTGCCATGGGAAGACCCCTTATGTCACTTAATTCACTACTCAGGGAGGCTTTGAGGGATGATGTTACCTGTATATGCGCCTTCGGAGGGGGCCCAGCCCATGGACGCCCCAGCTCTTCTCGCTCTACAGGAAGGTCAGGGATACGGCGTCTGGGCTCAAGAGACTGTGCTGGGAGACTAATGGACTTCAAGATCCGAGGATATTCCTGAAGATGGCCGAGGCCTCCCTTGAGAGCGGGGGGATAGTTAAAGTGGACTTCAAGGCGTGGACTCCTTCCGTGTACGAGGCCCTAACCGGAGTGAAGGGGAAGGACAAGGTGTTGGGGAACCTGAAGACGGCGGCGAAGCTTGCCAAAAAGAGGGAGAATCCTCCCCTGATAGTTGTGAGCACGTTGATGGTTCCCTATTACGTGGATCTGGAGGAGATCATGGGGATAGCTGAGTTCTTAGCCTCGTTGGATGTGAATATTCCATACGTCCTGCTGGCCTTCCATCCAGAGCACTTCGCCAGTGACCTGCCCCTAACTAGGAGGGAGTTCGCTGAGGAGGCCGTCGTCAAGGTCGCTAAGGAGCAAGGATTGGAGGTTTACTTGGGTAACGAATGGCTCCTCTCCTAGCCCAATAAGAATATATTGGGATAGTCGCCTCCACTACCGATCACAATGAATAAACTTCTAGTATCTGTGGTAGTGATCTTAGCGGTCCTCTTCGCCTTAGGTCTCTATCTACTAGCTGAGATGGCGGGAGGGACCTCTTTCGAGGAAAGATACGCCTCCATCGACAAGCTCACCTTCTCCGTGGGTAAGGGAAGCGTCCTGAAGCAGGAACTCAGGATAGTAATGAGCTACGGGAACAAGAGCGTAGAGACTCAGAGGGCAGATAGGACCGTCAAGGTGAATGATTTCTCTTGGCCAGCTTATCACCTGTGCCCGATGAACGAGACGGCCCCAACAGTCCAATGCTATGATGTGCCCTTCAGCTTGGTGGCCATGCCCAAGGAGCTAATGGGCGTGGATACCATAGGCCTGCCCTTCAACTTGGGGAGAGGGAATCAGATCTTCCTGAAGTACAACGGGATAACCAATGTGGACATGCCTTGGGGGCCCCACCCAGTGGTCAACTACACTAACTTCACCGCTAGCTATCCTCAGCCAGATGTTAATATGACCACAAAGTTCTACTTCGATACGACCGAGGGTTACTTGGTGAGGATCGAGGTGTCCATAACGGACGGGAACCTCACCTCAACCGCGATCTTCCAGCTGACCGAGGTACCGCAGCTCAACGGTCCTCTCGAGGTCAGCAAGCCCGAGACTTGGGAGTGGGAGGGAAGGGACTAGGGACTAATTTGACCCATTCCTCCTCAATTTATAATCAGAATTACCTTTATGATGCGATAAACATTTAATTAAAGGCAGCGAGCCTCCGCATGAGGAGTGAACATGATACCAGAGGCCATAGATCTCCTGTGCATCCCCGTACTAATGAACGAGGTGCCCCTCAGGCCTCTGAGTGATGAGGAGGCGGTTCGAATAGCCGAGAAGGTACTCAAGGTCATCCCAACGCTCAAGGATATGAGGGTGGCGGTGATTCCCTCCTTGTACTACGTCAGCGACCTGTTCAGTAGGTCTCTATTTGACGAGATACCTGTGAACTCAGTCGCCCTAGCGGGACTCTTAGAGAGAAGGGGAAGGACTAGCAAAATATACGTATTCAATCCCTTCACCTCCAATGGACTCCTACCAGTTCCCAGCGGAGTCGAAAACGGTAACGGCGGGATTACATGGGCTACTATTCCGGTCGTCGCCTTCGGTGAGGGTTATGTCGATTTGGATGAGTACTTCCTCGAGAAAGGCGATGTGGATGGGATGTTGAGGGAGCTTGAAGAGGTACTGACTGAAGTGTACTCGCTATCCTATGTCAAGGCATTCCCTCCAGTCCTCGTCGAGGAGCTCTTGGAGGAGATAAGCCTGATAGAGGAGGAGCTGGATCAGGATCTCAAGGGACTCTCGGCAGGTTAGTCCCTCACACCCATGGAAAGGAGGGATCTCTCGGCCTTCACCTTCTCCTCCTCGTAGGATGCGAGTCTCTCGATATCCTCCCTCAGCAATCTCCTTCTTGACCCTATCTCCTTAGTGACCAGCTCGGGATTAGGAGCACCTCTCCCTCTCTCCCTTAAGACATCCTCCACGTTGGGGACGTCCACTCCTAGCTTATCAGCGGCCTTGAGCAGGTCCCACCCTACCTCCCTGAGGGTCGAGGCCAGCAGCGAATGGGCCTCCCTGTACGTGATCCCTATTTCTCTAGCGAGCCTCTCAGCAATGTCCTGAGCCAGCGTAGCGGGTACGACGATTTCCTTGAACCTGATACCTTTTATCAGGTCCGCTAATACTCTAGCTGAGGACGTGGCCTCCTCAACAGGTTTCAACATGTGGAGATTTGCCTCTTGGAGGTCCAGATTGTACCCGCTGGGAACCCCTTTAGTGACCGTGAGTAGAGAAACTAAAGATCCGAGTACGGTTCCGGCCTTCGCCCTTATGAGCTCTAGGGTCACCGCGTTCCTCTTCTGGGGCATGATGCTGCTGGTCGAGATGTGCTCCTGCGGCAGTTCAACTAGGGAGAACTGAGGTGTCGACCAGATTATCAGGTCCTCCGCTACCCTGCTAAGGACGACCATCAGGCTGGCTACCTGGCCTACAGAGAGGGAAGCAAATGTCCTGCTTCCAGTGGCTAGTAGGGTGTTATTCTCAACTCCTGAGAAACCTAGGAGTTCCGCAAGCCTCCCCCTATCCAACGGAACCGAACTTCCAGCTACAGGACCGGAGCCCAACGGGCAGAGATCCACCACTTCCCTCAACACCTGCCATATCATCCTGTAGTGGTGGAAGATCTCACCCTCCACGTACAACAGGTAATGTGAGGCCAGAGATGGCTGGGCTGGTTGGAGGTGCGTGAAGAGGGGTATCTTGACGTTGAGGTGCTTCTCAGCTGCTTCTAGAAGGGACTCCCTCAGCCTGTTGAGCTCCCAGAGCAGCCCAATGAGCCTCCATCTGAGGGCCAGCCTGAGGGCCGTTGCGACCTGATCATTCCTGCTCTTACCGTAGGCCAACCAGCCAGCATTCTTGCCAGCCTTCTCAAGAAGCCAAGCCTCCAAGGCCTCATGCACATCCTCGTAATTCCCTGAGAGTATTTCCTCAGTACTCTCTAGGGCTTTCCTTAACCATATCAGGACTCGGGAGGCCTCCTCCGGTACGACCTCCTTCTCCAGCAGGTGGAAAAAGTGAGCGTAGGCAGTGAGCACCACTGCTCTGAATAGAACTCTATCTGAATCCAAGGATGAGGTGAACTCGGCGAGCCAGTCCGGCTGATCACCCAATCCCGACCTTCGATACACCTCTCCTCGCCGCCCTCGCCATGAGCGTGTGAAGCCCCCAGGCCTGTATGAAGCCCCTAGCCTCCTCGTCGGTGGGATACCAGCCCTCGTCGTATCCCGCGACTTCTAGGCTGTAGGCAGCATACTGGGACTTCCTACCCACCACGACCGCGCTTCCCTTATAGAGCTTCAACCTGACCTCCCCTGTGACGAACTCGTTCATCCTCCTGATCATCTCTTGGAGGCTCTCCCTCAGGGGGTCGCCCCACAGCCCCTCGTAAACCAAGTTGGTCCATTCCCTATCAGCCAGCTCCTTAAACTGAAGCTCTCTCCTAGTCAGCACCAGCTTCTCCAAGTCCTTGTGGGCTTTCAGGATGACCACAGCGGCGGGGGCCTCGTAGACCTCCCTGCTCTTGAACCCTATGATCCTGCTCTCCATGTGATCTATCCTCCCTATACCGTGCTTCCCGGCCGAGGAGTTCAGCTCAACTATGAGCTCGCTCAGACCCATCACCTCTCCGTTGAGAGAGCTGGGGAGCCCCTCCTCGAACCCCAGTGTCAAATACTCGGGATGGTCTGGGGCCTTCTCCGGGGAGACCGTCCACTCGAAAGCGTCTTCGGGTGGCTCGTTCCAGGGATCCTCGACCGGACCGCCCTCTATGCTCCTTCCCCAGAGGTTCTGATCTATCGAGTACTTGCTGTGGCTTTCCGGTATCCTCAATCCCCTAGACTTGGCGTACTCCATCTCCTGCTGCCTAGTCCAGCGCCATATCCTGGTGGGCGCCACGACCTTGAGATCGGGATTTAGGGCTCTTACAGTTATGTCGAACCTCACCTGATCGTTCCCCTTGGAGGTGCAACCGTGCGCAACCGCATCTGCACCTTCCTTCTCGGCTATCTCGACCAGCTTGGTAGATATCAGAGGCCTGGAGAGGGCGCTGGAGAGGGGATACTCGCCCTCGTACTTGGCATTGGCCCTTATGGCTGGGGCCACATAATCTTTGACGAACTCGTCCACCAAGTTCAAGCCATAGTGCTTGATGGCGCCGGCTTCGTAAGCCCTCATCTCCACATCCTTCAGATCGGTTCCCTGTCCGATCTCGGCTGTGAATGTGACTACCTCGACCCCTTGCTCGGTGAACCACTTTATGGCGACCGTCGTATCTAAACCGCCTGAGTAGGCCAAAACCACCTTGGAGATGCTCTCATTCAAAGAAGGAATCTCCGGTAACGCACACTACTCACCTTAAGGGCTCGAATTCCGCCCTTATTATAAAGTTACCTGTGAGAAG
>JAOZFI010000029.1 GCA_027491395.1 Thermoproteota archaeon | reverse complement strand
GGCGGCAACTCACTAAAATGATCGAAGCTTGGCTGCTGGTTATCACTTTTTAGCACATCGGTCATAGAGGCTCGGGGATCCCGCTGAGGATAATACACGTGTCGCATCGCTTCCCTCCGCATCCGGGAGGCATAGAGTATCACGTGCAGAAGCTGGTCCAATACCTAGCTAGCAGGGGCCATCACGTCACCGTACTCACCACCTCACCCAGCCCTAACGGGGAGGTGACCACTGACGGTATCACAATAATCAGGTTCAGGGCATTGGCGGAGCCATTGAGGAACCCCCTCTCCCTTAAACTTCCCCTAAAATTCAGGAAGCTGGTTAAGGATGCGGATGTGGTCCACCTCCACTCCCTCTACACCTTCACCACTCTACTCTCGTACCCGTTCTCGCCCAAGGACAGGACAGTCATCACCCTCCATGGCAGAGCCTACTACACCGGCCTATCAAAGTTCCTAGCCAAGATACACGAGAGATTCTCTTTTCTCCTGCTGAAAGGGGCTAGCAGATTCATTGCCCTCACCGAACTTGATGCCAGTTACATGGAATCAATGGGCGTTCCCTCCAGCAGGATCGAGATCATCCCGAACTTCGTGGATGTGCGAGAGTTAGAGGGCTGGGGTGAGGAAGCCGATCCCGTTGAGAAGGAGCATGAAATACAGCTGCTTTTCGTTGGCGGTTTCGTGGAGGCCAAGGGATTGGACCAGCTCCTCTTGGACCTGAAAGAGATATCTGAGCTTGACGTTGGCCTCTGGTTGATAGGCAGCGGTCCTCTTGAGGGTAAGCTCAGGAGGCTGGCCAGCGATTCGGTGAAGTTCCTTGGTAGGAGGCCGAGGAGGGACCTGGTTCCCTACTTCAAGGGAGCCGATGCTCTGATCCTCCCTTCGAGGAGTGAGGGGTTCCCGACGGTTGTGCTGGAGGCCGCTGCCCTGGGAACTCCGGTGATCCTGTCCGATATCCCGGTTCACAGGCTCCTCTTCAGCGATATGGCCCTCTTCTACACCCCCGGGGATTCCGGAACCCTGAAAAGGGCTATAGATCGACTCGTATCGGGAACGGAGGACCTCGTCGAGAGAGCCAAGAGGGAGGTCAGGAGCAGGTACGACGTGAGGGTGGTGGGCGAGAGGATATTGAGGCTCTACTCTCAGATAACGGGCATCGGATCATTAGCGTGAAAACGAGCTTTGCGGTGACTTCCTCTCAGCCCGCGCGGATCCGAAAATATTTAAGGAACCACGGTTATGGGAATCGCGATTCCTAGAAGTGAGGCTGCCCTCCTCAGGGAGACGGGTGGTTCCTAGTATTCGGGAGGAGGAAGACAGGAAAGACCTTCATGGTAAGGAGGATGCTCGATTACGACCATTACTTCTTCGTCATGAAGGGAGGGGTCGTCGCTCATGAAAGCGAGCTCCTAGCTTATCCTGTTTTCAGGGAGAAATTGACAGGGCTCCTTAGGGAACCGGTAACGGTGGTTGTCGACGAGTTTCAGAGGTTGCCCATCGAGTTCTTGGACTACCTTCACCTCCTCACCCCCTAATCCAGAACAAAGCTAGTCCGCGCGCGGAGATGTGAGAAGGTTCCTAGATAAGGTGCCTATGGAGTGTGAGAAGGTAGTGATCGCGAGGGAAGGACCGCAGGTGGAGGGAATCCAGCTCTTGAGACCCGAGGAATTGGTTGAACTTGCCCTGAAATCAAGGAGAGAACCTCAGAATTTATAGGTTTAGAGCTCTGCGATTCGTGTTTCATCCAAGCTCAAGGGAGAGAAACGTGAAGATATCACCGGAGAGCTCTGAGGGCTGATTGGGTGGGAGAGATCCTGTTTCGCCCATCGCATGCTAGGTTTCCATCGACCATCGGCCTTAGCTATTCAATATTGAGGAGGCTCGTTCCGGGAGAATTTCACAAGCTCAGGGAGCTAATTTCACGCCCAGAAGTCCGGTTTCCCTCCTCAAATCCTCATCGTATGTGGCCAGCACCGCATCATAGCGAACAGCCGTCGATAATATCAGGAAGTCGTTCAGGTCACGACACGACTCCCCTTTCAGCCACTTTAGAGCCTCAAGCACCGCTTCAGGAGGTTCAATCACGTACCTGACCCTGCGATCGCTCAGGTATTCTTCTTCTACCTTCTCCAGCATGAAGTGCAAAGGTATGATGATCACCTTGGCCGAGTTCATTATCTCGGAGGCCTCCTAGTGATGGGGACCGTCCTAAACTGTCTCGTATACGTATACCAATACGTTGGTATCAGGGGGAAGTGGCTTCATCCAGCGCCACCTCCACCGCTTTCTCCATCTCCTCCACACTTACGCTCCTGCCGATCCTAATGGCGAGGCGCTTGCGCCTTACGGGGAAATTTTGATGATTCCCTCCCTCTCATCGTAGGAGACTTCGACGAGATCTCCCTCTTTAATACCCGCCTTATTCCTCACGCTGGCGGGTATAGTAACCTGGTATTTCCTAGTGACCTTCACGACCTCCCTCTCGCCCATCTAGTGAGATGACGAATTTACTAATTATAAATTCCTAGTAGAAACTGCTTGGTCTGGGCTGTTCGACCTCGGGGGCAGTGCTCCTTGGTAACCCTCTCACAAACAACACACCGGATCTTGTGTTGAGGAGCTTTCTTGGCGATCGTAATTGGAAGGAGATGGTTGGGTACTGCTATTGCTTTTAAGATACTCTCGTCAGGGGGCCAGATGTGAATGAAGGTCCTCGTGACTGGAGGCTCGGGATTCATAGGCAGGTCCGTCCTAGAGGAGTTGCTGCTCCGAGGCCATGATGTGATCTCCCTCGACTTGATCGAGCCTTCCATCGCAGTTCCCTTCGTGGTGGGCGATATCAGGGACTTCGAAACCCTTAGAAATGCGGCTAGGGGCGTCAATGCCATCATCCACCTTGCCGCGATAGTCAGCGCGGTGGAGGCCATGGAGAAACCCCTGGACACCTTCAGGACGAACGTGGAGGGAACCCTGAATGTGGCAGAAACTGCCAGGAGGGAAAACGCCAAGGTCGTCTACGCGGGCAGCGTGGCCGTCTACGGCGAGCCCAAAAGCTTGCCGGTGAGCGAGGATCACCCGGTCCATCCCACCAACATCTACGGTTCCACGAAGCTCGCTGGGGAGTCCATATTACTCGGATACAGCGGAAGTTACGGCCTGCCGGTCACCTCCCTCAGGTTCTTCAACGTTTACGGTCCCCACATGAAGCCCGGGCCCTACGCCGGTGTCATCTACAAGTTCTTGGAGAGGCTGAAGGGGGGGAAGCCCCTCCGGATCGAGGGAGACGGTAAGCAGACGAGGGACTTCGTCTACGTCGGGGACGTGGCCAGGGCCGTGGTGCTGGCCTTGGAGAGCGATGCCACCGGGGTGTACAACGTGGGGACTGGGAGGGAGATCTCCATCCTGGAGCTCGCTCGCCTGCTCTTCTCTCTCACCGGAATGGACACCGGACTTGAGTTCGCCCCTCCTAGGCCTGGGGATATAAGGAGGAGCAGGGCAGACATCTCCAAGATCAGGAGGCTTGGATGGGAGCCGTCCATCGACCTCGAGAGGGGATTGAGGAGGACGATAGAGTGGTTCGGCCTCTAACACGCTCTCCTCTTACCTATCGTCGATACGACCGCCACCTACGGGGTGCGCCGCTGTATCACCCCATATCTATTGAATTGTACTCCACATTTTTTATATATACATGTGGAGTACTACTCCACAATGGGCATCCTGAAGGAAGTGACCGGCGAGTACTTGGGATCCTTGGAGTACGTCAGGGAGATACCGAGGGAATTCAGCTTACCCATCCACTCTCCCGACATTGTTGCCATTCTGGGTCCTAGGAGAGTTGGAAAAACGTTTCTGATGCTAAAGGAAGTCAAGAAATTGCTGGAGAGTGGGGATCAAGCCCTGTACATTCCCTTCGACGAGCCCCTAGTGAGGAGGATGGATGCCAGGGAGTTCGCTGAACTGGTCAGGGCCGAGTATCCGGAGGGGAGGGTTCATCTCTTCCTAGATGAGATCCAGGACTGGCCTGATTGGGGGAGGAAACTGAGGTGGATGCACGATGTGAAGGACTTCCACCTCTACGTGTCCGGTTCCTCCGCAGCCCTCCAGTCGTCCGAGATACCGACTCAGCTGAGGGGCCGTTACACATCCAAGCTGCTCCTTCCCCTATCTTTCAGGGAAGTGGCCGGTGTCTCCGGCATCACTTTCAGGGAGCTAGGGAAGATCAGGTCCCTCCTAGAGGATTACCTAAAGTGGGGAGGTTTTCCAGAGGTGTGGCTCTTCAGGTCGAGGGAGAAGATGGTGTCACTCCTCGAAACGATCTTCTACAGGGATATAGTGGAGAGGCACGGGATAAGGAGCCTCAGCGAGTTCAAAGACGTATTCTACTTCGTACTATCGAATTACTCGAACCTAGTCACTTGGAACTCGTTGAGGAGGCTCCTGAAGGCCCAGGGGATAGATGTGGACACCAAGACACTCATAAACTACGCTGAATATATGAGGGAGGCCTTCCTCATATTCACGATCCAAAGGTTCTCACACTCGGAGAGGGTCAGGAGGATCTCTCAGAAGAAGATGTACCTGGTTGATGTGGCCGTATCGAACCTCTTCGTAAGGCCAATGGACCTCGGGAGGAGGATGGAGAACCTCGTCTTCCTGGAGCTGCTGAGGAGGGCAAAAGGTCCGGGGGAGGAGATCTCCTACTACTTAACGAGGTCGGGCAAGGAGGTCGACTTCCTGGTCAAAAGAGCTGGTAGGGTGTCTGAACTCCTTGAGGTGGCCTACGAGTTTGATGAAAGCCATCTGAGAAAGGTTTTGGAAGCCTGCAGGGAATTGAGGAGGGGGGAGGTGACGGTGATCAGCTGGAAGGGAGAGAGGACCTTATCTGAGGGAAGATGCACTGTCAACGAGATTCCCCTATGGAAATGGTTATTGGGCTTGAGGTAATTCATATGAAGCCATTCCTCGCGCGTATCGAGGGGAATTTGGACCTCCTTGATAGATTCTACGTGGATCGTGGGGATGACACGCAGCACGTTGTTCATGTTCTCGGTATATTCTAGGGATTAGGCTGAGATAGATGCGGGAGGGTCCCCTTAGGCATATCGGGACTGTTGCCAGTATATAGCATTATGCACATGTATACGTTACGATACAAGCATTTATTACGATTTAGGTTAGGGATTTAAGGTAGGGGGACTGTGGAGACACTCTCGCTGAGAGTAGATAGGGAGATCATGAGCGTCATTGAAGAGCTGATTTCCCTGAAACTAGCCAAGAACAAGAGCGAAGCGGCCAACCTGTTAATGAGGATGGGTCTCAAGGAGGTCAGGGAATTGATCGATAGGAAAAAGAGAGTCATGAAGCTTGTTGAGAGGTACAGGGTGGAAGGAGTTCCTCATAAGCTCCCCACCCTAGACGACCTGCTGAGGGATAGGGAATGAGGTACTTGGACACCAGCGTAGTGATCTCCGCTGCCAACGATGAGGATCCCAATCATGAAAGGGCGATCAAGCTCCTGAGTGAGGATGCCGTGATATCCGAGTTGGTGAGAGCAGAACTCTACAGCGTCGTATCCAAGACGGTTAAGGTCTCAGGGGAGGAGCTCGAGGCCCTAGTCGAATACATGATAGATGTCAGCGGAGCCGAGATTGTAGAAATCAAATGGGAGGAGGCATTCAGGAGGTCCTACGCGCTGGCTGGCGAGCTCAGGCTCAAAACTCTCGATCTGCTGCACATTTCCGCGGCCTCCCTCATGGGAGCTGGGGAATTCGCGACCTTAGATAGGGAGATAGTGAAGAGAGGGGACAGGATGGAGGAGCTCACTGGGATCGTGGTGATACCCTGATGATCATGGAGAACGGAATCGAGAACTGGGGATCCTTACAGGATTCCACTCGCGCGGCTCATGAAATGTCCCCTGCATGAGATAGATGGCGTTCTGCACCCTTTTAGGACATTATTGTCGCATTTACTGATGAACATCAGCAGGATATGGAAGGTCAAGGCTGAAGGATTCAGGAGGGGGCTGAATCCGAGTTAGAGGAGGGTAGCATGATGTGGTTTTTCTCAGGCCCATCAGGCGGTGGAGCTCTATCTGAAGGGCCTCATAATAGAGAGGACGGGGAGCAAGCTTTACATCCACCTCCTCACCGAGCTTCTCTCCATCATTCTCGAGCTGGAGGGTAAAGAGACTAGCGAGGAGGTCATGAGATGCGCTGCCTCGTTTGAAGCCCATTACCTTCGAGCCAGATATCCAGAATCCAAGCTTAAGGATTACACAGAGAAGGAGGCGGAGGGAACTGTGAGGTGCATGAAGGTGATCCTAAGTTTCATCCAATCTGTTGAGGATAGTTATGAGGAGCCTAAGATTAAGGAGGAAGCCTCCAGGGAGTTCATCGGGAGATGGTCCAGGTCCGCCCTAATCCTCTTCGGATCCAGAGCTAGGGGAGAGGCTAATCCGCGCGCGGATTTAAAGGAAGGGGTGAGCGGAGGGCTCGCTCGGCATATCGCGACGGAGATACGCGCTCGCGGGCCATATGATGTCCTCCCCTATTTCTAGCTACACAGCTGGAACCCTAACTTGACCACGACGGACAGGAAGCATACGAGAGGCCCGTCTAACTTAAGAGGGGAATTCTGCTAGGGTACAGACCTCGCTTGCCGAGTCGTGCAGTTTAATTTAAGTTAGCTGCATGAAGGATATCTTAGGAGCGGCGATAACACTAATTCCTGGTTACAAGTGGATTGAGGTAGTGCCGGATAGGCGGGGAGGAAAACCGACGATCAAAGGGACTCGCGTGACAGTGGACGACGTGCTGGACATGCTCGCAGCTGGATGGAGCCTTCAAGAGGTAGCCGAGGACCTAGATGTTCCTGAGGAAGGCATCTATGAGGCATTGAGATTCGCTAGCGAGGCGGTCAGGAGGGTAACTGTGGTTGTTGACACTTCTGGCTGACGAGAACGTACCGGAGAGGCTGGTTTACCCTCCTGCGCAGAGAGGGCGTTGAGGCAGTAAGGCTTCAGGATCTAGGCTCAGAGGTATAAGTGATAAGTCGGTGGTTGATGTGGCCAGCAGGCTGGGCTACGCTATCTTTACACGAGATTCGGACTATACAGCTTTTTCCCCGTTCATGCCCCTTCCCGTGCGTTTATATAATGTATACAGCTAGAATACACGATGTCATCCGATGTGATAAGC